>NZ_JBETMF010000005.1:0-337656 GCF_040427045.1 Agrobacterium vacciniicorymbosi
ATCGTCGCCAAACGCTTGAATACGAGTAGAATCAACACCGTGCGCCGTGTCTACAGATTTAAACCGGACAGTAGTGGCAGAAAGGCGGTCATGACGGGCCGCCTTTTTTTATGTCCACGTCCAGACAGATAACGAATTATCCCCTGCCTTAAATTTTGAAGTAGGAATGGTTTTCAGTTCAGGGCCGCGTTGAAGCATATTAAACTACTTTGAGCATTTTTTACGCAACATCGTTTCGAGTATATTTCTTCACCAAATCTTTCATTTACATTCCAATAAAGCCATCATACCATCATCATAATGCAATTTACGAATAATGAGGCCTCAGGGTGACAACCCTTGAAAACCAGCGTCCGGACTCATTGGAAGCTCTCGAAGAGCGGCTTCAACTCGATCTTCTGTGGCTGAACCTGCCGCCAAAAACATGGATGCCTGCGCTTACCTCCAACGGTCAGACTGTGCTCGATGTCGCTGTCATCGGCGCCGGTCTCTGCGGCCTCGTCACCCTTGCGGCGCTGAAAAAACTGGGCATCGAAAATGCCTGCGCTTTCGACCGTGCCTCGGAAGGCCGCGAAGGACCGTGGGTGACGTTTGCCCGCATGGAAACCCTGCGCACCCGCAAGGAAGCCGCAGGCCCGGCTTTGGGTATTCCGTCCTTGACCTTCAGAGCCTGGTTTGAAGCCCAATATGGCGCCCAGGCCTACCACGATATGGGGCTTATTCCGCGCACAATGTGGATGGACTACCTTGTCTGGTACCGGCGGGTTCTGTCTTTGAGTGTCGTGAACGATAGCGCCCTCCAGACCATGCAGCGTCGTGATGACGGGTTGATTTCCCTGTCGTTTCGAAATGGCGAAACGGTGAAAGACGTTCTCGCCCGCCGTGTCGTGCTGGCCACCGGCCTTGATGGCTTAGGCGCACCGACCATGCCAGAGGTCGCGGGTCGCGTGCCATCACGTTTCATTCGTCATGGCGCTGACTTGATCGACAGCGCGGAATTCAAAGGAAAGCGCGTTTCCGTCGTGGGTGCCGGTGCTTCTGCCATGGATAATGCCGCAGCAGCGCTTGAGGCTGGTGCGTCTCGCGTGGATATCTTCATTCGTCGCGCCGATATTCCCCGCATCGACAAATTCACTGGTGTCGGTAGCCAGGGCATGACGCAAGGTTATGTCGGCTTGCCGGATGCAGATAAATGGACCTATATGGTCGCGGGCGAAAGGGCGCAGATTCCCCCTCCCCGCCACAGTGTGCTGCGCGTTTCCAAACATCCCAACGCTTTCTTCCATCTGGCAAGTCCCATCAAAGACCTTGCGGACAATGGACACAGCGTATCGGTCGTAACACCGAAGGGACGTTACGAAACGGACCTCGTGATTTTTGCCACCGGCTTTTCCGTCGATTTTAGCAGGCGTCCTGAATTTGCGATGCTTGCGGACACAATCCAGCTCTGGCGCGATGCCTATTCGCCGCCGCTGGGCTGGGAACATGAGGGCATGGGTTCGATGCCTTATCTCGGCCCTTCGTACGAGTTTTTGGCCAAGCCCGGTGTGGAGGCAGAAACCGCCCGTGCAGTGTCCAACATATTCTGTTTTGCCTATCCCGCCGTGCCATCGCACGGAAAAATCACCAGCGGCATTCCATCGATCAGCGATGGCGCCGCCCGCCTTTCCACCGGCATTGCGCGCTCTCTTTTTGTGGAAGACCGCGCTTACCATCTGGATCGCTTCACCAATTTCGAAACGCCGGAACTGTTTGGCGACGAGTGGAGCGATGCGGATCAGCTTCAGGAGATAAACCGTGCAAATGGATGATACCAAGCCGACACTCCAGATTTTCTACGGCATTTCTTCACCATGGGCCTATTTTGGCGCGCAGAAGGCGGCAGCCGTTGCGCGAGACAATGGTGCGAAGATCAAACTTCGGCCCATTCGCATTATCGAGGCGAATGGCGGTATTCCGCTGAGAAAACGCCCGGATGCGCGACAGGCCTATCATGATGTCGAGTTGCGGCGCTGGCGGGAATATCTAGACATTCCGCTGAACCTGAAACCAAAATTCTATCCGTGCCGCACGATCGAACTCGCCGCCCAGGCCGTCATCGCGCTTCAGAATGCCGGGCTGGATGCCATTTCATTTTCCTTTGCCGTGCAACAGGCACTCTGGGCTGAAAACCGCGATATCGCCGATATTGTCACGCTGCAGGAGATCGGGCAGGAAACTTTGGGATGCGCTGCCGTCAAGCTCATCGTTGAAGAGCAGCCTGAAGCCATCGTGGCTGAATGGAACGGCAATCTGGCGGAAGCGGAACGGCTCGGCATTTTTGGAACGCCGACTTACGTGCTGGGCAAGGAATTGTTCTGGGGGCAGGACCGCCTCGATTTCGTTGACCGGGCACTCAAAGCCATCAAGCAGAAGAACGAAACATTGAAGGAACTGGCCGAATGACCGATACGCAATTGCACGACAAGGCGATCATCGTTGATGGCTTGCAGACCTGCCAGTGGAGCCGCGAGATATTCGAAGAAATGCGCGCCGGTGGTTTGACCGCCGTCAATGTCTCCTCCCTGCTCTGGGAAAATTTCCGCGAAGGCATCGCATATGTCTCGGAATGGAAGCGCTTTATCCGCGAGAATGACGACATTCTGCGCCCCGTTCGCTCCGTCGCCGATATTCATGCGGCGAAGGCCGAGGGTAAGACCGGCATCATCATCGGCTGGCAGAACACGTCGCCACTGGAAGACAAGCTGGATTACGTCGAAATCTTCAAGGATCTCGGCGTTGGCAT
Source organism: Agrobacterium vacciniicorymbosi (assembly GCF_040427045.1). Taxonomy (NCBI): domain Bacteria; kingdom Pseudomonadati; phylum Pseudomonadota; class Alphaproteobacteria; order Hyphomicrobiales; family Rhizobiaceae; genus Agrobacterium; species Agrobacterium vacciniicorymbosi. Next base: position 2,786 of record NZ_JBETMF010000005.1, read on the forward strand.
CATGCAGATGACATATAATACCCAGAACTATTCCGGTGCCGGATATTTGGAAGAGGTCGATAGCGGCCTGACAGGCTTCGGCAAGGAAGTGCTGTCGGAAATGAACCGCGTCGGTGTGTTGTGCGATCTCAGCCATGTGGGCGACAAGACATCGGCGGATGTCATTGCGCAATCGAAATCGCCGGTGTGTATTTCACATATTCTTCCGCGTGCATTGCGTGATGTGAAGCGCAACAAGCCGGACGATCTTTTTTTGGCCTGCGCCGAAAAGGGAGGCCTGATCGGCGTCAGCCTTTTTGCCCCGGGCCTCGCAGCTGGAAATGACGCGACTGTCGAAGACTATCTCGATGCCATGGCCTACATTATCGATCTCGTCGGTGAAGATCACGTCGGTATCGGCACCGACTTTTCGCTCGACCGCCCACGCCCCGGCCCTTGGCTTTTGTGGGCCAATAAGGACAAGGGCACCGCCCGCAAGCTGACAGAATTCGGCAACGTCAAGATCAACAAGCCGAAGGGCATTGAGCGGATGACGGATATGCCCAACCTGACATCGCGCATGCTGGCACGTGGCTGGAGCGAAGAACTAGTTTTGAAACTCCTTGGCCAAAACTGGCTGCGTGTTCTGGATCGTGCCTGGACACCAACGGCCTGACAGTTGTAGTGGCGAAAATCATAAACCGCAGATATGAATAATCGACCTATTCGCAGTCACATATCACATGGCGCACATCGCCAAAAACGGAACTGGAGAGAGGAAATGAAGAAGACTATGCAGAGTGGAATCTCCAAAACCCTTCTCCGCGCCGGCGCAGTGGTTGCGGCCTTCGCGGCATTGATGGGATCGGCATCCGCACAGGATGCGTCGACAAAGGGCACAGTCAACATCGTCGGCTTCTCCGGCGTATTTGCCGATAACTATCAGAAATTCATCATCAATGCCTTTAAGGAGAAATATCCGGGCATCGACGTCACCTATCAGCAGAGCAAAAATTCCGCAGAAACGCTTGCACTGTTGACGCTTCAGCGCGCTGACCCGAAGGTTGATGTCGCGTTGATCGATGTTTCCGTTGCCATCAAGGCTAGCAAAGAGGGTATCTTTGCCAAGCTTGACGCGGCGAAGGTTCCCAATATCGCCGAAGCACCGGACTGGGCCCGCATCGATGGTGACAAGGCCATCGCCTTTTCTCAGGACAATCTGGCAATCCTCTACAACACCGACGCCGTGAAGGAACCGCCAACCAGCTGGAATGATCTGACCGACCCGAAATACAAGGGCAAGATCGCAGCAAAGCTGGGCGATACACGCGGCGTCATTCTGCTACCGATCCTCAGCAAATTGCAGGGCGCGGATTACAAGCAGACCATCGATCCCGGCATCGAGAAACTGACGGAAATCGCCCCCAATGTTTCGACATGGGAACCGGCACCGGATTGCTATGCGGTCGTCCAGAGTGGCGAAGTCGATCTTTCGATCTGCTGGAATGGTCGCGCGCAGTATCTGCATGATACACAGGGCGGCAAGATCGCAGTCGCGGCACCCAAGGAAGGCTCCATCGGCCAGACCAACACGATCGGCCTTGTCGAAGGCTCCAAGAATGCCGAAGCCGCGCAGCTTTTCGTCAATTATGCGCTGAGCGCCGAGGCACAGGCCACCTTTGCCGAAAAGAGCTTCTATGGCCCGGTTAACACCAAGGTCAGCCTACCGGATGCTGTGGCTGCTCGCATCTACGGCTCCAAGGAGGCTCAGGCCGCGCAAATGTCACTCGACTGGAACTTCGTTGCCGAGAAATATTCGGCATGGATCCAGCGCATCAACCGCGAAGTCATCGCTCTCAACTGATCTTTAAAGGAAAACTGGACGCTATGGCTGAACAGCACGTCATCATCGACAATCTCGTGAAGACCTATGCGGGCGCCCAGAAACCCTCTGTGGATCACGTCAGCTTCTCGTTGCCGCGCGGCGAGATGCTGGCGCTGCTCGGGCCCTCCGGCTGCGGAAAGACGACGATCCTGCGAATGATCGCCGGTCTCATCGACCCGACATCCGGCGCGATCAGGGTCGATGGCAAGGACGTGTCTTCCACGCCAGTCTACAAACGCAATATGGGCATGGTGTTTCAGGCCTATGCCCTGTTTCCGCATATGACGGTTGCCGAAAACATTTCCTTCGGCCTGGAAATGCGCAATGTCGGCCGTGCAGAACGGGAAGAGCGCGTCAATAAAGCGCTCGATCTCGTGAAGCTGACGGGGCTCGGTGCACGCAAGGTCGCCCAGCTTTCCGGCGGGCAGCAGCAGCGTGCGGCGATTGCCCGTTCGCTGGTTATCGAACCGGAACTGCTGCTTCTCGATGAGCCGCTTTCCAACCTCGACGCCAAATTGCGTGACGAGATGCGCGATGAAATTCGCGAAATCCAGGCCCGCACCGGCGTTACCGCCATCTTCGTGACGCATGATCAGGACGAAGCGCTCTCCATGGCGGATCGCCTTGCGGTCATGTCGAATGGCAGGCTGGAGCAGATCGGCACGCCGCGCCAGATATTCGACCGCCCACAAACCGAATTCGTGGCTTCCTTCATCGGGGCCGGAACATTCTTCGAGGGAGAAGCCGTCGAACCGGGGCTTGCCGTCGTTGATGACCTGAAAACGATACGCTTCACCGGCTCCGCGCCCGTCGGTGCCCGGGTCAAGCTGATGATCCGCCCGCACCGCCTTCGTCTTACCGAAGGCGCGGCGATTGCTAACACCTTCAAAGGCACGGTCGAGCATGTTGTCTATCGCGGGCAGATACTGACCATGAACGTGCGATGCGGCAAAAAGCTTTTGCAAGCCGATCTGCCGACGCATGCCGGCTCTCTTCCCGAAAAGGGCAGTGAAGTCACGCTTTCCGTCGCGCCTGAAGATGTCACCCTTATCGGTGAGGAAGCGCTATGAGTGCGGCAACCGACAAGCAGTCGTCCGGTGCGCCGCGCGGCGTGCTTCTCCTGCTGCTGGTGCCGGGGCTTGCAGCCCTTGTCGTCACTTTTGTCTTGCCGTTGATCTGGCTGTTTCGTGCTTCCTTTGCGTCTTCGACCATCGCTGCATTCAGCGGCGGCGACTGGACCGCGCAATCCTATTCGACTGTGGTTTTCGATCCGTTTTACTGGCGCGTGGCGTGGAACACGTTGGTACTTGGTTTCAATGTGGCCCTGTTTGCCGTCATCCTGTCCTATCCAATCGCGCTGTTTCTGGCACGCACTGAAAGCCGCTGGCGCGGCGTGTTGACGGCACTGGCGGTTGCACCTCTGCTGACGTCATCCGTTGTCCGGACTTATGGCTGGATGGTTATTCTGGGCGATAAGGGCGTCATCAACAGCACCCTGCAATCTCTATCCTTGACCGATGGCGTCATCAGGCTGACGAATAACAGCTTCGGCGCGACCGTCGCGCTTGTGGAAATTCTGATGCCCTACGCCATCCTCGCCATGCTGAGCGGGTTCGGTCGCCTGAACGCGCAACTGGAGGAAGCCGCAGCCATGCTCGGCGCCAATCGCCTCAAGGTTTTCACCCGCATCATTCTGCCGCTCAGTTTGCCCGGCGTGCTGACTGCCGCACTTCTGGTGTTCGTTCTGGCCATCTCGGCCTTCGTCACCCCACGATTGATGGGTGGCGGGCGCGTCTTCGTTCTTGGCACGGAAGTCTTCAACGAAGCGACGGTGACACTGAACTGGCCACTTGCGGCAGCGCTTTCCGTCATGCTGCTTCTTCTTTTCAGCAGCATCATTGTCATGTACCAGCGCGCGTTGCGCTCTTTGGAGGCGTGAGGCGGACCATGCGCAACAATCTCCTAGGCCGCATTACCTGGAACAGCCTGATTACGCTGCTTTATCTGTTCCTTCTAGCACCGATTATCATCGTCTTCATCATTTCCTTCGATACGCGGCAATATCTTGCATTTCCGCCCGAAAGCTTCTCGTTCGGCTCCTATGTGAAGGTCTTCGAAAACGCGAAGTTCATCTCCGCCTTCTGGCGAAGCCTGATCATCGGCGTCATCGTGGGTTCTGCCGCCGTTGTGTCCGGCATGCTGCTGTCCTTTTCGCTGGTGCGGTACAAGTTTCGCGGCAAGGGCGCGGTCAATTTTCTGATCCTGGCACCGTTTCTGGTTCCCCATATCGTGCTGGCCGTCGGCATCATGCTTGTCATTGCGCCGATTGGTCTGCTGGACAGCTACCCCGGCATCGTTCTCGCGCATCTCGGCATCACCATTCCCTATACGGTACGCACCATCACCATGAGCCTGATGGCGGTCGATATCCGTGTCGAGGAAGCTGCGCTCGTCCACGGCGCTTCACCAGCAAAGGTGTTCTGGCGCATCACGCTGCCATTGGTGCGACCGGGGCTGATTGCCGGTGCCGTCATCGCGTTTCTGATCTCATTCGATGAGGCGACAATTTCGCTGTTCATCGTTTCGGTCAAGGCATCGACGTTGCCCACGGAGATCTATCACTACCTTGAATATTCCACCGATCCGCAGATCGCGGCACTCTCCGTCATCCTCATTCTCATTTCAATTACGGTTGTCGTGGCGGTCGAGAAACTGATCGGTCTGCGCAAGGCATTATAAGATGATTGTCGAGACCAAAGCCGGACGGGTCGAAGGTTTCGAGGAAAACGGATATCACGTTTTTCTGGGCGTACCCTATGCTGCGCCCATTACGCCGGAGCGGCGTTTCATGGCGCCGCAGCCGGTTGCTCCGTGGTCCGGCGTGCGTCCGGCAAAACGCCTCAGTGACGTTTGCCCGCAAATTCCGACTTACGGGCCAGTGGGCAAGGCCGCGACCTCAAAGCTGGAATTCGGCACGGATTTTCTGACAGTCAACATCCGCACGCCTTCGCTCAGTGGCTCGGCGCCCGTGCTGGTCTGGATACACGGCGGTGGTTATGCGGTGGGCTCCGCCAATGAGGCCGTGTTGCAAAGCGGCGCTTTTGCCGCAAGCGGGATCGTGGAAGTCACGGTCAATTATCGTCTGGGCGCGCTTGGCTTTCTGCATCTCAATGGTGGTTCGCCTGATAATCGCGGGCTGCTCGATCAGATCGCTGCACTGGAATGGGTTCGCGACAATATCGCTGCCTTCGGCGGAGATGCTGAACGCGTGACCTTTGCCGGGCGCTCGGCGGGTGGCTTTTCCGTTGCAGCGGTGATGGCCATGCCAAAAGCCAAAGGCCTGTTTGCCAAGGCCATGCCGCAAAGCGGCGCCAGCACCGGCATCGCGACAATGGAGGACGCACAAAAACTCAACCGTCGTCTGTTGGAACGACTTCAGGTAACGGAAGCGGAACTGATCGATGTGCCGCTCGAAACGCTGCTGATCGCCCAGCGCGATCTCTGCAATCAGTCCTATGAGGACCATGACTTCGAGCGCGACGGGTCAGCGGCGATGTTGGGCGTTCCTTTCGTGCCTGTCATCGACGGTGTTTCACTTCCCGGTCATCCCGAGGAACTGGCTGCAAAAGGCGAGGTCGCGCAGGTGCCGATGATGATCGGCTGCACGACGGGCGAATATGTCACCCATGCCACCGCCCAGTCGCAGAACATGGATTTTTCTGATGCTGCCCGCCTGCTACATGAACGCGTACGGCCCATGGGTCTGACAGGTGAAGAGATCGTTTCGCGCTATCGTCATGCTCTTTCAGACCACAGCCCGCTCGGTATCTGGCGTGCAGTGGCGGGCGATCTGGTTTTTCAAAATCCGGCAACCCGCTTTGCGCAATTGCATTCCCGCCACAAGCCCGTTTACAAATATCTCTATGGAACGCTGGAGGCTGACGAGCTTGGTGCGCCGCATGGTGCGGAGGTCGGCGCGGTCTGGTATCGCCAAGGCATGGATGTGAACAGCCTACCCGAACGGCAGCGTTCGAGTGACACAGTATTTGCCAAGGCCATCCACGATATATGGGTTTCGTTCATCCGTGATGAGGCACCCCAAACGCCGGTTGGTTTCTGGCCGCGTTTCGCGGCCGATACACCTACCGTGCTTCATGCCGACAACGGCGATTTCCGCTTGGCGACCGATCCTTTCCAAGATAGGACAAATTTGTGGAAAGATATTCCACAAAACCATTCACGGAGAGACGAAACATCGTGACAACCATCAATCGAGCACCGCGGACCCGCCAGACACAACGCTTCTTTTCTGCCGGATGGAGTGCTGCGTGATGTCCGATTGTCTCTCCACACCGCCCATCACGCCCCTGCCCGCCTGCGAAGACCGTGACTGGGCCAGACGCGCCATCGGCATTCTTCAGGGCGATGGTCGCCGTTCTGCCGATACGCATCTTGTGAAGCCCGTATTCAAAGGCTTACGCGGCATTTCGATCTATCTGAAGGACGAGTCCACGCACCCGACCGGCAGCCTCAAGCACCGGCTCGCACGCTCCCTGTTTCTCTACGGCATCTGCAACGGCAAGATCGCGCAGGGCACGACGCTGGTTGAAGCATCATCCGGCTCCACGGCGGTCAGCGAAGCCTATTTCGCGCATCTGCTCGATCTGCCCTTCATCGCAGTGATGCCGCATTCCACGAGCCCGCAAAAGGTGGAAGCCATCGAGCGCTTTGGCGGCAAGTGCCATTTCGTGGATCGACCTTCCGAAGTCTATACCGTCGCAGAAAAGCTGGCCGCCGAGACAGGTGGACATTATCTCGACCAGTTCACCTATGCTGAACGCGCAACCGACTGGCGCGGCAACAACAACATCGCCGATTCCATTTTCGAGCAGATGAGAAGCGAAGAACATCCCGAACCCGAATGGGTGGTGATGAATGCCGGTACCGGCGGCACATCGGCGACGATCGGTCGCTACATTCGCTACCGCAACCTCTCCACCCGCCTCTGCGTGGTGGATGTTGAACATTCCGCCTTTTACGCATCCTATATGACCGGCGATAGAGACGTGACCTGCGCGACGCCATCGCGCATTGAAGGTGTGGGGCGTCCTCGCGTGGAGCCGTCTTTCATTCCTGGCGTTATCGACCACATGATCAAGATACCGGACGCCGCCTCTATTGCGGCCATGCATGTTCTTTCCGACCGGCTTTTCCGGCGTGTTGGCGGTTCGACTGGCACCAACTTCTTCGGCCTATGCTGGATTGCTGCCGCGATGATGAAGGAAGGCAAGGAGGGCTCGCTGGTATCGCTGATCTGCGACAGTGGCGACCGCTATGCAGCGACCTATTACAATCCCGACTGGCTGGCGAAGAACGGCATCGATATAACACCCTATCGCGATGTGCTGGAAACCTTTATCGATAGCGGCGAATTCAGGAGTTTCGATGCCACCGGATTACCTTGATACCCGCCAACTCGAAGCATTTGTCGCCGTAATTTCCATCGGCAGCATGACGGGGGCCGCAAAGGCGCTCGGCAAGTCGCAGCCCGTCATTACCCGCCTCATCCAGGATCTGGAACAGGAACTTGGATTTTCCGTCCTCCACAGAAACGGTCCACGCATCGCCCCGACCGAACAGGGCGTTGCCTTCTTTGCTCAAGCGGAACTGTTTCTGGGCGGTCTGCGCACAATAAGCGAAAAAGCGCGGCAGATCGACACGGCGCAGGCACGCCCCATAGAAATTGCTGCCATACCGGCTCTTGCTGCCAGCATCGTGCCGCTTGCGCTGGGGGATCTGCCCAAGGAAAATTTCCCGCATCATGTGCATGTGCAAAGCACGGCCTCGGAGAATGTCGTCCAGTCTGTGGTGGCCCGCACAGCGGATATCGGCATCGCCAGCTTACCGCTCGATAATCCCGGCATCGATGTGCACTGGATTGGTGAAGTGCCCTGCGTCGCCATCGTCTCGGAAAACAGCGAACTGGCGGCCAAAGACATTCTGCATGCCGCCGACTTGAGGGGACACAGGCTGATCGCCTCCGCGAATCCTTACCGCCTGCGCATGCGCATCGATAAGGCACTGACGGAACATGCAATCGAGCCACGCGGCGTCATCGATAGCAATGCGACCTATGTGTCGCTTTCGCTGGCGAGGGCCGGTCTTGGCGTTGCGATTGTCGAGTCCACCACCATTGCGGGCCTGCCTATCGAAGGGCTGAAGATATTGCCGCTCGATTTCCACATCCCGTTCTACTGGGGCGTCATCACCGCAACGGGCCTGCCTTTGCCGAACACGGTCAGAACCTTGATCGCCGCTATCGAGCAGCGCGCGTTCACGCTGCCCAGTTTCCGAAAGCACGACAGCCTGCCAAACCTGTATTGAGTGCCTTAGAGCGCTTCCTTGCTAAATGGAAACAGTTCTGTTGGTTCAAACGGGATCGACTGCTTGTCCGGACGGCGCGTGCCGTAGCCTTAGCATACGACCAAGCCGTCCGGGCAAGAAGACGGCCCGTTTCAACCAACCCAAAGGGCCGGGCATATTTCCGCCAGGACTAAGGCGATCGGCTCGACCGTACCTTTGGGTATGCCCTTCGCCAATCGCCTTAGCCCTGACGAAAATCTGCTCCGGCAGAACGTTTCCATTTAACAAGGAAGCGCTCTAGCCTCAGCTAGACCCTGCGACCATCCGCGCCGAAAACATGGGCGTTGGCCAGATCGAAGGACAGAGGTACCATTTCACCGATCCGCAATGGCTTCTGCCCGTCCAGCAAAACGGTGACCGGCTGTCCATCTGCGGTGTTGGTATAGATCACCGTCGATCCGCCCAGATGCTCCACCAGCTGGATATTGCCATCGCCCAGGCTGGCTGATTGTGCCTGCGGCTGAATGTGTTCGGGCCGGATGCCGAAGGTCAGTGCCTCACCATCCTTGGCCTCCAGCGGGCGATCCAGAACAATTTGCTGACCGGAGATTTCGATGGTCCGGCGCGATGTATCTGCGGCCACAAGCGTTGCGGACAGGAAGTTCATTTTTGGCGAGCCTATAAAGCCTGCCACGAACTGGTTTGCGGGATGATTATAAAGATCAAGCGGTCGCCCGACCTGCATGATGCGCCCCTCGCGCAGAACCACGATCTTGTCGGCCATGGTCATGGCTTCTACCTGATCGTGCGTCACATAGATCATGGTACTGCCGAGCGTCTGGTGAAGCTTGGCGATTTCCACACGCATCTGCACACGCAGTTCGGCATCGAGGTTGGATAGCGGCTCATCGAACAGGAAGATTTTCGGCTCACGCACGATGGCTCGACCAATGGCTACGCGCTGACGCTGCCCGCCCGACAGCGCTTTTGGCTTGCGTTGCAAGAGCGGGCCGATCTGCAGCACATTGGCTGCCTTTTGCACCCGCTCCTCGATTTCCTGCTTTTTATAACCGGCGGTCTCAAGGCCGAAGGCGAGGTTCTTGTAGACGCTCATATGCGGATAAAGCGCGTAGGACTGGAAGACCATGGCAATACCGCGCTTTGAGGCGGCGGTTTCATTCACCCGCTCACCATCGATCAGAAGATCTCCAGCCGATATCTCCTCCAGCCCGGCAATCATGCGCAAAAGCGTGGATTTGCCACAGCCCGATGGGCCGACGAAGACCGTGAATTCACCGGGCTCAATCTGAAGGTCAATGCCATGAATGACGGGGAAAGCACCGAAGCGCTTGACGATTTTGTCGAGAATAATGCTGCTTGCCATATCGTTCCTCCGCCCCGCGATTAAGGTCGCCAGCTTATGTATTTTGGATGACCTGTGGTGATGGGCAGGGTGACATCCGAATTCGTATCACTGGAGTGATAGATTGCTGCGATGAGCTCCAGAGAGCCGCGCGCATCCGATGTGCGAACCGGCGCCGGTTCGCCCTTTTCCAGCGCATGATAAAAAGCTTCCATTTGCCCGGTAAAGCGCCGACCCACAGGCGGCATGTCGGCCAACAGCGCGTCAATCTTCTGGCCAATCTCCTCGTTGGCTGGAAGGATGCGCCAAGGGCCGTCACCCGGCGAATAGGCGGCGTGATTGCTTTCGAAGGTGACATTTTCAAAAGCCAAACGTAGACGGCTGATTTCTTCCTGGGAGCCGAGTGTGGTGGTGAGAGACACCAGCGCGCCGTTCTTCATCAGCAGGCTTGCGGACACACAATCCTCAACCTCGATGTTATTGACGCGGGTATCGGTGCGGGCAAAGACGCGCTCAACCGGCCCCATGAGATAGGTCAGCATGTCGTGCAGGTGGATGGCATGTGTCATCAAGGTGCCACCCAGTTCCGTCGCCCATTTTCCGCGCCAGGGATTGTCGTAATAGGCTGCGTCCCGCTTCCAAAGCGTTTCGGCGGTGCCGACATAGGGCTTTCCGGCCAGACCGCTTTCGATGATGCGGCGGGCCTGCTGCACACCATCGCCGTAGCGATACTGATAGATCGGCATCAGAGTGCCCTTGGCACTCTTTTCCGCTGCAACGACCTCATCCAGTTCCGCCAACGAACCCGTCAGCGGCTTTTCACACACCACATGTTTGCCAGCGGCCAGAGCCTGAAGAATGAGCTTTGTGTGAATGGCCGGTGGGGTGCAGATATCGATGATGTCGATGTCTTCCATTGCCATCAATTCATCGGACGATCGGGTGCGGCCTTTCACGTTGAATTCGTCGGCAACCGCATTCAACCGCGCTTCGTCGAGGTCACACAGGACGGCAACCTGGTATTTATCCGGATGCGCCGCATATCCTTCCTCGATATGGGATCGACCAATGCCACAGCCGATGACGCCAACTCTATAACGCTTAGCCATTCTGGCGACCCTCCGCGATCTGCTGGGCTTTCAGCGCAATCTCCATCGCCGCAAAGCAGCGGGCCTGCGGCATGGCCGTTTGCGTGCGGTTGCGAATATCGTCCAGAAGCTGCGGCCCATAGGGCAATGGCACATCCGCACAATCAAAGTGCAGAACGCCGGTCTTGTCGGTCAGGAACAGGTGATTACCGCCATCGCGCCCGGCAATATCGACATTCTTGCGAATTTCGATCGCACCTTCCGTGCCTGTTATGAACAGACGTCCATCGCCCCAGCTTGGCAACCCGTCTGGCGTAAACCAGTCGACACGAATGAAGCCGTCCGCATCCCTGGTGAAAAGATGAATATCGCCGCTATCCTGCAAGCCTGGCGATTGCGGGTTTGCCCGGTTCGAGACTTTGGCCGAGAGAATATCGGCAGTATCCGAATTGGTGAAAAACAGGAACTGCTCGCATTGGTGCGACGCGATATCTACCAGAATGCCGCCATAACGCTGCCGCTCGAAAAACCAGTCCGGTCGTGTCGAGGCACGCAGGCGATGCGGCCCGAAACCGGCGGTAGAGACCACCTTGCCGATGGCACCGGCAGCAATCAGCTCGCCGGCCTTGACGGTGGCACGGTTTTCGAAATGTTCGGAATACAGCACCGAAAAAATACGGCCTGTTTCTGCCTGGACTTTTTTGACGTCATCCAATTGGGCGAGCGTCACCATCCCCGGCTTGTCCACCATCACATCCTTGCCTGCGCGCATGGCGTCGATGGCAAGAGGCGCGCGCTCATCGGGGATGGCCGCGCTGATGATGAGGTCGATGGACGGATCGTCCAGCAGTCTGCGCTTGTCATCGACACGCTGCACGCCTGAAAACGTCTCGGCATATTCCTTTGCCAGATCGTCTTCGACGGCGTGGAAGCCGACGAGTTCAGCGCCTGCATTCAACAGGCAGTTCGTCTGGCCGAATATGTGATTGTGGTTGATACCGATTGTCGCAAATCGAACGGGTTTCATTGTCCAATGCCTTGATGTGTCAGCGTTTCATGCCTGTGGTGGCGATGCCCTCGATAAGGAGGCGCTGGAAGAAGAGGAAGAAAAGGAAAACGGGGATCAGTGAAAGGTTGGACATGGCAAACAGCGCCGTCCAATCCGAGCTGCCGGTGGAATCCACGAAGGATCGAAGGCCAAGCTGCACAGTGTAGGTATTGATATCATTGAGGTAGATCAGCGGCCCGAAGAAATCATCCCAGGTCCAGATGAAGGAGAAGATGGCTGCGGTTGCCAGAACCGGTGAGGACAGCGGCAGCATGATTTTCCAGTAGATGCGGAAGGGGCTGCATCCATCCATGACAGCGGCCTCGTCCAGCTCTCGCGGAATGCCCCGGAAGAACTGCACCATAAGGAAAATAAAGAAGGCATCCGTCGCCAGATATTTCGGGACGATCAACGGGAGCGACGTGTTGACCCAGCCCATTTCCAGAAACAGGATATATTGCGGGATCAGCACTACATGATAGGGCAGCATCAAGGTGCCCAGCATCAGCGCGAACCAGAAATTCCGCCCACCGAACCGAAGGCGCGCAAAGGCGAAGGCCGCCAATGAGCAGCCGACGACATTGCCGATGGTCGCAAGCACGGCGATGAAGAACGAGTTCCAGAAGAATTGCCCGAAGGACACCTGAAGTCCGGTCCATCCACGAATATATCCGCCAAGATCAAGCGCCGAGGGAATGAGCGACGACGATCCGAACAGCTCGTCCTGTGGGCGGAAAGAGCCTGATATCATCCACAGGATGGGGTACATCATGGCGATGGATGCAAGGATCAGCGCCGTGTGCAGAAGCACTGATTTCCAAAGCGGGCGTTGCACCGCCTGACCGGGGCGAAGGGAGGTAACGGCATCAGTCATCGTAATGCACCCAATATCGCGCGCTGAGGAAGGAAAAGGCCGTGAAGAGCGAGATGATGACGACCAGTATCCAGGCCAGAGCCGAGGCATAGCCCATGCGGAAGAAGCCGAACGCTTCCTGATAAAGATAGAGCGTATAAAACAGGGTCGAGTTGATCGGCCCGCCGGACCCTTCGGAGATGATGAAGGCCGGGGTGAATGCCTTGAAGGCATCGATGGTCTGGATCACCGCGTTGAAGAAGATGACGGGTGTCAGCAGTGGCAGCGTGATGCGGAAGAACTGGCGCATCTTGCCTGCACCATCCATCTCCGCGGCCTCATACATATCCTGCGGAATCTGTCGCAGACCGGCGAGGAAGATGATCATCGGTGACCCAAACTGCCAGACCGACAGGATGACCAGCGTGTAGATGGAATAGTCAGGGTTGGAAATCCAGCTTGGACCTTCATAGCCAAACAGCTGCCACAGCACCATGTTGACCAGACCATCCGAGGCGAAAAGCTGGCGCCACAGAACGGCAATGGCAACACTGGAGCCCAGGAGCGACGGTAGATAGAAGACGGCGCGGTAGAGCGTCAGCCCTTTCATGCCGCGATTGAAAGCCATCGCCACCATCAACGCGAAGATGAGCTTCAGCGGAACGGAGAGAAGGACGTAGGTGAAGGTGACCTTCATGGCGGCTGCGAACTTCGGGTCTGCCGTGGCGATCCGAACGTAGTTCGAAGCGCCGACCCAATCCGGTGACTGCAGCAGATCGTAATTCGTAAAGGAGAGATAGAGCGAGGCCAGAGCGGGGCCGAGCGTCAATCCAAAAAAGCCGATCAGCCAGGGCAGCAGGAAGACGTAGGCGTGGACGTTGCGATCGAACATCTTTCGCAGTCCACCCTTGGGAAGAGCCGCAGAGCGGCCCTCCCTTGCTATCGTATCGGATCGAAACGCCATTGATCGTTACTTCCGTTTGATAACTGTTTCCGCTTCTGTAACGAGCTGCTTTCCGCCCTGCTCCGGCGTCATTCTGCCGAAAGCAACTTCTTCGGCAGTCCGCTTGAGCACGAAAGCAAATTCACCCGCGCCCGGAGGCGGTGCTGGTGGCAGTGGTCCGACGCCCGGCGTAACCTCGGCAATATATTCGACCATGGCTTTGCTGACGTCGTTGAGTTTGGGGCTGAGCTGGTTACGCATGGATTCCGAGGCCGGGACGCCGCGCTCCACGCCCAGAATATCCACGCCTTCCGGCACGGCCACGAGGAAGTTGATGAACTCGACGGCTGCCTCGATACCGGCACTGCCATTCGCCACGCTCATCAGCATCGATGGCTTGAGATAATGACCGGACGGAGAATCCTTGGAGACCTTGGGGTAGGAGGTGATCGAGAGCTTGGCCTTGTTGACCGCCTGATAACCGACGAACTGGTTGGAATGGGCGAAGGCTGTTGCGGCCTTGCCTGTGGTCAGGGCGTTGCTTTCGATGTTCAGCTGGTCGAGAGCTTGAATATCGGCTGGCACGCAGGCGCCTGCCTTGCGCATATCGGCCCACATGGTGAACCAGTCACCTGCATCCTTAGCGTTATAACCGAGTGCGCCCTCTTCACTGAAAAGCGCCTTGTTCTGCTGGCGAAGCCAGTTTTCGAAACTCGGCTCGACTCCGCTGGCATCCGCCGTAGCGAAATAGCCGGGCTTCGGTTTGTTCTTGCCGAATTCCGTGGCGCTTTTGACGAATTCTTCCCATGTCTGCCCGGCGCTCGGCGGCTTGACACCGGTCTTTTCCCAGCCCGCCGCATCATAAAAGACCGCACTGGAGTTCACGCCGAGATTGATGCCGTAAAGTTTCCCATCCACGCGGCCTGAATCGATATTCGGCGCACCGAAATCATCGATTTTCAGAGCCTTGCCAAGATACTCATCCAGCGGGGCGAGAGCGCCGCGGCGGGCATATTCGAAAATGTAGCGATAATCCATCTGGATCAGGTCCGGCGCATTGCGACCCGCGACCTGAGTGGCCAGACGCGGCCAATAATCCGACCACCCCGCAAACTCGCCAGCAATGGCAAGGTCAGGCTTTACCTGCTTGTAAGCCGCGATTGCCTTGTTGGTGCGGTCTGCTCGTTCCTGCGAGCCCCACCAGAGCAGGCGAAGGCGGGCTGCCTGTGCGAAAGCGGGTCCTCCACCCACCGTCGCCAAAGACAAAGCCGCGAGACCCGCTGATAGAACAGCACGTCTTTGAAGCATCATGGACATTGGCAACTCCTCCCTAATTGACTGCCAAATTGAATGATGATGGTAAACAGCGCTTGCCGTTTTATAACTATCTGGTTACATGGGATCATTGATCAGCAACATTGTCAAGCGGCCATTAAACATGGATGACACCGGCAAAACAGTTTCGGAAAAAGCAGACGACGAGCCCGTTCAAAAGGCGGCACCGGCGCGCAAAAAAGCTGCCGCTCAATCTCGCAATCCGGAACGTACCCGTGCCGCCATTCTGGAAGCCGCCCGTCGCGAGGTCGCGGCCAAGGGGCTCGCAGGTGCGCGCATCGATGTGGTGGCAAGACGCGCAGGCACCAACAAACGGATGATCTACCACTACTTCGGAGACAAGGATGCGCTCTATCTGGCGGTGCTGGAAGACGCCTATCAGCACATACGCAATGCAGAACACAGGCTTGATCTCGCCCGAAAACCGCCGGTGGAGGGCCTTCGGGAACTTGCCCTGTTCACATGGCATTATTTTCTCGACCACCCGGAATTTCTCAGCATTCTGGCGACGGAAAACCTTAATCAGGCCAGATACTTGCGCCAGTCCGACTTCATACCGGAAATGCATTCCAACTTCATTTCGGAGTTGAAGGACGTTTTGCGGCGCGGCGAGGGAACCGGCGATTTTCGGCCCGGGCTGGATCCTGTTGACGTATATCTGACGATCGCGTCGCTCGGATTTTTCTATCTTTCGAACCGCTTTACGCTTTCTACGATCTTTCAGCGAGACCTTGCAGCACCCGCCGAACTGGAGCGTTGGGGCCAGCATATCGTGAACACAGTTATTGCTGCACTGCGGCCAATCTAAGCGGTCATTCCAAATTACCCAACAAGAACAACCATTCTTATCTTCGCACATGCGAAATATCGGAAGTTAGGGTAGCCGCGACGAAACCAGACAGATTTTCCTGTGTCATTTCCCCGGTCAATTTTCGCATCAAAATCCTCTTGACAGAAACAACCTTTCGCGACCACAAATAACCAAATGGTTACAAATTCTAACCGGAAGACTGCGCCCTGACGGGAGTGGGGCGCTCTTGGAGGAGGTTTCATGCAACGTATCGGCGTCATCATGCACGGCATCACTGGCCGCATGGGATATAATCAGCATCTCGTTCGCTCCGTTCTCGCGATCCGCGATCAGGGCGGCGTAACGCTCAAAAGCGGCGAGAAGGTCATGCTTGACCCTATTCTGGTGGGTCGAAATGGCGAGAAGATCGAGGCTATTGCCAAAAAGCACAATGTCGCCCGCTGGACGACGGATATCGATGCGGCACTGGCCAATCCAGATGACACGCTGTTTTTCGACGCTGGGACTACTCAAATGCGCGGCAGCCTTCTGACCAAGGCGATCAAGGCCGGCAAGAATGTGTATTGCGAAAAACCCATTTCCGATAATATGGAAGAGGCAATTGCCGTGGCGAAGCTAGCCGAAAGTGCTGGCATCAAGCATGGCGTGGTGCAGGACAAGCTTTTCCTGCCCGGCCTTCGCAAGCTGGCCATGCTGCGCGACAGCGGCTTTTTCGGCAAAATTCTCTCCGTGCGCGGAGAGTTCGGCTACTGGGTTTTCGAAGGCGACTGGCAACCGGCCCAGCGCCCCTCCTGGAACTACCGCGCAAAAGACGGTGGTGGCATCATTCTCGATATGCTGTGCCATTGGCGCTATGTGCTGGACAACCTGTTCGGCGAAGTCAAAGCCGTCAGCTGCCTTGGTGCAACGCACATTCCGCAGCGTTTCGATGAACAGGGCAACGCTTATGTCGCTGACGCGGATGATGCCGCCTATGCGACGTTCGAACTCGAAGGCGGTGTCATTGCCCACATCAATTCATCCTGGGCCGTCCGCGTTCGCCGTGATGACCTCGTCACTTTTCAGGTGGATGGCACCCATGGCTCTGCCGTTGCTGGCCTGACAAAGTGCTTCACGCAGCACCGCACCAACACGCCGAAGCCCGTCTGGAACCCGGACCAGCCGCAGACCATCGATTTCTACAAGACCTGGCAGGAAGTGCCGGACAATGTCGTCTACGACAACGGCTTCAAGGCACAGTGGGAAATGTTCGTGCGGCATCTGGTCGATAATGACCCATGGCCATATGGGATGATGGAAGGCGTCAAGGGTGTTCAGCTTGCCGAACTCGGTCTGAAATCCTGGAAGGAGCGCCGCTGGCTCGACGTTCCCGCCATCGCCTGAGGAGGTTCACATGACCCAACTCAATCTGCCTACACAAGATCGCTCGATTGAGCTTTACACGCTGAGCGGCACACCCATTGCTCTGGAAAAACGCAGTGCCGCAGATTTCAATCGCATCGCCTTTGCCGCTGCCCATGTGGTGGCCGACCCGTTTGCCGATAACGACCCCTGGCTGACACCGGCAATCGATTGGGACGCCACACTTCGCTTCCGGCACAGGCTGTGGGATTTGGGTCTGGGCGTGGCGGAAGCCATGGACACGGCCCAACGCGGCATGGGGCTGGCATGGCCGCAGGCGCAGGAGTTGATCTCCAGAGCCTTGAAAGAAGCCGCGAGCCGGAATGATGCGCTGATTGCCTGCGGTGTTGGCACGGATCATCTGACCGGCACCGGTTACAGCCTCGACCAGATTGTCGATGCCTATCAAGAGCAGCTGGATTTCGTGCAGGGCGAAGGTGGTCGCGTGATCTTGATGGCAAGCCGCGCGCTGGCCGCAAGTGCAAAATCGCCCGATGATTATCTGGAAACCTACGCCCGCGTGCTGGCGCAGGCCAAGGAGAAAGTCGTCATCCACTGGCTCGGTGAAATGTTCGACCCCGCGCTTGAAGGCTATTGGGGCGCTGGCGACCACATGGCTGCGATGGACACCTGCCTTGAGATGCTCAAGGCAAACGCCGACAAGATCGACGGCATCAAGATTTCGCTGTTGTCGAAAGAAAAGGAAATCACCATGCGCCGCCGCCTGCCAGCGGGCGTTCGTATGTATACGGGCGATGACTTCAACTATGCGGAATTGATTGCGGGCGACGAACACGGGCATTCCGATGCCCTGCTCGGCATTTTCGATGCGATTGCTCCGGCAGCGTCCAAGGCGTTGGCGAGCTTGAAGCGCGGGGCAAATAACGAGTTCTTCGATATCCTCGAACCGACCGTTGCCCTATCGCGGCACATCTTCAAAGCCCCTACGCGCTTCTACAAAACCGGCGTCGTATTCCTGGCCTATCTCAACGGATTGCAGGACCATTTCACCATGATCGGCGGGCAGGAAAGCACGCGATCCACCCTCCATCTCGCCGAGCTTTTCCGGCTGGCGGACAAGGCAAATGTGCTTGCTGACCCGGATGATGCCACGCGACGCATGAAGGCTATTCTCTCGGTCAGGGGTGTGCATTGAGATGGCTGGAGCGCCAACATTAAGGGTCAAGGATACCTCGATTTTCGAGCGTCGCCTGACCATGCGCATGCCGTTCCGTTTCGGAGCGGCGACAGTAACCGAAGCCGCGCAGATTTTTCTCTCCATCGACATCGAGGATGCGCAGGGGCGGATCGCCACTGGCTATTCCGCCGAGTTGATGGTGCCAAAATGGTTCGACAAAAACCCTACCCTCAGCAATGCGGATAATGAGCAGCAGCTACGCCGCTCGGTCCACATGGCGGCAGCACTTGCCAGAGAAACTCCTGCTTCCTCAGCCTTCGGTCTTCACTCAACGCTGGAACCACAGCAGCACGCGCAGGCAGCATCGGAAAATCTCAACGGGTTGATCGCCTCGTTCGGTCTGGCACTTGTGGACCGCGCCATTCTGGATGCACTTTGCAGGCTGCATGATCTGCCTCTGGTGGATGTCATCACATCCAATCTGCCCGCCATCGACCTGTCGACTACACCCGATCTCAATGGGTTTGAGGTGGCCGGTTTTCTAAAGCAACTGAAACCACAGAAGACTCTCTATCTACGCCACACCGTCGGTTACATCGATCCGCTGAACCCACAGCAGATAAGCGGGCCTCGTCGCGATGATGGCTTGCCCGAGTGCCTGAGCGAAGAGATCGAGACCTACGGCATCAAGTATTTTAAACTGAAAGTTTCCGGCAGGCCGCAGGAAGATACGGAACGATTGAAGGATATTGCCGCTGTTCTCGACCATTTGCCGGCTTACAAGGCCACACTGGATGGCAACGAACAATTTGCCGATGAGGCATCTGTCATCGAATTGATCGACCGCATCGAGAAAGAGCCCGCACTCGAAAGGCTGCGGCAATCGCTACTTTTCGTGGAGCAGCCGATCATTCGTACTGTGGCACTGTCTCAACCTGTCAAGACGCTGGCCAAGCGGGTGGCGCTGGAAATCGATGAATCCGACGGCACCAAGGACGCGTTTCTCGAAGCGCGCGAACAGGGCTATCTCGGCGTCTCCTCCAAATCCTGCAAGGGTTTTTATCGCTCGTTTTTTAACAAGATGCGGGTGGAGAAATGGAATGCGGAAACGGGTGGTGGCTATTTCATGTCGGCCGAAGATTTGACGACACAGGCGGGCATCGCCGTGCAGCAGGATCTGGCACTGGCATCGCTTCTCAACCTCGGACACATCGAGCGCAACGGGCACCATTATGTCGATGGCATGCAGGGCGCATCGGTCCCGGAGAATGCCGCATGGCTTTCCGCCCATGGCGATCTCTACCGCGATCATCAGGGGCGTGCGCGCTTGACGATCCAGAACGGCCAGCTTTCGCTGGATACGGTTCTGGCAGCCAAGGGTCTTGGCGTCGCGCAAGCCGCTGCGCAGGCAACATTTCAGACGCTTCAAGAACAGGAGAATGCCGGATGAGCCTTGAAGGTCTTTCGATCAATTTCGCCACCATCAAGCAGGGCGGATCGTTCGGCACGCTGGTGGATGCCTGCCTTGCCAAGGGCATCACCACCATTTCCCCCTGGCGAGACCAGGTGCACGGCGTCGGTCTGGACGAAGCGGCGCGCATCGTGGCACAGAATGGCATTCGCCTCAGCGGACATTGCCGTGGCGGATTTTTTCCCGCGCCAGACGCGGATGGACGCCGCAACGCCATCGAGGACAACAAGCGCGCCGTCGATGAGGCTCAGGCCTTGAATGCCGATTGCCTTGTGCTGGTGGTCGGTGGCTTGCCTGCCGGATCAAAAGACATCAAAGGCGCGCGGCAGATGGTGGAGGACGGCATGGCAGAGCTTCTGCCCTATGCCAGACAGGCCCGCATTCCGCTTGCTATCGAACCGCTGCACCCGTTTTACGCGGCAGATCGCGCCTGCTTCAACACACTGAAGCAATCGCTCGACCTCTGCGACAAGCTGGGCGACGGTACAGGCGTCGCAATCGACGTCTACCATGTCTGGTGGGACCCGGAGCTGGAAGAACAGGTTGCCCGCGCCGGGCGCAATGGCCAGATTTTTGCGCACCACATCTGCGACTGGCTGGTGCCGACAACGGACCCGCTCAATGACCGTGGCATGATGGGTGACGGTGTTATTGACCTCAAGGGCTTCCGCCGCATGATCGAAAAGGCTGGTTTTTCCGGCCCGCAGGAGGTGGAGATATTCTCCTATAACTGGAATGCGCGGCCTATCGATGAAGTGCTGTCGACCGTCGTTGAGCGTTATCAGACTGTCTGCCAGCCATAAATCGAGCTTCATCGAACAACATCAAAAAGGGCGCGTAATCCACGCGCCCTTTGTTTTGTTTCATCGCTTTGAAGCGATTACCGTTCCTTGGTCACGACTTCGAAACGCGAATACCAGGGGCTGACGATCATGCCTTTGACATCGCTGCGGTAAGCCGCCGTATCCACTACTTCCGAGAAGGGCTGGATCGAAATGACGAGCTCATCCATATAGGCCTGAATGTCTTCGTACGCCTTGGCTTGCTTGGCAGGGTCGCGTTCGACAAGTGCCTGCTCGATCATCTTGTTCAGCTTTTCATCGTAGAAGCTCGTGCGCCAGCCCTGATAATTGGTGAGCTTTGCCTCATCGGCATTGTTCGGATTATAGACCATGGCGCGCAGATTGTTATCCGGGTGCGGCTGCTGACCACCGCCGCCACGACCGACGAGCAATTCGAACTTGCGGTCGCGCATCGCGCCGTAAATCTGGTCGCCGGAACCGCTGATCAGTTCAGCCTGAATACCAGCCTGGCCCAGCGTGTTCTGGATCGCAGTAGCCGCCTTCATGAACGGATCTTCCGAGAGCACGCGCAGCGTCGTTTTGAAGCCGTTTGGATATCCGGCTTCAGCAAGCAGAGCCTTTGCCTTTGCGATATCCAGCTTGAAACCTTCGTCCGGCAGAGCGCCCAGAACGCCGGTGCTGATCGGGCGCTGGTGAAGCTTGCCGTAATAGGGCATGACGGCCTTATCCAGACCTTCATAATCGATCAGATAACGAAGGGCTTCGCGCACTTTCTTATTGGCGTAACGCTCGTCCTTCATCGAAACGCCAAGGTAATAGAAGCCCGAACCCGGCGTGGATTCGATGGCAATTTCCTTGTCGGCCTCAAGTGACTTCAAGTCCGGCGCCTGCAGAGAGTAGGCAACATCGATGTCACCTTTTTCCAGCATGAGGCGCTGCGACTGCGATTCTGGCAGATGCCGCATCAACACCCGCTTCATCGCAGGCTTTTCACCCCAGTAATCATCATTGCGGGTGAGGATGATGAACTCGTTGGATTTCCATTGCCCCAGTTTGAAAGGACCAGAACCTGCGGAATTCAATGTCAGCCAACCGGCTCCGAGATCTCCGTCTTTCTCGTGTTCCAGCACGGCTTTGCTGTCGATGATCGAACCCGGTCCGTTCTGGCCAAGGATCATCAGCAACAGGTTCGGGTCATCCGGCTTTGGCATGTTCAGGACAAATGTGTACTCATCCTTGGCAACGAACAGCTTGTCCGCATCCTCGACCTTGTAACCGCGGGTTTTGAGGAAGGAAGACTGCGCCAGATTGCGTGTCAGAACACGCTTCAGGCTCCAGGCGACATCATTGGCCGTGACCGGATTGCCGGATGCAAACTTTGCATCCTTGCGCAGGTGAAACGTGATTGAGTTGCGATCTTCGGAGATTTCCCAGCGCTCGGCAAGGCGGGGCTGAACGCTTCGGTCTTTCTCGGAGAGAATGACCAGTGTGTCATAAACGTTATTCAAAACCTGAACGGTCTCGCGACCCGTGATGGCGGCAGGGTCGAGCGTCAGAATGTTGCTCATGGTCGTTGCAACGACCAGCTGATCCTTCGGCGTTTCCGCCAGAGAACTCAGCGGCATGGCACCGATCAACAAGGCACCGAGCGCTACTGTTGTAAAAAACTGTCTCATGTTTCCTCCCAATGAGCCGTGTTTCATGACGGCGTTCAAATTACGATCAGGCCACACTCCTCTGCAGCGATGCTGATCAGCACAAAATGGCGCGAACGGGTGCAACAAGCGCCCGCCCTATTTTTGCAGTTGTCTCGGCGTCGAGGTGAACGCCATCGACCGATGACGCGCGCGCAACCGTACCTGCATCGAAAAATGCGCAGTTGGTTTCACCGGCAAGCTTCTCGTAAAGCGGCGCCAGACGTTCAGATTCGGCAATTCTACGTCCTGCCGCAGGCGCACCGGCTGGCCCGGCAACACACGGCGGCGGTGCGACGATAAGCACTTTCGGCAGCGCAGAGCGCGGCTTGTAGGGAAAAGTCTCCACGATCTGGGCCAAGCGTCGAATGCCTGATACCGCCGTTTCAGCCTGTCCGCCGTGAACGGGTTTCAGATCATTTGTTCCCAGCATGATGATGACGAGATCGAGCGGCATGTGGCTGGCCAGCGCAACTTCCAACGCTTTTGCACCGTTACGGCAGGCCGGGCCAGCATGGTCGTCATAGCAAGTGGTGCGCCCGCCCAGGCCTTCCGCCAGAACCTTTGCCTCACCTGCAAGCTCGGCCTCCAGCACTTCCGGCCAGCGATATTGCGGCGGGTGGCGCAATCCGGTTTCCGGGTCTGCGCCCCATGTCAGGCTATCGCCAAATGCAAGTATGGTTTTCATCGCAACATTACCTTATGCGGTTGTTCTCGATGAAATTGAAATCTATGTCCTCACCAAGACCGGGACGATCCGGCACATGCACAAAGCCGTCCTTATCCATCGGGTCGGACAGCGACTTCAGGTAATCGAAGCCATCATCATATTCGAGGAAGGGGTGCAGCAATCCGCGCTCATACCAGCGGCAGTTCTTCGTTGCGGCCACCACATGCAGGTTCATCGCCGTATTGCCGTGGACCTCGCATTCCACGCCAAAGGCTTCGGCTAAATGCATCGTCTTCAGCGCGGGCGTGATGCCGCCGACGTCGTTGACGCCGGTTCTTAGAATATCGCAGGCACCCGCCTTCAACCACTCAGCGCGGTGCCAGTGCTTACCAGCAGCGCTTTCCGGACCAACAACGGGAATGTCGAGATTATCGGCAAGCCATTTGTAGGATGACATGGATTGTTCATCCATAGGCTCTTCGATCCAGTCAAAATCCAGCTTCTCTAGACCACGACCCAGCGCCAGTGCGTCCGTGCGCGAATACCAGTGGAAGGCATCAATCATGAGGCTGATATCCGGACCGACCGCTTCGCGAACGGCGGCGCAGGCCTTCAAATCCATCTTGACGTCAGGAGCCCAACTGACAGGTGGCATCCAGGTGTGCAGCTTGATGCCCTTATAGCCGCGCTTGACCAGCGTCTCAGCGAAACGACCATAGTCTTCCGGCGTCGCAAGACCGCCCTCAAGCTCATCACCGCACATGATCGAGCCATAAGCGAGCACCTTGTCGCGATAACCACCGATCAACTTGTATACAGGTTGATTAAGCGAGCGACCTGCCAGATCCCAAAGCGCACAATCTACGACGGCCAAGGTGCGGTCGGTCAACTGGGCCGCAGAGCCGCGCTGCCAGTGGGCAAGATCCTGCCACAAGCGCTCACGGTCGCGGTGATCCTCGCCGATCAGCACCTTTTTCACGAATTTCTCGATGACATGCGGTCGCACGATCTCCGGCGCCGTAAAGGAGTGGCCTTCTTTGCCGTCTTCGGTGCGAATCGTCAGCATCGCCTGCTCCACCTGATGCGCAGGACCGGGATGAGCATGGCCGGCGCTATCGGAATGGCGACGCGTGGTCGTCTTGAACACCCGCACTTCGACGTCGGTAATAATCATCTGTCCTCCCAATGCAGCCCGGCGGCCAACGGCAATTTATTGTGCTTCTTATTAGACAGATATTCGAATAATTGTCAAACATGTATGACATGTTGTTTTTGAGGTATTGTGGTTTTGGACAGCTGGGCTTGGTGCCATTGATGTCCGTAAAGCGAAATCCTTCACTTTCCTGGTTTTGCATCTAACGGTAATCGTCTAAGAGGTTCAGACCTCTCCGCTCATCGTCTGCCCAATCAGAGTTCCCAATGCCTCCTCAGTCCGTAGGTTATCTTTACGCGTTAGCGGCTTTCACTATTTTTGCTGCGCAGGATGGCATCTCGAAACATCTTGGTTCCGCCTATCCGCCCATCTTCGTGACAATGCTGCGCTATTGGGCCTTCGCCGTTTTCGTGACCATTCTTGCTTTGAGATCGAAAGGCGGCATCCAGCAGGCTGTCGCCACGAACCGGTTCTGGCTACAGGCAAGTCGCGGCGTCATTCTCGGCGTCCAGATCGTTCTTTCGATCATATCCTTCGCGGCTGTGGGTCTGGCTCACACCCACTCCATTCTCGCCTCCACGCCATTGATCGTCGCCGCTTTGTCCGTCCCTATTTTGAACGAGCAGGTGGGCTGGAAGCGCTGGTCGGCCATTCTCGTCGGCTTTCTCGGCGTCCTCGTCATTCTCAAACCCGATGAAAACGGCTTTGACCCAATATTGATCGTGACATTTGCCGCAGCCTTCCTGCTTGGCCTCTACGGCGTGCTGACGCGGCTCGCCAGCCGCACCGACAAGGCGATGACAAGCTTCTTCTACACCGGTGTTCCCGGCGCTATTGCCTTGACGCTGGTCGGCCCGTTTTACTGGGTGAATATGGTGCCGTATGACTGGGGCTGGATGCTGGCGCTCTGCATAACCGGCATGAGCGGCCACTATCTGCTGATCCGCGCTTTCGAGCTTGCTGATGCCGCGTCCGTCCAGCCTTTTTCCTATTATCAACTGGTGCTGGTTTCCATTCTCGGCGTCAGCTTCTACGGAGAAGTGTTGAGCACGCACATGGTGGTCGGCGCGGTAATCGTGGTTGCCGCCGGCCTTTTCACCATATGGCGGGAGCAAATGGCCGCCCGCAAAAAGCGACTGGAGCAGTTATAATACTGCTTCAGGCTGGATTGGCGACGCGGCTTTCGTCGATGCTTCGCAGCGCAAGAGCATGCCATAGAGATCACGCGGCTCGTCGGGGTCTGCCAGCAAATCCAGTTCTTCGTAAAGACCCGTCTCGGCAAGCTTCGATCTGACATAGCGAAGCGCAGAAAAGTCTTCAGTGGCAAAGCCGACGCTATCGAACAGCGTGATCTGCCGATCTGTCTTTCGCCCAACCGTTTCGCCGGTAATCACCTGCCAGAGCTCGGTCACGGGATGGTCCGGCGCCAATTGCTGAATTTCGCCTTCAATTCGGGTCTGTGGCGGGTACTCCACGAAAATATCGGAGCGGAGCAGAATATCCTTGTGCAATTCGGTTTTCCCCGGGCAATCTCCGCCCACCGCGTTGATATGAACCCCGGGGCCGACCATGTTGTCTGTCAGGATAGTGGCGTATTGTTTATCCGCCGTCACGGTCGTGATGATATCGGCACCTTCGACCGCCTCTTCCGCGCTCTTGCATATCGTCATCGAAAAGCCCTGCCCCTCCAGATTTCGCTGACATTTGAGGCTGGCGGCAGGATCGATGTCATAAAGCCGGAGCTGATCGACGCCCAGAATAGCCTTGAAAGCGCGGGCCTGAAATTCGCTCTGCGCGCCATTGCCGATAATGGCCATTGAGCGCGCATCCTTGCGGGCGAGATATTTCGCCGCGACTGCAGATGTCGCCGCCGTCCGTAGCGCTGTCAGGATCGTCATCTCCGTCAGCAGCATCGGGTAACCATTACCAACATCCGAGAGAACACCGAAAGCGGTTACCGTCTGTCGACCCTGTCTGGTATTTTTCGGATGCCCGTTGACATATTTGAAGCCGTAGAGCTTCCCGTCACTGGTTGGCATCAATTCTATAACGCCCTCTTCCGAGTGAGATGCGATCCGTGGCGTCTTATCGAACGTCTCCCAGCGGCGAAAATCCTCTTCGATCGTATCGGCGAGTTCACGTAAAAACGTGTCGATGCCGACCGTCAGAACCAGCTTCATCATGTTATCGACGCTGATGAATGGGACGATGTTGAGATTGGGTGTTGCTGTCATGATCCTGCTCCTCTCAACCCGCTCTCGTCGGGCGGTCCATCACGCGCTTGCCCATCAGGCTTGCGGTCAGGTCCACCATCAAGCGTGCTGTACGCCCACGCTCATCAAGGAAGGGATTGAGCTCCACCAGGTCGAGACTGGAGACCAAACCGCTGTCACACAGCATTTCCATAACCAGATGCGCTTCGCGGAACGTTGCGCCACCAGGCACGGTGGTTCCGACAGCAGGAGCGATTGAAGGATCGAGGAAATCCACGTCGAGGCTGACATGCAGCAGGCCGTTCGCAGCTGCGACACGCTCCAGAAACGCACGCAACAGCACACCCATGCCGTGCTCATCAATCATACGCATGTCATGAATGGTAACGCCGGTTTCGCCAAGCGCTGCGCTTTCCGCCGGATCGACGCTGCGGATGCCGATCATGCAGATATTGTCTGGATCGACGGGGTTGGTTACCGGCGGAAAGTAACCTTCGAACCCTTCGCGACCGCTATAATAAGCGACCGGCGTGCCATGCAGATTGCCGCTGCGGGTGGTCTGCAATGTGTGATAATCCGTATGCGCATCCAGCCATAAAACGAAAAGCGGCCGCCCCCGCTCTGCGGCACGCCGCGCAACACCTGTTACGCTGCCCGCCGAGATGGCATGGTCGCCGCCCAAAAATATCGGCATCGCATTTTCGCTTTCGCGGTAGGCAACCTCCACCAACGCTTCTGTCCAGGCCACCGTTTCCGAGAGATGATGAACGGCGCTGTTGGGATGGTTGAACTCGCGAAACACAGCGGGCGCGACATTACCGACATCCACGACAGAATGACCCAGCTCATCCAGAGCCGTTTTCAACCCGGCAATGCGAAGCGCGCTTGGCCCCATTTCGCAACCCAGTTGGCCTGCACCGATTTGCAGCGGTACCCCGATAAGCCTGCATTCCATGACATTTCCCCCTATACCGTTCAGGGAATTTCACCACGGCAACGTGGCAGATTGAACAATGAATATTGGCAAAAGAGTCCGCATAACTTATCATTTTGATAATTCGATTTATCATAATGGCGCCAATGGACGATCTGGATAAAAAACTTGTCACGCTTTTGCGTCACAATGGCCGACGCAGCATATCCGACCTTGGGCTGGAAACAGAGACATCGCGCGCAACCGTGCGCGCCCGCATCGAGCGGCTGGAGCAGAGCGGCGCGATCATCGGTTACACGGTCATATTGCGCGCCGATGCTGTGGAAGAGGCGGTACGCGGCATCATGATGATCGAGATCGAAGGGCACGTTACAGATCGTGTCATTCGCGCACTTGGCGGGTTTCCGGAGATTTCGGAAATCCACTCTACCAATGGCCGGTGGGATTTAATTGTGGAACTCAGCGCTTCAACTCTGGGGGATTTCGACTCGGTTCTGCGCCGCATTCGTCTGGTTCCCGGCATTACAGGCAGCGAAACCAGCCTGCTGCTTTCGACTGCGCGCTCCACGAAAGCCAGACTGTAAAGATTACCGCGCCATTGCAACCAACCTGCCGCTCGAGGGCTGGCGGATGATGTCCATCGGCACATCGTAAATCCGCAACAACTCGTCGGTGTTCATGATCTCCTTCGGCTTTCCATGCGCGATCAAGCGTCCGGAGTGAAGTGCAACAATTTCGTCGCAATAGCGCGCGGCCATGTTGATATCATGCAGCACCATGATGATACTGATGCCCTTCTTGCGGCACAGGTCGGCGGTCAGTTCCAGAACATCCAGTTGATGGCCGATATCAAGAGCGGAGATCGGCTCATCCAGCAGAAGGCAGGTCGCGTCCTGCGCAACCAGCATGGCGAGCCAGACGCGCTGGCGCTCACCGCCCGATAAACTGTCCACCATGCGATCTGAAAACTGGCTAATGCCGGTCAGTTCAATAGCCTCATCCACCTTGTCGCGGTCTTCCTGCCCGAAACGTCCGAGCGCGCCGTGCCAGGGGTAACGACCAAGCGCGACGAGTTCCTTGACCAGCATGCCGGGTGCAGATGGCGTGCGCTGCGGCATGTAGGCAAGCCGGCGCGCGAAGGCCCGGTTGCCCCAATCGCTCAAAGCTTTGCCCTCGAATTCAATCGAGCCACCCGTCGGCATCTGTTGGCGTCCGATCAACTTGAGGAGTGTCGATTTGCCAGACCCGTTATGACCAATGAGTGCGATGGATCGGCCAGAACCAAGTTTCAACGTCAGTGGATGAAGCAACGTTCGGCCTTCGACCGCAAAAGACACGTCCGACAGAGACAGAAGTGGCGCATCGATAGGCGTGGACTCTTGCTGGGCATTCAAAGGCATTGGAATTCCGCTGGGTAGATTTCGAAGATTGAGGAGCTCGATCTTTGGCCAAGTTGGAGCAGGCCGTCAATATCGCTTGCGGGTCGCCTGTTGAATACAACCGGAAAACTTGATAAAGAGCCGCAACTTTTAGCGCTTTATATCCCTCGAGTCCGTAAATGACCTTTCAGCCGAGAATGCAGAACCAGATTGAAGGCTTCTCTGTTGTGGGAGGGCTGCGCCGCCGATACTGGAATGGCATCACTGCCGATCTGTGGGATGTGGAATGCGCCAGCTATGCAGGCGGGCATTATATCGCCCGCGATCCACGTCTCTTCATTCTCCTCGACCAGCGCGGCCGTGGCCGCCCCGCCGTCAAGCGCTCGGCGCGAGAACCGGGAATGCCGCAGGATTCCCATCTGAGCCCGATCTCTTACGTCCCGGCGGACATGGACCTTTGGGTGGATATCAAGGATGTCCAATCCATTCGCCACCTCGATATCCACTTCGATGTCGATGCCATCAGCCGCCGTCTGGGTGATGATCTCGATCCCTCGCTTCTGAGAGAACCAAAACTTCTCTTCGCAGACAGCCGGATCGTCACATTGGCGCAGTTGATTGCCGCCGAAATCGCCAGTTCCGATCCGCTGCACGACCTCTACGGCGATGGCCTGGCGCTCTCACTATTGATCGATGTCTTCAAGCTTGCCAAGGCGCAGCCCCGCAAACGCGGTGCGCTGGCCCCTTGGCAACTGAGGCGCGCAAAAGACTTCATCGAAGAACATTGCCTGCGCAATATCAGGCTGGAAGAACTGGCCGCAATCACCGGCCTGTCGCAATCGCATTTCAGCCACTCCTTCAAGGCGGCCACTGGCGTCGCACCGCATGATTGGCAGATGAGTGCGCGGTTGGAACGCGCGAAAGACCTGCTCAAGTCCGGTCGCCATATGTTGACGACTGTCGCCGCAGAAACGGGTTTTGCAGATCACGCCCATTTCAGCCGTACGTTTCGCAAGCATACCGGGCTGACGCCTTCCCAGTGGAAAAAGTCACAATGTGAATAAAAACCAGTGAGCAAATGCGCTTGAGCGTGAAATTTGCCCAAATTCGTTCAATTCCCGTGCATAGGGACAAGCAGATAAGTTAAATCTGAGTTAACCACTCACCTTATCGAGAGGCCGCCTGAGAGAGCGGCATGAGTGGGGCGCAGAGTGAAGACATTGATCAAATCTTCCGCAATGAAAGCGGGCCTGTTGGCAGGCGTAGCAACGATTGTTCTCAACACCGGAGGACAAGCCTGGGCGCAAAGCGCAAGCGACACCGGCAACACGACAACCCTCGCCCCCATCATTGTCCAGGGCAACAAAGAACAGGGCGGCACCGGGCCGGTGAAGGGCTACGTTGCCAAGGAAACGACGACGGGATCGAAAACCGACACGCCGCTGAAGGAAATTCCTCAGTCTGTTTCGGTCGTGGGCACACAAGAAATGAACGACCGGGGCGTCCTCGATAAGGTGGACCAAGCCCTGCTCTACACGCCGGGCGTATTTGCTCAGCCTTTTGGCTCAGATCCAGATACTGACTGGATTTACGTCCGTGGCTTCAATGCCAGCCAAACCGGGCTCTTTCTCGACAATATGGCACTAACGAGCCATGCCTTCGGAAACTTTCAGATCGATCCATCTATGCTGGAGCGTGTCGAGGTTCTCAAAGGCCCGGCATCCGTTCTGCTCGGCGGCGCCAACGCTGGCGGCGTGATCAACATGGTGCGCAAGCGTCCCTCGGACGAACCATACGCCTATACTGAGATCGGGATCGATAGTAACGCAAACGGTTTCTTCGGCTTTGATTTCTCAGATAAAGTGCCAGGAACAGAGTCCGTAAACTATCGTTTAACCGGCAAACTTTCCGGCGGCAAAGGTTATTCCGATAAGCAGGAAGATATTCGCGGCACGTTTATGCCCCAGATCACCTTCCAGCCAGATGACACCACCAGCCTGAACATCTGGGCCTATATCAGTCATCTGGACCAGACGCATACCTCAAACGGACTTCTCCCCTATTCCGGCACCGTTGTCGCCAACCCATTCTTTGGCAAAATCGACCGAGACGCATATTTCGGACGCAAAGACTTCGACATCGGCTTGGCGACGCAGGCACTGACGGGCTACGAATTCCAGAACGAATTCGAAAACGGGTGGAAATTCACGCAGAATATGCGGCTTGGATATCTCAACAAGCGAGAACGCCAGCTATACCCCTTCGACTTCGCCAACCAAGCAGATGACGAAGTTATGATGTATGCCGATGATGTCCGGTCGAAGGCATATTCCGTCAATATTGATAACCGTCTTGAAAATGAATTCGAACTCGGAGGCGCCAGCCACAAGCTGATGGCTGGTTTGGATTATCGCTCGTATCGACTCGACAATGATCAGCTGGCCACACCGTGGGGTGCATATCCAACTCCAATTAATCCAGATGACCTGCCATACAACCTGCCTTTACCGCCGCTTACACCTTTCACGCATCAGGTTTACACAATCCGCCAAGTTGGCGTTTACGCGCAAGACCAGATCAAATTCGGCGAAGGATGGATAGCGACACTGAATGGCCGCTACGACTATCTCGACAGTAAAGTCGATGACCGTCTCGGAACCGGCGACTTCTCAAGAAACGATGCCGCGTGGAGCGGTCGCGCGGGTCTGGCCTATGAATTCGACAACGGTATTACCCCCTATGCCAGTGTTTCGACATTCTTCAGCCCACTCGTGGGAACATCGTCAGACGGAGCACTAAAACCGGAAGAGGGTGAGCAGTACGAAGCTGGCGTCAAATATGAGCCAAGCTGGCTTGATGGGAGCCTGACAACTTCCGTATTCCAGATCGACAAGAAGAACTATACCGTCAACATAGCGGGGACGTCTAACAGCAGGCAGTTTGGTGAGGTTCGTTCCCGTGGAGTTGAGGTCGAAGGGAAATTCAACCTGACGGAAAATTGGAAAACAATTGCGTCGGCCTCCTATACCGATCTTGAGTTCACCAAAAATCCCGGCGATCCCAGCATGGAGGGGCTTACTCCTTTGCTAGTCCCTAATTCGCAAGCGTCGCTATGGCTGGACTACACCGTTACGGAAGGCCCTTTGACAGGCCTCGGCCTTGGTGCGGGCGTGCGATATCGCGGCAAGTCTTGGGCTGACGACGCCAATACATTGCGTGTTCCAGACGCAACTGTTTTTGATGCCGGAATTCGCTACGAAAAGAATGACTGGAAGGCTTCGCTCAATGTGACCAACCTCTTTGACAAGGAATATGTTGCCGGTTGCAACACCATGTCCTTCTGCGGTTATGGTGAAGCGCGGACCGTCAGTCTTAAACTCAGCAGAACCTGGTAAATGCTTCTGCGAAAGTGGCGCAACAATGCATTTAGAGGGAAGGTCCGAGAGGGCCTTCCTTATTATCGTTGGAGGCAGATGTGAATTCCCGTTTTCTGTTCTCCCGTCGAGCCTTTCTCGCAGGCGCCACATCGTTAGCAATCACGCGCTCTGCGAATGGGGAAACGCTGCCACGAACAGCGACGCTCGATTGGGCCTTGCTTGAAACACTTCTCGCCTTGGGCTCCAATGTCGTTGCAGGGCCGGAGCTTCGGCAATTTCGCGAAGTGGCGGTCGAGCCGGCGGTGCCGGAAACGGTTGCCGATCTGGGGCTGCGGGGATTGCCCAATCTGGAAACACTGTCCTTCGCCAAACCTGACATCATCTTCAACTCCAATTTCTACGCCTGGGCTGATCCTCTGCTGTCCGGCATCGCGCCCACACACAATCTTGGCATCTATCTCTCTGGCGAAGACCCTTATGTCATGGCTCAGCGGGCGACGATGGCTTTGGGGAAGCATCTCGACATCACATCCAAAGCCGAAACCTATGTTGCGGGTACCGCCCAGCGGCTGGTCGATCTGCGAGCAACATTGGCGACACGTGATCGACGTGCCGTGTTGCCCATCAATCTCGGCGATTCCAGGCATTACCGTGTATTCGGCTCAGACAGCATGTTCGGCTCTACGCTAAAGCGGCTGGGATTGGAGAATGCATGGACCGGGCAGACGGCCTATTCGGCAGCTGCGCCCATGGGCATCGAAACGCTTGCCTCCATGCCGGATGCCTGGATCATTCTCATCCCACCGCACCCGCTTGATGCGATCACGACTCTGGAGCGCAGCGCCTTCTGGAGCGCCCTGCCCGTCGTTCGGGAAAAGCGTGTCATCACGTTGGGCTCCATCAATCCCTACGGAGCGTTGCCTGCCGCGCGTCGTTTCGCCGAAGAGCTTGCGAAAGGTCTGACCGATGCCCGGAACGGCTAGTGCAGCCTCGATGGCTTCTGGCTCCCGTCGCGCCATGATTTCTATGGTGGCGATTTTTGCCGCGTGTGCTGCGATGCTAGCGCTTCTCATCGCCACAAGGCCAACGGTGCCGGGGGATCCGGTCACAGCAAATGTGCTCGGTCAAATTCTGCTCTGGAACAGCCTGCTTCCGCGAACCGTCATTGCACTTGTAGCAGGTGCCGCGCTTGGTTTGGCCGGTGCGCTGTTGCAACGGGTGCTGCGCAACCCCATCGCGGATGCGTCCACGCTTGGCATTGCCGCCGGAGCAGAGCTTGCGCTGGTAGCAGGCCTCAGCTTCTCGCCGCTTCTGGCCGGATTTTCGCGTGAACTGGTGGCTTTCTCTGGCGGACTTGTCGCCGTCGGCCTGGTATTGGCGCTGTCGTGGCGGCGATCATTCGATCCGGTAACGGTTGCGGTTTCGGGTCTCATCGTCAGTATGATTACCGCCTCGCTCACCATAACCTTCATTCTTGCGCGTGGCGAATATGCGCTTTCTGTCAGCATTTGGGGTGCGGGTTCCCTGAGCCAGCAGGATTGGCAGGGCGTGCTGTCTTTGGCACCCCGGCTCTTCATCGGCGCCATCGCTGCCGCCATCCTTATTCGTCCTCTCAACGTGCTGGCATTGGATGATACAAGCGCCAAAAGCCTTGGCCTCTCGCTTGACTGGCTGCGACTCGCCATTCTGTTGCTTGCCGTCTGGCTGGCAGCTTCCGTCACTGCCACCGTGGGTGTCATTGGCTTTCTTGGACTTTCCGCGCCCGCAATCGCAAGGCTTTGCGGTGCGCGAACGACGGGGCAAGTGTTGATAGCAGCACCGTTTACGGGCGCCGCCCTGCTGTTTCTCACGGATGCGATTAGCCAGTTGCTGGGCCCCGGCTTTTCCGATCTGGCACCAGCGGGTGCCGCAACCGCTCTCATGGGCGGGCCTGTCCTGCTTTTTCTCTTGCCACGGCTGCACGCCATCTCGCCCGTCACCGCCTCCGCATCTTCCACAGAGCTGCGCTTGGCACGGCCTAATTTATACATCGTTTGTCTGGCGGTGTTGATCGCTCTGCTCATGCTGGCGGCACTTGTGGTCGGCCCCTCCCCTACAGGCTTGCGCTTTGCATTTGGACAGAGCCTATCCGAGCTCATGCCCTTCCGGCTGCCGCGCATTCTGGCTGCTGGGGGTGCGGGTTCACTTTTGGGAGCCGCAGGCTTCATCATGCAGCGCGTGACGGGAAATCCCATCGCGAGCCCCGAAGTGCTGGGCGTTTCGGCAGGCGGTGGCGCTGGACTGGCAGCCACGCTCTATCTTTTCGGCTCCGCATCGCCAACTGTGATGCTGATGGGTATGGCACTGGGGGCGCTTGCGGTGTTCTCCATCATGATCGCCATCACCGCAAGCCGCGAACTGTCCGCAGAGCGCCTGCTTTTATCCGGCATTGCCATGAGTGCGATATCCATGGCCATCGTCACCATTGTGCTGGCGCAAGGCGATATGAACGCCTTTATTCTGCTGATGTGGATGGCAGGATCGACAAATCGTGCTGGTGCATTCGAGGCATGGACATCACTAAGTGCACTCGTCCTATTCGCGGCACCACTGCTGTTCATGAGCCGCTGGTTGACGATACTGCCACTGGGCTCCGTCGTCTCGAAGGGCGTTGGCCTTGGCCTCACATCCTCACGGCTCACCCTCGCTACCCTCGCAGCGCTGATGACGGCGGTCGCCTCTTTTCTCGTTGGTCCACTCAGCCTTGCCGGACTTGTCGCCCCGCATCTTGCCCGCCTGATCGGGATGACCGGCGCGCGCCAGCAGCTTTTGGCCTCGCTGTTGATCGGCGCTGCCATGTTGATCGGCGCCGACTGGCTGTCGCGCGTCGTCATCTATCCCTATCAGGTGCCAGTCGGCGTGTTTGCGGCTCTGATCGGCGGGCCATATCTTTTGTGGCTCATCTCCCATACCGGAAAACGGTAGGGGCGCGCACATCAGGCCACGCGATTTCCCTCACGCCAGACACCCGCGATGAAGGGCGGCAGTCCCTTTGTGGCCCGAACTCGGACAAGATCAGCGCGACGACCGATCTCGATCCGTCCGCGATCATCCAGCTTGGCCGCTTCCGCTGGGTTTGCAGAGATCAACCGGATTGCTTGGGGCAAGTCGATGATCTCTTTCTCCCAAAGCGTGAATGCTGCCTGCACGAGGCTGAAGGGCACATAGTCGGACGAGAGGATATCCAGAGCACCCTTTTCCAGAAGCTCGAGCGCCGAGACATTTCCGGAATGAGAACCGCCGCGAACAACGTTCGGCGCACCCATCAGCACTTGAAGACCGGCCTCACGCGAAAGCTGTGCGGCCGTGACCGTCGTCGGGAATTCAGCCAGCGAAATGCCAAGGGCGATCCCTTCCGCCACATGCTCGGCGGTCGCATCATCATGGGAAGCGATGGATATGCCCGCTGCGTGACAACGCTGCGCAATAAGCTGCCGGTGTTTTGCCGAATACATTTCAGATTGCGCGATGCGTCGTTCGCTGAAGGCAGCGAAATCCGCGTCTGAGAGCTTCTTCTTACCCTGATAATAGATGCGATAGGCTTCGAGACTGACGAATTGGCGCTGGCCGGGTGCGTGGTCCATCAGCGACGCGAGCTTCACGCGGTCATTGGACTTGATCTCATCGAAATGCTCCGCAGCATCAGGCATCGATACCTCGCAGCGAAGATGGATGAAGTGTTCCGCGCGCAAGCGGTTTGCTGCCGTTGCCGCCGAAATGGTCTGCGCCATGGCCGACATATCGTCCGAACCAAGTTCGGTATCACCATCCATACCAACCCGCAGAGCATCGAACACAGTCGTGATGCCAGCCGTGGCGATCTGTCCGTCATGCGCCTGAAGGGCTGCATCCAGATTCCAGCGCACTTTCGGGCGCGGCTGGACGTGGGTTTCTAGGTGGTCCGTGTGCAGCTCGACGCAACCCGGGATCACGAAATCACCATCCAGATCCGTGCCCGAGGATGAGTTGCCCTGAGTGACATCGGCGATCTTTCCATCGCGGACGAGCAAGGTGCCGTTGATGATTTCCTGCGGGAGAACGATGGCGCAATTGGTGAAGACGATATCTTTTTGCATGATGTTCATTCGGTTGATGTGCCGTCACGAAACGGCTGTGGAGAGCGAAATAGTCGCAGCTGGGCTCAGATCACGATACGGCGGAGTTGCTGCGAAATAAGGTCCATCAGTGTCACCGTCAAAACCACGATGATGATGATGGCGGATGCCTGCGGGTAATAAAAACCACGGATCGATTCAAAGAGAACCTGACCAATGCCGCCAGCGCCGATGAGGCCCAGCACGGTTGCTGAACGAATGTTCGATTCCAACCGGTAGAGCGAGAAGGAAATCCACAGCGGCAAAACCTGTGGAATGACGCCGAAAATGACTTGTTGAATGCGCGATGCACCGGTCGTGCGGATGGCCTCGACGGGACGCGGATCAATGGCTTCGACCGCTTCGGAAAACAGCTTTGCGAGAATGCCTGTTGTGTGGATGAAAAGGGCCATCACACCGGCAAAGGGACCGAGCCCGACCGCCACCACGAAAAGAACCGCGAAGACGACTTCATGAATGGCACGGAACATGTCCATCAGACGTCGCACCGGCTGGTTGATCCACCAAGGTGCCATGTTGTGGGCAGAGAGGATGCCGAACGGGATCGACAGAAGCACGGAAAGGAAAGTGCCCCAGAGTGCGATCTGAACCGTGACGATCATTTCTTCGAGGTAATATTGCCAGGTGCTGAAATCCGGCTTGAGGAAATCCTTGGCATAGGCGGCCATGTTGCCGCTGTCGCTGAACAGATAGGTCCAGCGTCCCATCTCGGCAGGACCCCAGCTGATGACCAGCGCGGCAACCAGCCCCAGCGTGAGCAGTCCATTGCGCAGGCCGCCCGGCTGTTTCGCTACCGCCATGGGCATCGCTTTGTTTTGCAGGGATGTTTCACTCATTGTCGTCAATCCGGTGCCAGAGGGCTGGGCGGGCCTTTGGACCCGCCCAGTAGATTTTGGAGAGATCAGGTCTTGGAAGCCGTTGCGAGTTCGGCTTCGAACTTGCTCTTCTGTTCCGTCAGATCCTTGACCTTTGCAGCCTTGGCTTCAGCGGAAAGCGATGCATCGGCGTTCGCCTGGGCAATCGACTTCGACAGCTCCATGACGCGGATCGGCAGAAGCTGCTTGTCCGTGGAAGCGCGGAACGGTGCCCACTTCAGACCGGCCAGTATCTTCTTTTCTTCGGCAACATTTCCGGTGGACTTGTCGGTGCCGTATGTCAGGAAGAATTCGCGGATCTTTGTCTTGGTGTCGTCCGACAGGTCCTTGCGCCATACGATTGGGTCAGACGGGATCAGCGGCGAGCGCCAGACTTCGCGGATGTTGGCGAAAGCGTCCGGCTTGTTCTGCTTGATCAGCGCCATGTTCTCGGTGTTGTTGGCAGCAGCATCGACCTGCTTGTTGGCAACGGCCATGGCATTGGTTTCATGGTTGGCGTTGGTTACGTTCTTGAAGCAGGACTTCGGGTCGATACCGCGTGGGCCGAATACGAAGGTCATCGGCACGAGGTAACCGGAAGTAGAGTTTGGATCGCCGAGACCAAAGTTGAGCGACTTGTCGCACTTCAAAACGTCGTCGATGGTCTGGATCGGGGAATCCTTGGGAACGATCACAACGGACCAGTAGCCAGGCTCACCGCCGACAGCAACGCTCTGCACGAAGACTTCGCCATTGGCGCGGTCAACGGCTTCCATGGCAGACTTGTTGCCGTACCAGGCGATCTGCACCTTGTTGAAGCGCATGCCTTCGATAATGCCGGCGTAATCGGAAGCGAAGAAGGCCTTGACGTCTAAACCGGTCTTTTTCTTCATGTCGGCCAGAAGCGGATCCCAGCTGCTCTTGAGGTTCTGCTGAGACTCGGTCGAGATGATGCCGAAATTGATCGTGTCCTGAGCAAGCGCTGCGGACGTCATTGTAAAGGCGATAGACATCGCCGCCATGCTTTTCAGTATCGCGTTCATGAGAGGTCTCCGATAACAGGGGAAGTCAGGCGGTGGTAAAAGCCGGCTGACGGTTGGGCAGCTCCGTGGCAGTCACGGGAGCCGATTGCTCCGCCGGGGCATCCGGCAGGACCAGTTCTTCCGATGCCGAACCGTAAAGTTCGGCCAGAAATGCGTTGGACAGCGAGGTCGAAGGGCCATCGAACACGATTGCGCCGTTGCGCATGGCAATGGTGCGCTTGCAATATCGACGGGCATATTCGACCTGATGCAGAGAGACGAGGACCGTAATCCTGTCCTGCGTATTGATATCGGCGAGCACATCCATCACCCGGCGCGCCGATGATGGGTCGAGCGCCGAAATCGGCTCGTCGGCAATCAGAATTTCCGCACCCTGCACAAGCGTGCGAGCGATTGCCGCGCGCTGCTGCTGCCCGCCAGACAGTGTGGAAGAGCGCTGCACGGCAACCTGTGGAATGCCGACGCGGGCAAGGGCTGCGCGGGCTGCGGCTTTTTCTTCCGCGTTGAACAGCCCCAGCGTTCCGCGCCAGCGCGGCACCCGGCCAAGAAGACCGATCAGCACATTCGTCAACACGGAGAGGCGACCGACGAGATTGAACTGCTGGAACAGCACCGACACCGCGCCACGCTTCACATATCCGGTCAGGCGACCGGCCTTCTGCGAAACCGTGTCCAGAATCTCGATGCGCCCATTTTGACCGTCACCTGTTTCAAGGCCAGCGATGTGGCGAATGAGCGTGCTTTTGCCGGAACCGGACGCCCCGATCAAAGCCACCATCTCGCCCCGCTCGAGCGTCAGATTCACGCAATCGAGAGCACGCGTATTTCCGTATTTTTTCGAAAGATTGGATACGGTGATCGCAGTCATTTTTCGCTCCTGATGTCGGTCAATTAGAAAGACATTGGGTGATGTTCGATGATCGCTTGGTGACGGTTCGGTGAAGTTTTTATGTCAACCGCCATAGCGGCTGAGGAATTCTTCCGCGCCCAAAGCGCGGAAGTCGGCAAGCGCTTCGAAAAGCTTGTCGTGCGGCCAATCCCACCAGGCGAGTTGGTCCATTCGCGCGCCAATTTCAGCCGTAAACCGTTCGCGGATTACGCGGGCGGGCACGCCGCCAACAATGGTGTAAGGCGCGACATCGCGGGACACGACGGCCCCTGCCCCGATAACGGCTCCGTTGCCGACAGTAACGCCGGGAAGAAGCGTTGCCCCATGACCGATCCAGACATCGTGACCGATCACCACCCGCTTGGCGCGGCGGGCAGCGAAGAAATCCGCCTCATCTCCTGCACCTTCCCAATAGTCACCAGCGCGATAGGTGAAATGATGAAGGCTGGCACGGTCCATGGGGTGGTTGGTGGCATTGATGCGGACGCTGGCCGCGATGTTGACGAACTTCCCGATCGTCGCGCAC
The DNA here is from genome assembly GCF_040427045.1 of Agrobacterium vacciniicorymbosi. Taxonomy (NCBI): domain Bacteria; kingdom Pseudomonadati; phylum Pseudomonadota; class Alphaproteobacteria; order Hyphomicrobiales; family Rhizobiaceae; genus Agrobacterium; species Agrobacterium vacciniicorymbosi. The sequence continues at coordinate 42,153 of NZ_JBETMF010000005.1, forward strand.
CAGACCTGGCCGCCGCGCTCGATATAGGAATAGTCACCCATTTCGGTTTCCGAGATATGGCAACCCGCAGCCACTTCCGTATAGCGCCCAAAAACGCAATCCTTGACCTGCGCGGTTGGATCAATCAGCGGTTCAATGGAAAGCTTGGTCATGCGGCGGCCTTTCTTGCGGAGAAGCCGGATACGTCAAGCATGCGCGTGGCAACGGCATTGCGAACCGGCAGGTCGTGAAAAATACCGAGGATGGCCGTGCCCTGGGCGAGCTTTTCCTTGATCATGTCAACCACGACATCGCGGTTTTCAGCATCCAGCGAGGCCGTAGGCTCATCCAGCAGCAGGATGGGATGATCGGTGATGAAGCCGCGTGCGATGTTGACGCGCTGTTTTTCGCCGCCCGAGAACGTCGCAGGCGGCAGGCCAAACAACGCTTCCGGCAGATTGAGCCGGGTTAACAACACTGTTGCGCGTGCAATGGCGTCTTCCTTGCTGACACCGCGCGCTGTCAAGGGTTCGGCCACGATCTCCAGCGCCGAAACGCGCGGGACGGCGCGCAGAAACTGGCTGACGTAACCGATGCTGTTGTGTCGCAGCGCAAGGATCAGTCTCGGATCGCCGCTGCCGAGATCATTCATGGTGTCGCTCGAACCATCGCGAACCAGAATATGGCCTTTGTCGATGGCGTAGTTGCCGTAGACCATGCGCAGGATGGATGACTTGCCGACGCCAGATGGGCCACCAAGCACGACACATTCGCCGCGATGGAGATCGAAGCTGACATTGCGAACCACCGGCAAAAGGATGCCGTCACGCAGATGCATGGTGAAGGATTTGGCGACATCGCTGACCGAAAGAACGATCGTCTCTGCAAGCGCCGACGTGGGATGATGAAGTGTCATTTCAGCTCTCCGGTATCGAGGCGACAAGAAGCTGGGTATAGGCATGCTGCGGATCGTCCAGCACCCGGTCGGTGAGCCCCTGCTCTACGATGCGACCGCTTTTCATGACGATCATCCGTTGCGACAACAGGCGGGCAACAGCCAGATCATGCGTGACGATGACCACCGAAAGACCGAGGTCGTTGACGAGATTGCGCAACAGGTCGAGCACACGGGCCTGCACGGACACATCAAGTCCGCCGGTCGGCTCATCCATGAAAATCAGGCGCGGATGGGTGACGAGATTGCGGGCAATCTGCAATCGCTGGCGCATACCGCCGGAAAAAGCCACAGGCTGGTCATCGATACGGTCCACCGCGATTTCGACGCGTGACAGCCACTCACCCGCCGATTTGCGGATATCACCATAGTGTCGCTCGCCAACCGCCATCAGCCGCTCACCGACATTGGCACCGGCTGACACCCGCATGCGCAGACCGTCGGCAGGATTTTGATGAACGAAACCCCAGTCGGTGCGCATCAGAAATCGGCGCTCCGCTTCTGAAAGTTCTTCGAGATCAGGAAACCGCCCATCCCGCATGCGGTAATGAACGCTGCCCGAGGAGCGTTCGAGCCGCGCCGATATGCAGTTGAGCAGCGTTGTTTTGCCGGAGCCGGATTCACCGACGATGGCAACGACCTCACCCGGCCAGACATCGAAAGAGACATCCGTGCAACCGATGAAGTCACCGTAACGGCGCTCCAGATTTCGAACAGAAAGGATCGGGCCTGTCATGGCTGGTCTCCCATCGCCAGTTGGGGCAAGCCTGGGCCGTGATGACCCTCTGCCTGGCGGGTTTCGCAATGGTCAGTGTCCGAGCAGACAAACATCCGCCCCCCACGATCATCGGTCACCACTTCATCGAGATAGACGCCGGTGGCGTTGCACAGCGCACAGGGAGCGGTGAAGCGCTGAATGGCGAAGGGGTGATCTTCGAAATCGAGGCTGACCACTTCGGTGAACGGAGGCAGGGCGTAAATGCGTTTCTCGCGCCCGGCACCGAACAATTGCAGCGCAGGAGAATTGTTCATTTTCGGGTTGTCGAACTTCGGGATCGGCGAGGGGTCCATCACATAACGCCCTTCAACCTTCACCGGATAGGCATAAGTGGTGGCGATGTGGCCGTGTTGGGCGATGTCCTCGTAGAGCTTCACATGGATGAGGCCGTACTCTTCCAGCCCATGCATGACACGCGTTTCCGTTTCGCGTGGCTCCAGAAACCGCAACGGCTCGGGAATGGGCACCTGATAGACGATTGTCTGGCCAGCTTTAAGCGGTGTTTCGGGAATGCGGTGACGTGTCTGGATGACCGTCGCCTCTTCGGTTTTCGTCGTCGTGGCAACGCCCGCCGTCTTTGCGAAAAAGGCGCGGATGGAAACGGCATTGGTGGTGTCGTCAGCCCCTTGATCGATGACCTTCAGAACATCATCCGGCCCAAGGATGGCGGCGGTGACCTGAACGCCACCGGTTCCCCAGCCATAGGGCATCGGCATTTCACGCGATGCGAACGGGACCTGATAACCGGGAATGGCAATCGCCTTTAAAATGGCGCGACGGATCATTCGTTTGGTCTGCTCATCGAGATAGGCGAAGTTGTAGCTTGGCAGGTTCATTCTGCGGCCTCCTTGGTCGCCAGCAGCTCTTCGTTTTCGCGCCGAAGCATGCGCAACAGGCCGAGTTCCGCCTGGAAATCCACGTAATGCGGCAGTTTCAAATGCTCGACAAAGCCAGTGGCCTCGACATTGTCGCAATGGGCAAGAACGAATTCCTCGTCCTGCGCGGGCGCGTTGCGCTGCTCCTGAAACTCGTCGGCACGGAGAGCGCGATCGACAAGGCTCATGGCCATTGCCTTGCGTTCCGACTGGCCGAAGACGAGGCCGTAACCGCGCGTGAATTTCGGCCCATCCTCACCCTGCCCTTTGAATTGGGACACCATTTGGCATTCCGTGACGCGGATGGAACCGAGGCAGACGGCAAAACCAAGTTCCGGCACATCGATCTCGATATCGACCATGCCGATGCGCACTTCGCCGACGAAGGGGTGGGTGCGGCCATAACCGCGCTGGGTGGAGTAGCCGAGCGATAGGAGAAAACCTTCATCGCCCCGCGCCAGGGCCTGCAATCGCAGATCACGATCAACCGGGAAAGCGGTGGGATCACGCGTCAGATCGGCAGGCTCCTTGTCCGAAGCAACGTCCGGCTCGATCAGGCCTTCATTGTTGAGGATATCGGTCACGCGTGGGTAAGATGGCGCACCATCCAGTGGGCGTCTGGCGGGTTCATCCACCGGCACGTCACCGGCCATGTCAGGGTCGATCAGACGGTGCGTGTAATCGAAGGTTGGGCCAAGCAGTTGCCCCCCCGGAATGTCCTTGTAGGTTGCTGACACGCGTCGCTCGATACGCATCGTATCCGTTGCGATAGGCTGCGAATATCCGAAGCGCGGCAGGGTCGTGCGATAGGCACGCAGCAGAAAAATCGCCTCGATGAGGTCCCCGCGCGACTGGCGCACGCACATGGCTGCAAGGTGCGGATCGTAAAGCGATCCCTCGGCCATGACCCGGTCAACCGCCAGTGACAATTGCCCGGCGATCTGCTCGAGCGTCAATGCGGGCACATCACGATCACCACGCCGACGATCCGCCAGCAACTTATGCGCCTTATCGATGGCCGCTTCGCCACCCTTTACCGCGACATACATGGATCAAACCTCCCGAATACACGTGGTGCGCGGCAAGGCAATCGCCTCGGCACCGCAAACAAGCAGAATGTCAAAGCCCAGCGGGTAGCGGGCGGCGTTGGCGTCCATGGCATCCACAAACCCCTCAGGTAGTCCGACGGGCGAGATGTTAGAGGAGGTTTCGATGCCGGGGCCTGTCAGTTCAAGCAGGGCGCCGCCATCCATCGCTCGGACCGGCAGAATGAGGGTCGCGGAACGGTCCGGATATTCCATCGTTCCATGCGCGAAGCTCTGCCATTGCGCCACGTCACTTGCTTCAGACAGAAGCACGAAGCTCGCCTTTTCTGGCTGCCGCGCAATGGGTGCGCCGCTGTGGAAGGTGAGCCAGGTAGCAACATGCTGAGCTTCGGAGGCTTCAATCCAGACAGGCGTATCGTAGTCAGCCAAGGTCAGCAGAACGGCCGATGCGGCAGCGCAGAGCGGTGCAGGGCCTGAAGCCCGCTCACCAAGATTGGCGACCGATCCCGGTCTTGAAAAGGCATGCATGACGGCGTGGAAAACATCCTGCGAAGCAAAAACTGGATCGGCGAAACCGCCATCGAACGTGACTGTATTCATCAGTCTTCTCCTCTCGCGACCGTGAAGAAATCGACCCTTGTCGCTTCCGTCTCTTCAGCCTTGCGACGCTGCTCGTCTTCCATAACGGCCAAAGCCGGACGGACGATTTCGCAATCGATGCGCGAAACCCAGTCGGGACGCTGACGCAACGCGTCTAGATGCGCGACGATGCGAGCCTTGGCCTGGTCCCTTCCCAGAACAACCGAATGACCGACTTCGCCGCTGTCCAGCTTGACAGTTGCGCGGGTGACGCTCGCTTCGCCAAGATTGAACGCCGCGCCGCCACCGCCGATCTTGCCGCGAACCATGACCGTGCCGATTTCCGGTCCGCGCACAGGGGTCGCTGCGGGCATATCGGATGCCATCAGCTCATAACACTGCAAAAGAACATCCGCTGGTGCGCCAGCCAGAATATCCAGCGCCTGCTTTCGATCAAAACTGCTCATCGTTGGGTCGCCATCTTCATTCGTCAACTTTGTCTATTTGTATAGACAACCATTCTTATTTGTTTTATACACCCTTAATGATGACGAAGGAATGACAATGGGACGTTAGGCTTGAAATGAATACAAATGATGATGGCATATCGCGCTGGCGCCGGGTCGCGGACGGCATTCGCAGCGCGGTGTCCGAAGGGCGGATCGGCGAGCAATTGCCACCTGAAACAGAACTTGCGGCACAATTCGGTGTCAACAGACACACGGTAAGGCGCGCCATCGCCGTTCTTTCGACCGAGGGGCTTCTGCGCGCTGAGCGGGGGCGCGGTACCTTTGTCAACGCGGTCCAACCGCGTGTTGTCTATCCCATTGGCACCAGAGCGCGTTTCTCCGAAAACATGATGCGCCAGTCGCTCGAACCGTCTGGACGGCTTATCCATGCGGAAGTCATCGCAGCGGATGCCGGCCAGGCAAAGCTTCTTCTGTGCGGCGCAGGCGCCCCCCTGCACCGGGTCGAGCATCTGGCGGTGGCTGCCGGTGCGCCTATGTCCCGCTCTGTCTCCCTGTTTTCAGCCGAACGCTTCCCCGGCATTATTTCCGCCTATGCGGAGAGTGGCTCCATCACCAAGGCGCTGGAGCGCGAAGGCTTGGCGGATTATCGACGTAAGGAAACACGGCTGACGGCTGAACGGGTGTCTACACGCGATGTGGAACTGCTCAATTGTGCGCCTGACAGCATAGTCCTCGTCAGTCAGGCCATTGATGTCGATCTGGAAGACAGGCCCATCCAGAGCATCGTAACCCGCTTTCTGGCCGACCGCATGGAGCTGGTTTTCACAAACCCTCCAGCGCCTTCCAACTGAAGCAATACGGGAGGCGTGCGCAATCGGAAGGCGATGCGCACGGAACTCATCCCTCCATCGCTGGTTAGACCGGGGAGCACGTCATCCCCCCAACCACACGATTGGAAGTTTCATGTCCGATATTAGCCGTCCTATGCCGCCCTTTTCTGAACAGCAGCAGGAGCCACCGGGGCTGACGGCAAAAATGCAGCCTGTGCCTGATCATGGTGAACGCTCCTACCGCGGAGACGGCAAGCTTACAGGCAAAGTCGCGCTCATCACCGGTGCCGATTCCGGTATCGGCAAAGCTGTCGCCATCGCCTTTGCACGGGAAGGTGCCGACATCGCAATTTCCTATCTCAATGAGGATGAAGATGCCAAGGACACGGCGAAATGGGTTGAAGAGGCTGGACGAAAGGCCATTCTGATGCCCGGCGATATCAAGTCGGAAGATCACTGCAGATCGCTCGTCACGCAAACCGTCCAGAAGCTTGGGAAAATTGACATACTGGTCAACAATGCGGCGTTTCAGCGGACCTACGACTCTATCGAGGACATCACCGCTGAAGAATGGGATGAGACGTTCCGCACCAATATCTATGCGCCGTTTTTCCTGTCAAAAGCCGCCGTGCCGCATATGAAATCCGGAAGCGCCATCATCAACACGACATCGATCCAGTCCCGTCAGCCATCTCCGGCGCTGCTAGCCTATGCTTCGACAAAGGGCGCGATTTCCAACTTTACCGCCGGACTTGCTGAGATGGTGGCAGATAAGGGCATCAGGGTAAACGCAGTCGCGCCCGGTCCAATCTGGACCCCTCTCATTCCATCGACAATGCCGGCGGAAAAAGCTGCGAAGTTTGGTGAGAAAACCTTGATCGGTCGCGCTGGCCAACCGGCAGAACTGGCTGGCGCTTATGTGCTGCTTGCGTCTGAACTGGGAAGCTACATGACCGGTGCGGTCGTTCCAGTCACCGGCGGCGAGATCATGATCTGATGTGATCAGAACTATTGAAACATAAATAAATTTGGCATGCCGCAACTAGAATCAGTCGCGGCATGCTTCTTTAATTACATATCGACTTTGGCATTCTCACCCATGTCGGGCCGGGTCTTGCTGACAGCAGCTGCCGCCATCTTGATGTAGCTGATGACGGTGCCGGGGCTATCCCAATATTCCGCGAAATTTGGCGTTACCTTGAGGATACGAATGGATGGGTCATCCGCGTCATCCCACCAGGCCTTTGCGGGCGTTGCCCACAATTCACGAATTTTCTCGCGGTCATTCTGGACCTCAGCAGCACCGGAAATGGAGACGTATTTCTGCCCCTTGGAATCCGCAAATGCCAGGCAGACATTTGGCGCTTTGGAAATTTCTTCGTCCTTGTGGCTTGCCACATCTGTCAGAAAATAAAAGGCATTTTCCAGCTGCTCAGCATAGGCAGACATGGGCCGTGCCCGCAGATCGCTGCCAGTCTGCGTCGTCAGCATGCAGAAGCCAATCTTGTCTGCGAGTTGCCATACCTTGCTGATATCGTCATCGGTGTTGGTCATGCGTCGTCTCCTTTGTGTGTCAAGGAAACGGCATTGGCAGGCCAACGTTCCAATGCTTTTTTATTCCACCAGACTTGCCTGCAAACGGCTTGACAGCGCAGGATCGTCAAGCGATCCCAACGCGCTTTTGTGCAGCAGCTTTGCGATCCAATCGACAAAGACACGAACCTTGTTCGTTACGTGTCGTGTTTGCGGATAAACGATATAAACCGGCATCGGCTCCTGCTTCCATTCAGGCAAAATGCGAACGAGATTCCCTTTGGCCAGTTCATCCCTGATCGTAAACGGCACGAGTTGCCCGATGCCCATGCCGGCCAGAACGGCATTCTGATAGGTGCGGCTGTCATTGGCGGAGACGATGTAGCGGGCATTGATCTCCACCGACCGTGTGCCGTCGTCAAAAGCCATGGTCATGATTTGACCTGACGTGGCGTTGAGATAGCCGACGCTGAAATGGTCGCCCTCCAGATCTTCCGGTTGCTGCGGCATGCCGAAGCGCTCGATATAGGAAGGTGCGGCGCATGTGACGAAATCGAGTTCGGAAACCTTGCGCGCAATAAGCGACTGGTCTCGCGGCGTGCCGACACGCAAGGCGCAATCGACGTTCTCGGCAATGTAGTCCACCAATCTATCGCCGACACCGAGATCAAGACGAATGAGCGGATAACGCTGGTAGAAATCGCACAGATTGGGAATGATGATATTATCGGCAAATGCACCCGCCATCTCCACCCGCAAACGGCCTGATGGCTGCACATTGGCGTTGGAGAGGCTACCATCCAACTCGTCTATTTCAGACAGAATTTGTATGGCCCGTTCATAATAGAGTGCCCCATCCGTCGTAACCATGACGCGGCGGGTCGTGCGGTTCAAAAGCGTGGTGCGCAAATGCGCTTCAAGGCCCTGCACCATATTGGTAACGGTGGTCTTTGGCATGTTCAACGCGCTGGCCGCGCGGCTGAAATTTCCTGTTTCCACCACGCGTGCGAAAACACGCATTGCTGACAGCTGGTCCATGACACATTGCCCTTTGATCGATTATCCGTTATTTTGGAATAGTGTTTCCAAATTTGCATGCTTGTGCATTTTCTCCCGAACAATAATATCTGTTTTAGAAATTGCTGCAAGAGGCCGCCTTTAACGGCCTCCGAAGGAAACAAGATGAACACGCAGTGGCACACGATTGAGAGCAACGGAGCGGCACAGCCGCCTCTGTCCGTTCGTGTTTACAAGGGTGCTGGTGAAAACCGGACGCCGCCGCTGGTGCTTTATCTGCGGGGCGGCTCGTTCTTGGAAAAAGGCGGTCAGTGTCCGGAATTACCGGTTGCTAGAGCGCTTGCCGATAACGGTGCCGTGGTCATTGAGGCTGATTACAGCACGACGTCCTGCAACGAGTTTCCAGCGGTGATCGATTGTGCATTCGATGCGCTGGATTGCCTGAGCAACCATCGCAAGCAATATGGCGGCGCGAAATCGCTGTTGTTTGTGGCGGGTGAAGAGGCGGGCGGAAATGTTGCGGCCGGTCTTGCGCTCAAAGCAAGGGATCGGATGCCGGGAAAGCTGGCGGGGCAGATTTTGCTCTCGCCGATGATAGACCCGCTGATGGCGACGACGTCTTTTCGGGACGCCGACAAGATTGGCATGCGGCAGCGCTGGGCGGAAGGCTGGAGCCATTACCTGGCCAAGGCCTGCGGATTTGCCCACCCCTACGCGGCACCCTGCCACTGTACGCGGCTGAACCGCGTGGCACCGGCGCTGATATTTACAGCCGAGGACGACCCTCTGCGCGACGAGACCGTGAATTACGCCGGTCGTTTGAGTGAGGCGGGAGTTCAGGTTCGGCAGCATGTTTTCCCTGTCGGTTCCGGCTGGACAGGGCTTTATCGCGGTGAAGGTGGCAAATGGCTTTCCGCTGTTTGCACCGAGTTTGCGGATTTCGTTCAAGACCTGAAGCATTAGCATTTATTTACAGTAACTGATCGGCTCCGGATGGAGCCAAGGAGATACCCATGACGCTGAAGAACAAGCGCCGGGCCCTGGCGGGCGCCGGTATAGGCCTTGCTGTGTCCGTTGCAGCGGCGGCATTCCTATTCGAATTTCCAATGACCACCGGTGCGGTAGCCGCATCCGGCCCGGCGGAAACGCCAGCCATCCCTGTGACGGTTGCCGTTGTCGAAAGCCGTGACGTCACCCATTGGGAACAATTTTCCGGTCGTCTGGAAGCCGTCGAGCGGGTCCAGATTCGCTCACGCGTGGCTGGCCAAATCCAAGCCGTTCACTTTCGTGAAGGTGCTTTGGTGAAGGCAGGCGACGCTCTCTTCACCATCGACCCCGCACCTTATCAGGCAACCGTTGCCGGTGCAGAAGCGCAGGTTGCCTCTGCCGAAGCCAAGGTGGGCCTTGCCAGAACCGAACTGGAGCGTGGCCGTCGTTTATCTGACAACCGCACCATTTCGCAAAGCGATCTGGACCAGCGCCAGAGCAATGTCGCCGATGCCGAAGCACAGTTGCGGGCAGCACGCGCAGCGCTGACCACCGCGCAGCTTGATCTGAGCTATACGGAACTGCGCGCACCTGTCTCCGGCCGCGTCGGCAAACTTGATATCACCGTTGGCAACCTCGTTGCTGCGGGCTCTTCATCGCCCGCACTGACCACCCTCGTCTCTGTCGATCCGATCTATGCCAGCTTCAATGCCAGCGAAGAAATGGTCGCAAAGGCTCTTTCGCAGCTTCCCGTCTCGGACGGTGCGCTTCAGGCTCTGGAGCAGATTCCGGTCGAAGTCGGTACGCTGGCTGATGAAGGCACGCCGATCAAGGGCACCTTGCACCTCATCGACAATCAGGTCGATAGCGCAAGCGGCACCATCGGAGTGCGGGCCGTATTCGCCAATGCGGATGGACATTTGATCCCCGGCCAGTTCGTGCGTGTCCGCATGGGCGAGCCAAAGTCGGAAAACCGCATCGTCATCACCGACCGTGCCATCGGCACGGATCAGGACAAGAAATTCGTCTTTGTGGTGGATGGCGAGAACAAGGTGAATTATCGCCAGATAAAGCCCGGCCCAGCGGCTGATGGCCTGCGCGTTGTCGAAAGCGGCCTTGCCGCCGGAGACAAGATCGTCGTCAACGGTCTTCAGCGTATTCGCCCTGGCGCAGTCGTTGCCCCGCAGACCGAAGAAAAGGTCGCGACCTCGCAGTAACCATTCATGGCGGGCCGCTGAAGGCCCGCCAGCATAATCCAACAGAAAAGCGATCCGCCGGTGGCCCGATGTCACCGGAGCGGTTTTCTGCATCCAAATTCCACCCGGAGGCGAGAGGGCCTTTGCTATGAACATCTCCAGATTTTTTGTGGACCGGCCGGTTTTCGCTGGCGTGCTATCGGTTCTTATTGTCGTCGCAGGCCTTATCGGCATGCGCGCCCTACCGATTTCCGAATATCCGGAAGTCGTGCCACCGTCCATCGTCGTTCGCGCCACCTATCCCGGCGCGAACCCCAAGGTTATCGCCGAAACTGTAGCCACACCGCTAGAAGAACAGATCAACGGCGTCGAGGACATGCTCTACATGTCCAGCCAGGCGACATCGGATGGCGTCATGACGCTGACGGTGACATTCAAGCTCGGGACCGACCCGGACAAGGCGCAGCAGCTGGTGCAGAACCGTGTCTCGCAGGCCGAGCCACGTCTGCCTGCAGAAGTCAGAAGCCTAGGTGTTTCCACCGTCAAAAGCTCGCCCGACCTGATGATGGTCGTGCATCTGGTCTCGCCCGGCAACAAGTACGACCTGACCTATCTGCGCAACTACGCCGTCCTCAATATCAAGGACCGTCTGGCCCGTATCGAAGGTGTGGGGCAGGTGCAGATATTCGGCGCTGGCGACTATTCCATGCGCGTCTGGATCGATCCGCAAAAGGCTGCCGAACACAATCTGGCTGCCGCCGATATCAGCAACGCCATTCGCGAGCAGAACGTGCAGGCCGCCGCTGGTACCATCGGTGCTTCGCCAAGCCTCAACGGCATCGACCTTCAGCTCAACGTCAATGCGCAGGGTCGTCTTTCCACGCCGGAAGAATTCGGCAATATCATTGTAAAGAGCGGCACGAATGGCGAAATCACCCGCCTGCGTGACGTTGCTCGCGTCGAACTCGGTGCGGCAGATTATGCGCTGCGTTCTCTGCTGGATGGCGAGTCTGCCGTTGCCATTCCCGTCTTCCAGGCTCCTGGCTCCAACGCCATCACCATTTCCGACCAGGTTGCTGCCACCATGCAGGACCTTCAAAAGGCAATGCCGGACGGCGTGAAATACGAGATTGTCTACGATACCACGCAGTTCGTTCGTGCCTCCATCGACAAGGTCATCGACACCCTGCTGGAAGCCATTGCGCTCGTCGTCATCGTCGTCATCCTCTTCCTCCAGACATGGCGTGCCTCGATCATTCCGCTCATTGCCGTTCCCGTATCCATCATCGGCACGTTCGCGGTGATGTATGTTTTCGGCTTCTCGATCAATGCGCTCAGTCTCTTCGGGCTTGTGCTGGCCATCGGTATCGTCGTGGACGATGCCATCGTGGTGGTTGAAAACGTCGAACGAAACATCGAGAACGGCCTGTCTCCACGTGACGCGACCTACCGCGCCATGAAGGAAGTGTCCGGCCCGATCATCGCTATTGCGCTGGTGCTGGTCGCCGTGTTCGTACCGCTTGCCTTCATCTCCGGCCTGTCGGGCCAGTTCTACCGGCAGTTCGCGCTGACGATTGCCATCTCGACGGTCATCTCGGCGATCAACTCGCTGACCCTGTCTCCAGCATTGGCAGCGCTGCTGCTGAAAGGCCATGACGCACCGAAGGATTGGCTGACGCGTGGTATGGACAAGGTGTTCGGCAAGTTCTTCCGCGGCTTCAACCGTGCCTTCGGTGCAGGCTCGAATGGTTATGGCAAGAGCGTGGGTGGGTTGCTGAACCGCAAGAGCATCGTGATGTTCGTCTATGTGGTTCTCGCCGGTGCGACCTACGGCATGTTCAGTGCGGTGCCCGGTGGTTTCGTGCCTGCACAGGACAAGCAATATCTGATCGGCTTTGCGCAATTGCCGGATGCCGCCAGTCTTGATCGCACCGAAGATGTCATCAAGCGTATGAGCGAGATCGCCATGAAGCAGCCGGGCGTCGAGCATGCGATTGCCTTCCCGGGCCTGTCCATCAACGGCTTCACCAACAGTTCCAACGCCGGTGTCGTCTTCGTTGGCCTCAGCCCTTTCGAAGAGCGGACGACACCTGAACTCTCCGGCGGTGCCATTGCCATGGCGCTCAACCAGAAATTCGGTGCGGTTCAGGATGCCTTCATTGCGATGTTCCCGCCGCCACCGGTCAACGGCCTCGGCACGACGGGCGGCTTCAAGATGCAGATCGAGGACCGCGCTGGCTTCGGCTATCAATCGCTGGACGAAGTGACCAAGGCGTTCCTTGCCAAGGCCTATCAGGCACCGGAACTGGCAGGGCTGTTCTCCAGCTTCCAGATCAATGTGCCGCAGCTCTATGCCGATCTTGATCGCGCAAAGGCGGAACAGCTCGGTGTTTCGGTCACCGACGTCTTCGAAACGCTGCAAATTTATCTCGGCTCGCTTTACGTGAACGACTTCAACGCCTTTGGCCGCACCTATAGTGTTCGGGTGCAGGCAGATGCGAAATTCCGCGCCCATGCGGAAGATATCGGTCAGTTGAAAGTGCGCTCGTCCAACGGCCAGATGATACCGCTCTCGGCTCTGCTGAAGGTGGATGCCACGACAGGACCGGAACGCACGACCCGATACAATGGCTTCCTGGCCGCCGATATCAATGGTGGTCCGGCTCCGGGCTTTTCATCGGGCGAGGCGCAAGCTGCTATCGAACGGATTGCTGCCGAAACCCTGCCATCCGGCATCTCCTTCGAATGGACGGATTTGACCTATCAGCAAATCCTGGCCGGAAGCTCGGGCCTGCTCGTCTTCCCGCTGGCTCTGCTGCTGGTTTATCTGGTGCTGGCTGCGCAATATGAAAGCCTCACCCTGCCGCTCGCCATCATCATGATCGTGCCGATGGGTGTTCTGGCTGCCATGACCGGTGTCTGGCTGACAGGAGGCGACAACAACATCTTCACCCAGATCGGCCTCATCGTCCTTGTGGGACTATCGGCAAAGAACGCGATCCTGATCGTGGAATTCGCCAGGGAACTGGAGTTCGAAGGCCGCTCTCCCGTTGCCGCCGCCATCGAGGCAAGCCGCCTTCGCCTGCGGCCAATCCTGATGACATCGCTCGCCTTCATCATGGGCGTGGTGCCACTGGTAATCTCCACCGGTGCCGGTGCCGAAATGCGCTCGGCCATGGGTATCGCGGTGTTCTCCGGCATGATCGGCGTGACCATCTTCGGTATCTTCATGACGCCGGTGTTCTATGTGCTTGTGCGCAAGCTCTCGGGCAACCGTCCGCTGATCCAGCACAAGCCCGAGGAAGCAGCGAATACGGACTACAAGATGGACAAGGCCGTCTGACGAGCTTGATCTCCACCTCAGACAAATAGAAGCCGCAGGATAATCGTCCTGCGGCTTTATGCTGCGCACTAAGCGACAAGCTCAAAGGCCAGCCTCAGTTCGCGCTGATCATCTTGATTGTTATCCAATCATCGATATATCTGACATTAAACGAAATCTCAGAGAGTCGCATGAATGCTCCAAACTTTGCCGAATGAGACCGTTGCGGAGAGCAGCTATCGACGGATACGTTCGGACATCATCTTTGATAGATTACATCCCGGCCAGAAATTGAAGCTGGACAATCTCAAAGACGCTTATGGCACAAGCATCAGCACACTCAGAGAAATACTAAACCGTCTTTCTGCCGACGGATTTGTGTTGGCTGAAGGTCAGCGAGGTTTCGAGGTCGCGCCCGTATCGGCAAACGATCTCCAGGAAATTGCAGCCCTGAGATTGCTGCTGGAAACCCATGCCCTGTCTCAATCCATTGCCGATGGCGACACGGAATGGGAAGCACGGGTTGTCTCTGCGCATTACAAACTGACGCGCATGGAAGACGTGACGACCTCGAACGACGAGGACAGTGCAGAGGATTGGAAGCGATATGACAGGGAATTCCACCAGTCGCTGATCTCTGCCTGTGGCTCCAATCTGCTAATGGAAACCCATTCCAACGTCTTCGACAAATATCTGCGCTATCAAATGGTGACGCAGTCCTACCGCGGGGACGTCGCTTCCGCAGAACACCGGCAACTACTGGATGCCGCATTGGCACGCGACGAAAAGACCGCGAAAAACGTCCTGACGATGCACATTCAAGGCGGCATGGAACACGCCTTGGCGTGTGGCAAGCTCGGCTGAAAAACGCTGCGAGAAAGAGCAGGAAACCTTATGCTGAAACACAGCCAGCCCCCAGCCGAGACCGTTGGTGACATCGTCTTTCGGCAAATCCGCCAGGACATCGTTTCGGGCCATTTACCACCCGGTTCCAAGATCAAGCTGGAACAGGCCAAGGAACATTATCAAATCAGCATCTCCTCGCTGCGGGAGATTCTGAGCCGTCTGGCCATGGAAAATCTCGTTGTCGCGGAGGGTCAGCGCGGTTTTGAAGTCAGTCCCGTATCGCGAAAAGAACTCGAAGAACTGGCAGACCTGCGCATTGTCTTGGAAACACACGCCATCGGCTTGGCGTTTACGGAGGGCGACCTTGAATGGGAAGGCCGCATCGTCGCCGCTCATCACAAGCTTAGCGCCGCAGAACGCAAACTTCTAACGGGCGATGTCTCACGCACGATTGATTGGGTGCGATATGATTGGGAATTCCATCAAGCCATCGTTTCCGCCTGCAATTCCGTAACGTTGATGGCAACCCTGTCCTCAGTATTCGACCGGTTTTTGCGCTATCATCTATTGGCAAGAACGTTCAGAGGCCCCGCCGTGGTCGATGACCACAAATTGCTTTTCGAAGCGGCGCTCAAAAAAGACGTCGAGGGTGCCAAAGCAATCGTACGCAAGCACATAAAGAGCGGCGTCGATCATGTTTTGCAAAGCGGGTTTATTCCGTAATCGCCCCGCGCGGTTGCCACTCCCACGTCTTTTAAATCCAGATCAGGACTGAAACGATCGCCATCGTGACGGTCGTCGTTTGCCTGTGCACAGCGCTACGCCGCAAAAAGCAAAACATAAGGAATTATTTTTAGTCGTTATAATTATTATCATCATATGTTTTTAAAAAACTATGTTGATTTATGTTTCGCTCTCTGCAACCATGCCTCCCAGCAGTCAAAGGTGAGGAATAGCTGCACGGTCGTTTTACGACCGCCGTTACAGGAGGAGGAAATAACATGTTCAAATCGAAGTTGACGCGTCGGCACCTTATGCTTGGCGCAGCCATCCTATCAGCGGGCCTCGGCCTCGCGCAGCCGGCAGCGGCCATCACGCCTGACGAGATCAAGGCCAGGGGCAAACTCATTGTCGGCATCCAGGGCGACAATCCGCCATGGGGATTTGTGACCAGCGCCGGAAAGCAGGACGGGCTTGATGCCGACATCGCCACGCTTTTCGCAAAGGAACTGGGTGTACCGGTGGAATTCGTTCCGCTGGAAGTGAACAACCGTATTCCCGCTCTGACGAGTGGCCGCGTCGATCTGCTTTTTGCAACCATGGCCATGCTGCCGGATCGCGCCAAAGCCGTACAGTTCAGCAAGCCTTACGTCGCAAATGCCATCGTACTGATTGGCCCCAAATCCATGTCGATCAAGACCAATGAGGACATGGCGAACCTGACGATATCCGTTGCAAAGGGTGCTGCGCAGGATACGCAGGTAACGAAGAATGCTCCTTCGACCGCAACCATCCGCCGATATGATGGTGATGCGGCGAGTGTTCAGGCTCTGGCCTCTGGCCAGGTTCAGGCGCTGGGCGGCAACATTTTCTACATGGACCGGGTTGAGAAGGCCCGTCCGGGTGAGTTCGAAAACAAGCTTGAATTCCAGAAGCTCTACAACGGCGCCTGCACGCGTCTTGGAGAAAAGGAAATCAACGCCGCTCTCAACACCTTTATCGACAAGATCAAGGCAAATGGTGAGTTGAAGACGGTCTACGACAAGTGGATGAAGGTTCCCGTGCCGGAATTCCCCGAGAGTCTTGAAGGCATTTCTTTCACCGCAAAGTAAACTTCGGTCGGCCCTGCTGACAGAAACGGTGGACATCGCCTGATGTCCACCGGCACCCTTCTCATGCTTGCGAGATCATCTCGGCGCTAGTCCAAGAGTACGACCATGAGCCAAACCATTTTCATCTTGAACGGACCAAATCTCAACCTCTTGGGCCAACGCGAACCGTCTATCTACGGCACGACGACGCTGCTGGACATCAAAGAGCGGTGCATTGCGAAGGCTCAAACGCTTGGTTTCAATGTCGAATTTCGCCAGACGAATTTCGAAGGCGAATTGGTCGAGAGCGTCCATCAGGCGCGCAACGAAGCGTGCGGCATCATCATCAACCCTGCCGGTTACACCTTCACCTCAATTGCACTTCTCGACGCGCTGAAGACATTCGATCCGCCGAAGATCGAGCTTCATATTTCCAATGTCCACGCCCGCGAGAGCATCTACCACAATTCTCTCATTTCCCGCGTCGCCACGGCCATCATGATCGGCTTTGGAGCGGCGGGTTACGAACTGGCCGTGGAGGCCATGGCTGGCATGGTCACCAAAGCCGCACCCTCTACCGAGCGAACCAGAGAAGCGTCATGAATTACCAGCTGGATTTCACACCCGTCATCGACGGTTTGCCGAGCCTGCTATCGGCCTGCCTCGGCACCTTCACGCTTGCCTTATGCGGCATGGTTCTCGCCATCATCATCGGCATTGGCGGTGTGGCGTTACGCGACTCCAGGTTCAAAGCCGTCCGCTGGCTCGTCATTGGCTTCGTAGAGTTGATCCGCAACACGCCATTTCTGGTGCAAATCTTCTTCATCTATTTTGCGCTGCCGCTCGCCGGTGTCCGTCTCGACCCGACACCCACCGCCATCATTGCGCTCGGCATCAATGGCGGAGCCTACGCAATCGAAATCATCCGCGGTGGCGTCCAGTCAATATCGAAGGGGCAGATGGAGGCCGGTCTGGCGCTTGGCCTGCACAAGGCGCAGGTTTTCCGGCTGATCATTCTCAAGCCCGCCCTTCGCGCCATCTATCCATCGCTGACAAGCCAGTTCGTTCTTCTGACACTGTCTACCAGCATCGCCTCGGCAATCTCCGCCTACGAGCTGACCTCCGTTTCTCAGCGGATCGAATCCGAAAGCTTCCGAAGCTTCGAAATCTATTTCACCATCACGGCCCTCTATCTGGTGATGTCGTGGATGATGATGCGCCTCTTTTCATTCTTTTCGGCGCGCTACTTCGCCTATCCCGTCAAGTAGGAGCTGGTCATGGGTTACGATGAATTTGTCTTCCTGCTGATCGGGCTGAAATGGACGGTCGCTCTATCTGCCGTCGGCTTTGTCTGCGGCTGCATCGCGGGCCTGCTGGTTGCACTGGCCAGAACATCAGGCATTGTTGTGCTGGAGAAACTGACCTCAGGCTATATCGCTGTGTTTCAGGGCACCCCGCTTCTAATGCAGCTTTTCGTGGTCTATTATGGCCTTGCTCTTATCGGCTTCCGGCTGGATGCCTGGGTCGCGGTGGCGATTGGCCTCACGCTCCATGCCAGCGCATATCTGGGTGAAATTTGGCGCGGCTCCATCGAGGCCGTGCCGAGAGGCCAGATCGAAGCCGCCAAGGCGCTAAGCCTCCGCTATTATCACCGTACGAAAGATGTGGTCCTGCCCCAGGCCATCCGCATCTCGCTTCCCGCAACCGTGGGTTTTCTGGTGCAGCTGATCAAGGGAACGTCGTTGGCATCCATCGTCGGCTTCACGGAACTGACGCGAGCAGGCAACATCATCTCCAACCAGATATTCGAGCCACTGACGGTATTCAGCATCGTCGGCGCACTGTACTTCGTGATGTGCTGCCCGCTGACGATTTTCGGTGCCCATCTTGAACGGAAGTTTGCTGCGACAACACGCTGAATTCGCGCTGTCGCAGCATCCAATCAGACCGTCTTCAAAACCTCACCCAGCGTATCCACCAGAAGATCGGCATTTTCGCGCGAGAAAACCAGCGGTGGCCGGATTTTCAGAATGCTGGCATTGGGGCCGGAGGCGCTGATAAGGATGCGGCGGTCGCGCAGACCGTTGACGATGCGGGTCGTCAAAGCTGCATCCGGGCGCTTGGTTGAAGCGTCACCGACAATCTCGACGCCGATGAACAGGCCCGAGCCGCGGACATCCCCGATTGCCGGGTGAGAGAGGCTTTTCAAACCATCCATCAGGTAGCGCCCAACTTCAAGCGCGTTCTGCTGAAGGCCCTCGATGTGGATCGTATCCAGCACGGCCTTGCCTGCGGCAGCCGCTACCGGATTGCCGCCAAAGGTGTTGAAGTATCTGGCACGCGGGCCGAAGTCAGCAATAACTTCCGGGCGAAGCACGATGCCTGCCATGGGGTAACCGTTGCCCATTGGCTTGCCGATCGTCACCATATCGGGAGCAACGCCATGCCGCTCGAAACCCCACATGGTTTCGCCGGTGCGACCAAAGCCCGGCTGCACTTCGTCGGCTATGAAGAGACCGCCCGCTTCGTGAATTGCATCTACTGCTGGCTTCAGGAAACCCTTCGGCCCGGCAAAAATTCCATCGCTCGAGAAGATAGTATCGGTGATCAGCATGGCTGGCTTAATGCCGTGACGTTTCAGGTCCGCGATTGCGGCACGCACATCACGACCAAATTTTTCCATAACCTCTTCCGGTGAGTTCCGATAGCTATCTGGTGCAGGGATGGTGCGAACATGCGGGCCGAGCGTGACGGATTCACCGAGCGATGGCGAAAATTCTGCCGTCGCACTCGTCAGGCCATGATAGGCAAGTTCGGTGGCAATGATTCCGGTGCCGCCGGTGACGAAGCGGGCAATGCGCACGGCAAGATCGTTAGCTTCGCTGCCTGTGCAGGTAAACATGGCCTGGCTAAGCGCGTCTGGAAAGGTCGCAGTCAGAGCTTCGGCATAATCCACGATGCCTTCATGCAGATAACGTGTGTGGGTGTTAAGAACGGCGGTCTGCTTGGTGATCGCTTCCACAACACGCGGGTGGCAATGTCCGAGCGACGCGACATTGTTATAGGCGTCGAGATATTTTTCTCCGGCGCTGTCGTAGAGAAACACACCCTCACCACGCACCAGGTGCAATGGCTTTTCGTAAAACAAGCGATACGCTGGCCCCAATACCTTTTCCCGACGGGCGATGAGCGCACGTTCCGTCTCATCCAGCCGGTCAAAATCTTCGCGCGAGAAAGCATTTACCATCGACATGATTCAAGCCTCGGAAAGGTTGGGCACGAGCGTCTTCAGCCGCGCCGGTGTTAAATCGGAAATGTTGAGGATGCCCTGCCAGGCAGAAGCGTGGTTGCGCATGATGTAGCTGGCATTCTCCGGCACCCGCGCCGAGCGCCATTCCGCAATGATGATCGACATGGCCAGCCGCGCGCGGGTCAGCACGAGCAGAAGCTCCAGTTCATCAGGTTCGAGCGTGCGCGCCGAGAGATAGCCGTCGAGAAAAGCGCCGGTTCGCGCAGCCCAGTTGTCTGTTGCCAGATGATAGGAGAGCGCCACGGCAAGATCGTTGACGAGCGGTGCGTACACCATGTCACCGAAGTCGATGATACCGGCGACCTCGGTCTGTTTTGCCGGGTTGAGCAGAATGTTATGCGGGTTAAAGTCGTTATGGATGATCTGACGACGCGCGAGCCCCTGAATAGCAGGCAGGGCGCGCTCGAATTCACGAAGTATCGCTTCCACTCGCCCGCGACGCTCCGGCGCGACATGGTCAATGACCCCTGTGAGATCGAGCGTGTGGGAAATGTCCCACATCAGCTTTCCGACAGGCGGGCGTCCATCGTAATCTTCCAGACCGATACCCAGTTCAGCCAGCGCGCGCCCGACATTGCGGCTCTGCGCTTCGCAGCTTTGCGTACGGTACTGCAATTCACCGCGCAGAAATGTCAGCAAACGCATGATCCGTGGGCCGTCATGAGTGTCCAGCGTGTGGCTGCACTCACCGTCATTTGTCAGGATAAGTCGCGGCACGGGAACATTTGGTGCTGCCGAGGCCAGATGCAGCAACGCGCCATCCTGAAAATCCAGTGCAACGGGGTCTTCGGCAGGATTGGCGATTTTGAGAACGAACTCCGTTGCGTCTTCGCGCGTAAAGAGAAAGGTTTCATCGCGCTCACTGGAAAGCCGCTTCACGGTGCCGGTAAATCCATAAATACGCTGGACGGCAACCTCGGCCTCACCGAGCGATGTCACATTCCATGTGGCCAACATGGAGTCCGGTTTCTTGGTAGCAGCCGATGGCTCCGTCATGCGTCCTCCATTGCGCGCTGTTAGCCCGCGTCTCCCAAAGGCCTTCGCTGCCAAAAAATCATGTTTTGCAGCCGAAGCCCGATGCATTCCCGATCACTCTGTGAGAACATTAGCAAACGAAGCTTGCATCACGCAAGAAAAGATGCATCAAATATCATAATATTCGAAATCTGGACCAGCGAATGCCTGAATTTTCCACACTGGAATATGAAAATCTCAACAGCGCCGTTTACGGCAAGCTGTGCGATGCGCTCATTCAGGGGCAATTCCAGCCGGGCGACCGTCTAAAAATTCGCGACCTTGCCGAACAGTTCGGTACAAGCGTGACCCCTATCCGAGATGCGATATTGCGGCTCGCCAATGATGAAGCCATCATCTTCCGCTCTCCGCGTGACATCCGCATTCCTGGAATGAGCGAGACCCGCTACAAGGAAATTCGCGCAATCCGCATCAAGCTCGAAGGACTGGCAGCGGAAACCGCAGCACAGGTGGCGACCAGCGCTGATATCGATGTTTTGGAGCGTATTGTACGGGAAAACGAGCAGGCAATTGCTGACGGCGACCGACTGCGCGGCACCGAACTCAATCAGGCTTTCCACTTCATGCTGCCGAAAATCGCCCAGCTTCCGCTGTTGAATGGTATTTTGAGACGCCTCTGGCTGCAGATGGGGCCGCATATCTCCGATGCCTATGTCCAGGGTGGGCGGGAAATGATAGACCATCATTATCCCGTGATCGAGGCGCTGAAACGTCACGATTCCCCCGCTGCTGCCATGGCCATCGTTGACGATATTCTGCTGGGTGGCAGACCTATTCTTGAACGTCTGGAACGGGGAGACGAGCGGCAACTGCGTCAGGCATAGTTTTCACCACAGAAAGCTTGCATTTCAAAAATCCCCTATTACGATGTATCAAGCATCAACGGAGAATGTTCGCATGACCGAAGAACGCCGCTACATGTTATTGACTGGTGCAAGCCGCGGCATCGGACACGCAACCGTCAAGCTCTTTCAGTCCAAAGGCTGGCGCATTCTCACCGTTTCCCGTCAGCCTTTTTCCGAAGAGTGCGCCTGGCCATCGGCCCGCGAAAGCCATATTCAGGCGGACCTCGCGGATTTGACGCAGATCGACCGCCTTGCAGAAACCGTGCGCGAACGCCTGCCCAATGGTCGACTGCATGCGCTGGTCAACAATGCCGGCATTTCACCCAAAGGCCCGGAAAAAAGCCGCCTTGGCGTCATGGGCACAGACGCGGACATCTGGACGCAAGTACTGAATGTCAATGTCGTCTCCACAGCCCTTATTGCCCGCGCCCTGATGCCGGAGCTTGAGGCGGCCAAAGGGTCCATCGTCAATGTTACTTCCATTGCCGGAACACGCGTCCATCCGTTCGCCGGTGTCGCCTATGCGGCGTCCAAGGCAGCGCTCGGCTCACTGACGAGAGAAATGGCCCATGAATTTGGTCGCCGAGGGGTCAGAGCCAACGCGATTGCTCCCGGAGAGATCGAAACTTCAATCCTTTCGCCCGGAACAGATGCGCTGGTCGCGGCGGAAGTACCAATGCAAAGGCTGGGAGACCCGCGGGAAGTGGCTGAAACCATCTACTTCCTCTGCACTGAACCATCCTCCTATATCAACGGCGCAGAAATCCACATCAATGGAGGGCAGCACGTCTGATTGCGAGTCGTTGCCGAACCGGCAGGCATCGCAACATCTCTATCGGTTGCAGGCATCCAAGGGGAAATGGACGCAACAACCGGAAAGACTGCGCAACATCGATACGCCAAAGGCGACGGTGAGAGCGGTTTACATAAAGCACCATCAAAACGGGACTGCAGGTTTCCTGCAATAACCAAGAAAAGGGGAATACAATGAAAAAATTTATGAAATCCAGCGTCATGACGGCTGTCGCCGTCGTATTGTCCGCAAGCCTCGTCTCTCCGGTTTTCGCACGGGATTTGACCGTCGTTTCCTGGGGCGGCAATTATCAGGACGCTCAACGCAACATCTACTTCAAGCCTTTCGCTGAAAAGACCGGCAAACCGGTTCTCGACGAAGCCTGGGATGGCGGCATCGGCGTCATTCAGTCGAAGGTCAAGGCTGGCGCTCCCAACTGGGATGCCGTGCAGGTAGAGGCTGAAGAACTGGCGCTCGGTTGCGCCGATGGCCTTTATGAAAAGATCAACTGGGACAAGATGGGCGGCAAGGACAAGTTCCTCGATTCCGCCGTCAATGACTGCGGCGTGGGCGCCATCGTATGGTCCACCGCTATTGCCTATGATGCGGACAAGCTGAAGGCAGGCCCGACATCCTGGGCAGATTTCTGGGACGTCAAGAAATTCCCCGGAAAGCGGTCCCTGCGCAAAGGCCCGAAATACACGCTCGAATTCGCATTGCTTGCCGATGGCGTTTCGAAAGACGAGCTTTACGACGTGCTGGCAACCGAAGAAGGCGTGACACGCGCGTTCAAGAAGCTCGATGAGCTGAAGTCCAACATCGTCTGGTGGGAGTCTGGCGCGCAGCCACTGCAATTCCTGGCGTCCGGCGAAGTCGCGATGACATCGGCCTATAACGGTCGCATCACCGGCATCAACCGCACTGAAGGCAAGAATTTCAAAGTCGTCTTTCCGGGCAGCATCTATGCCGTGGATAGCTGGGTCGTATTGAAGGATGCCGCCAACAAGGATGCCGCGCAGGACTTCATCGCCTTTGCAAGCCTGCCTGAAAATCAGGCCAAGCTGCCGGAATTCGTGGCTTACGGCCTGCCCAACAAGGCGGCCGCGTCAAAGGTACCAGAGAAATTCGCCAAGGATTTGCCAACTGATCCGGCAAACATGACGGATTCCATTCCGCTGAATGTCGATTTCTGGATCGACAATGCGGAAACACTGACCCAGCGCTTCAACGCCTGGCTTGCCAAGTAAGACAATCCTCGCAGAAGGGTGCCGCGCAGGTACCCTTCTCCTTTTGCCAGACGCGATCTCCCGATTTTTGGGAGCGCCGCCTCCTGCCTCAAGTGATGGAGTGTTCCGTGGCGGAATTCATTCGATTTGACAATATTACAAAATTTTATGGCCCGCTCTGCGTGGTCGAAAACCTTGATCTCGGCATCGATAAGGGCGAATTCGTCAGCCTGCTCGGCCCCTCCGGTTCGGGCAAAACCACACTGCTGATGATGCTTGCCGGTTTCGAGCAGGCAACCTCCGGAAATATTCTGTTGGACGGTACAGCCATCAACAACGTGCCCACCTACAAGCGCGACATGGGCGTCGTGTTTCAAAGCTACGCGCTGTTTCCGCATATGTCGGTGGGAGACAATGTCGCCTTCCCGCTCCAGATGCGCGGCATGAACAAAGCGGAGATTGCACAACGCGTGGCGCGTGCGCTAGACATGGTGCAGCTATCAGCCTTCGCAAACCGTCGCCCTTCGCAACTGTCCGGTGGCCAGCAGCAGCGTGTGGCACTGGCCCGTGCGCTGGTCTTCGAGCCCCGCGTCGTTCTCATGGACGAGCCGCTTGGCGCGCTCGACAAGCAGTTGCGCGAACAGATGCAGCTCGATATTCGCGACCTGCATCGTCGTCTCGGCCTGACCATCGTTTTCGTTACCCATGACCAGTCTGAAGCGCTGACCATGTCTGACCGGGTTGCGGTGTTCAACAAGGGCAAGATCGAGCAGATTGGAACACCGCGACAGGTCTATGACGAGCCCGCGACGAAGTTCGTCGCGGAGTTCATCGGCGAAACCAATCTGGTCGAAGGCGTCGTTGAAACGATCCAGGCTGGGCAAGCGGTGGTGCGACTACCCTCCGGCGCTGAAGTCGTGTCCGTCGTTTCCGCCAATGTTTCCTCCGGCCAAAACGTCTATGTTTCCATTCGCCCTGAACGGGTCGATCTCACCGAGGTCCGTGGTGATGCGCGCAACTGCCTGGAGGCGGAGGTAACAGACTCCGTTTATCAGGGTGATCATTTGCGGGTGCAGTTGCAGAATGCGTCGCATCAGCTGATTGCGAAACTGGGGCGTCGGTCACGGGAGTTTCAGCCGGGGACGAAGGTCTATGCCGCCTTTTCAGCAGATGATTGCCGGGTCATAGCACCATGAGCGCAATCACCTCCCGAACCAGCCGGTCGCTGCTGTTGCTTGCGCCGTTGTTGATTTTCGTTATCGGCTTTTTCGTCTGGCCACTGTTCAGCATGATGTCGCAGTCGGTGTCAGATACGGCAGTGCTGCGCCTGTTGCCACGTAGCGCCGAAGTGCTGCCGGAATGGGACCGCATATCCCCACCGACCGCTGCCATGCAAACGGCGTTGATGGATGACTTGAAGGCCGTCAATGACGATCAGGCATTGGGTGATATGGTGCGTCGTCTCAACAGCGCGCGCTCTGGTTTCCGCACGCTGATGTCCAAAACCACCAGCGCGCTCGGAGAGCCCGCAAACCCGCCAGCCGATCTCGTTTCCATAGACAAGCGCTGGGAAAAGCCCGATTTCTGGCTGGCCATCGCCGATGCGCTCTCGCCGCTGACCGACCGCAATCTGCTGGCTGCCGTCGATCTCGGTCGTAACGCTTCAGGCGAAATCGAACACCTGCCCGCCGATCAATCGGTCAACCGCGTCATTCTCGTGCGCACCTTCTGGATTGCAGCTCTCGTCACCTTCGCCTGTGCCTGTATCGGCTTCCCCTACGCGATCATTGCCGCATCACTGACCGGCTGGAAACGAGACCTTATGCTGGGAGCCGTATTGCTGCCGCTCTGGACCTCACTTCTCGTGCGCACGGCGGCCTGGTTCATTCTGTTGCAGGAAAAAGGGCTGATCAACGATGCTTTGCAGGCAATCGACCTGATCGATGGGCCGCTGCCACTGATCTTCAACCGCACAGGCGTCATCATCGCCATGACCCATGTGCTTTTGCCGTTCATGGTGCTACCGATCTATTCCGTGCTGATCACCATACCGAAAAACCTTATGCCAGCAGCAGCATCTCTTGGCGCTCATCCGCTGCGTGCCTTTCTGCGCGTGCTTCTGCCGCTCAGCCTGCGCGGTGTTGCTTCGGGCAGTCTGCTCGTCTTCATTTCAGCCATCGGCTATTACATCACGCCTGCGCTAATCGGCGGGCCGGGCGATCAGATGATCTCCTCGATCATCGCCTTTTATGCCATCGGCTCGGCAAATTGGGGCATGGCGGGAGCACTGGGCGTCGTGCTGCTCATCGCGACATTGCTTCTCTACAGTGTCTATGCGCGGCTTTCTGCCGAAGAATCGGAAAGGTATTGAGCCATGCCGATGAAACTCACCAAATTCACCTTCGCGGCACTGGCCATGCTGTTCCTTGTGGCACCGCTCATTGCCATCCTGCCGCTCGCCTTCACGTCGAGCGTCATCCTCACCTATCCGATACCATCCTGGTCGCTGCGTTGGTTCGAAGAGCTGTTCACGGCGGATGCCTGGCGGCGCGCCATCGTCAATAGCCTGATCATCGGCACCGGTACGACCCTGCTCGCAACAGTGTTGGGCACAACAGCATCACTCGGTTTGCGCAACCGGCTCATCTTCTTTCGTGGAACGATGAGAACGCTGTTTCTTCTGCCGATGGTCGTTCCAGCCGTTGTCCTCGGCGTCGGCATGCAGGTGCTGCTTGCGCGGTTTGGCCTGACGAACAGTTATCTGGGCGTGATCATCGCACACACCGTCGTCGCCGTTCCTTTCGTTGTTGTGAGCGTTACCGGTGCCTTGAACGGCATCGACAAGCGCGTAGAGCTTGCCGCAGAGAGCCTTGGTGCTTCTCCAATTACGGTATTTCGACGCGTGACTTTGCCGCTTGCCATGCCGGGGGTTCTATCGGGGGCCGTTCTGGCTTTTGCAACCTCGCTTGATGAGGTGGTGCTGACACTTTTCGTGGCAGGTCCCAATCAGAGAACGCTTGCACGGCAGATGTTTTCCAGCATCCGGGAAAATATCAGCCCCGCAATTGCTGCCGCCGCTTTCCTGTTTATCGCCGTCACGGTCATTGTCGGCGTGATCGTCGTCATGTCTCGGCTGATGCTGGCGAAAAGGCTTGGTCGGGCGTAGTGGCAGCGTTACGCTGCCACTACATTTCAGACATTAGAAACGATAGTTCACGCCACCCTTGACGACATTGTCGCTCAGGTCTGTGTGGGATGCGGAACCATTGGCAAAGGTGCGCACGTCACCGGTCGCAACATAATTATATTCGACCTTGCCGGAGATTTGCGGCGTGAAGCGATGCTCGACGCCAGCGCCCAGCAGATAGCCTTCCTTCATGCCATCAGGACCTGTGACTCCATTGCCATCACGCAGACTTGTGACTGTCACACCGGCCGTTCCGTAAACAAGCGTCTGGTCGAGCTTGACGCCAGCCTTTGCCTTTACGGCAGCGCGCCAGCGCTCCTTCAGGTGACCATTGGGAACTTTAACCTGCGCATCGCCAAGATGCGTGGCTTCGACTTCACCGCCGACGACTGCAGATCCCAGGTCATAATCGTAACCCGCCTGCGCACCCAGTGCCAAACCCTTGCCGCTGCGGAAAGGATTTGCACTTGGCATCGCCGCGCCAATGTGACCGCCGACGTAAGCACCCGTCCAGGACGTCGAGGCGGGGGCTTCGTTGTAGGCAGGAGGAGCCTCATAGGAGTTCAAATCTGCAGACATTGCAGGAGCTGCTGCAAACGAGACCAGCAAAACGGTGGCGAAGGATTTCAGACCATAGGACATTTTATACTCCATACATTGTCCGCCCACTTGACGATGAGAGGGCTTAAGGCATTTGCAGAGCTACCCCGGACAGGCACCTCGTTGACGCCCGTTATGGCGGGAAATCATGCGAAGATAAGGCAAAATCGAGATTTCATTCGAATTTGACTAAAAGCTTAAATGTATGATTAACAATGGGTTAATCAGGTCAACCCAACCGTGATTGAGGCTTGCGATGCACCCTACAAATGCCGTTCCGCGGTCAGCTCAGCACCAGATGTCCCGGCGAAACCTCGGTATAAAGCCTCGTGGGCGCCTCGTACCCCACAGGCCTGACCGGGCTTTTCAGCTCGTCCGTGCCAGCATTGCGGCGAATTCCACGCCGGGCCGGATCGGGCACTGGAACCGCCGCCATCAGCTTTTTGGTATAGGGATGTTGCGGGTTGGCGAAGATATCCGCGCGGGGGCCGATCTCGACGATCTCGCCCAGATACATGACGGCCACGCGGTGGCTGACGCGCTCTACCACCGCCATGTCGTGGCTGATGAAGAGGAAAGCGATCTTGAACTGTTCCTGAAGGTCCATTAGCAGATTGCAGACCTGCGCCTTGATCGAAACGTCCAAGGCGGAAACGCTTTCATCCGCCACAATGACCTTGGGGTTGAGCGCTAGCGCTCTGGCAATAGCCACGCGTTGCCGCTGGCCGCCTGAAAACTCGTGCGGATAGCGATCCATCATCGCAGGTGAGAGCCCAACCCTCTCCAGAAGATCAGCGGCGTTCTTGCGCGCCTGCGACGATGTTGCCGTGCGATGCTTGATCATTGGTTCCGCCACGGCAGCGCCAACCGTCATACGGGGATTGAGGCTGGAAAACGGGTCCTGAAAGATCATTTGCACGCTGCGCCGCATGGCGCGAAGCCCTTGCGGATCCAGCCGCAAGACGTCGTAGCCATCAAGCGAGACTTCGCCCGACAGTGGTTCGACCAAACGCGTGATGGACCGACCAGTCGTGGATTTACCGCATCCGGATTCACCGACGAGCGAGAGGGTTTCGCCCTGAAACAGATCGAAGCTGATATTCTCCACAGCATGCACAGCACCTGTCACGCGCCCGAACATTCCCGACCGAATAGCAAAGCGTGTGACGAGATTTTTGACCGACAGAACCGGCGTCATTCCACCCATAACCGTATCGCCAAGCTCAGGGCTGTCGCCCACAGCACCCGTCGTCATATCGACTTTTGGAAACCGCAGTGGCCGCTCATGTCCTTCCATGGAGCCGAGTTTCGGCACCGCCGCCAGAAGCGCGCGGGTATAGGGGTGCGATCCACGATGGAAGATGTCGGCGGTTTGTCCAGTTTCCACCTGATCACCCCGAAACATCACGATTGTTCTGTCGGCGATCTCTGCGACCACGGCCATATCATGGGTAATGAAGAGAACGGCCATGCCCTCTTCTTCCTGAAGCGTCTTGATGAGATCGAGGATCTGGCCCTGGATTGTCACGTCGAGCGCCGTGGTCGGCTCGTCCGCAATCAATAGCTTGGGACGCGATGCAAGTGCCATGGCGATCATCACACGCTGGCGCATTCCGCCGGAAAACTGGTGGGGGTATTCGTCAAAGCGGCTGGACGCATTGGGAATACGAACCTTCTCGAGCAGACGGATCGTCTCGGCTCTCGCCTGCGCTTTGTCCAGCCCCTTGTGACGAACGAGAACCTCGGAAATCTGCCGCCCAATCGTGAAGACGGGGTTGAGCGACGTCATCGGCTCCTGAAAGATCATAGCGACGTCGTTGCCACGCACATGGCGCATGTCGTGTTCGGAAAGCGACAGGATGTCCTTGCCGTTCAACTCGACACTGCCTTCGATCCGGCTGTTCTTAGGGTCCAACAAGCGCATGAGGGACAGGGAGGTCACGCTTTTTCCAGACCCACTCTCGCCGACAATGGCGACCGTTTCTCCTGCCTTCACCTCAAATGACAAATCTCGAACGACGCTTTTCCATTCATCATCGATCCGGAAAGACGTGGTCAGATTCCGGACGCGAAGAACTGGCTCTTCATTGCGCTCACTGTTTGCGGCCATGCTCATCGCCCCACTGCATAGGCTTGCATCAGGCGTGGTGTCGCTGCGGCCCGCAACAGACCATCCGCGTCACGTCGAGCCGCCGTCAAACGGCCGACTGTCCATGGATCAGCAGGCGTAATATCGTGCCCACGCTGCTTCAACTCATCCAGAACACCCTGCCCGATACTTGTCTCGATCATCACATTGCCGGGCTGTCTTGTCCGTGGATAGAAGGAGCCGGGGAAGTGCGACGTGTGGAACAGCGGCAGGTCGATGGCTTCCTGAAGGTTGAGGCCGAAATGCGCGTAGCGCAGGAAGAAGGAAAGCTGCCACTGATCCTGCTGATCTCCACCAGGCGTGCCGAAGGCAAGCGTCGGGCGACCCTCAAACAGGGCAAGAGAGGGCGTCAATGTCGTGCGCGGGCGCTTGCCCGGCGCAAGTGAGGTCGGCAACCCCGGCTGGAGCCAGAACATCTGCGCGCGCGAATTGAGGCAGAAACCAAGGCCCGGCACGATGGGTGAGCTTTGCAGCCAGCCACCAGACGGTGTGACCGACACCATGTTTCCTTCGCGGTCGATGACGTCGATATGGACGGTATCGCCCCGCTTTTCGGTGAGATGCGACATCGTCGGCTCATAAACCGCGCCGGTGCCTTGCATGGAGTTGAGCATGGAAAGTGTCAGGTTCCGCTGATTATCGAAACCGGGAATGAGGCCCGGCCTCAAGTCCATCGAAGCCTGCTGCGTTATCAGTTTACGACGTTCGTCATTATAGCCATCGGACAGCAAGGTTTCGACCGGAACCTGCGCGAATTCCGGATCGCCGTAATAGACTTCGCGGTCGGCATAGGCGAGCTTCATGGCTTCCACCACCGTATGCACAAAGTCCGGACCGGCGGGGTCCATTTTTGCGATATCGATGCCCTTGAGAAGCGCCAGGGATTGCAGCAGAACAGGCCCCTGCCCCCATGGTCCGGTCTTGGCAATCGTCCAGCCATGATAATCATAGGTCGTTGGCGCTTCTATCGTCGCGTGCCAATTGGCCATATCGTCGGCGGTCAGCACACCCTTATGGCGCGCGCCGCTCGCATCCATGACTTCGGCGTCTTTCAGATAGTCGGCGATCTTTTCGGCGACGAAGCCGCGATAGAAGGCATCGCGTGCCGCCTCTATCCCGGCCTCACGGTCGCTCGTCGCCTCTGCCTCTTTTACGATCCGCTTCCACGTCTCCGCTAGAACCGGGTTCTTGAAGTTGGAAAATGGCTGCGGCACGGAACCGCCCGGCACCCATGTTTCATAAGACGTCGGCCATTCCTTTTCGAAGAAGTCTGCCAAGCCAGCGATAGAGGCCGAGACACGCGGCAACATGGGGTGGCCGTTTTCCAGATAGTGGATAGCTGGCTCCAGCACCTCTCGCACGGTCATGGTGCCGTAATCACGCAGCATCAGCATCCAGCCATCGAAGGCACCGGGAATGACGGTCGACAGCAAGCCGTCGCCTGGAATGATGTCGATGCCTTCGCTTTTATAATGTTCGATGGTCGCACCGGCAGGTGCAGGGCCCTGCGCGCAGATAACCTCCACCTTGTCCTTTTTCTTGGAGTAGATCACCGCGGGCATATCGCCACCCGGACCATTCAGATGCGGCTCGAGCACTTGCAGAACAAAGCCGGTGGCGACAGCAGCGTCGAAAGCATTGCCGCCTTTTTCGAGCATGCTCATGCCAACGGAAGAGGCGATCCAGTGCGTGGAGGTCACGACGCCGAACGTACCGAGGATTTCGGGGCGGGTTGTGAATGCAGTCATGTCTATGTCCTTCGGTCCGTAAATGTCAGTGTTCGCGTGGGTCGAGCGCATCGCGCAGGCCATCGCCCAGGAGGTTGAAGCCGATAACCACGAGGAAGATTGCGGCGCCCGGCCACATGGCCATCCATGGCGCTTGTGAAAGGTAGTTCTTGGCCACGTTCAACATCGATCCCCAGCTCGCCGCCGGAGCCTGCTGGCCAAGGCCCAGAAACGAAAGGCTGGCTTCTGCGATGATGGCAGTGGCCACCGTCAACGTTGCCTGCACGATGATCGGCGGTATGATGTTGGGCAGAATGTAACGCAGCATGATGTCGTGGTGGCCGAGACCAATCGAACGCGCGCCCTCGATGTAATCTTCGGTTTTCACCGCCAGAACCTGAGCACGCGTCAACCTGATGAAGATCGGCATGGCGGAAAGACCAATCGCAATCATTGCATTGCTAAGGCTTGGGCCCAGAAATGCGGCAAGCGCAATCGCCATGATCAGGAAGGGCATTGCCAGAAAGGCTTCCGTGATGCGCGAAATGACCTGATCGATCCAGCCGCCGAAATAGCCCGATACAAGCCCCAGCGGCACACCCGCCGCAACCGCGATGGCAACGGAAATCACGCCCGCCATGAGCGAAGCCTGTGCACCCCAGATCATGCGCGAGAGAATGTCTCGCCCGATATCATCCGTGCCCATCCAGTGCGCGAGCGACGGTGCCTTGCGGATTGCACTCCAGCTTGTGGCATAGGGATCAGCCAGCGGCAAAAGCGGTGCGACGACAGCCAGCAGCGCGAAGAATGTTATGATGATCAGCCCGGCTATGGCGCTTTTGTTGCGCTTCATTTTTTTCCAGGCGCGGCTCTCGGACTTTTGGGCGACTGGACCTGTCTCTATGGCGGCGCTCATATCGCAGTCCTCATACGGGGGTTGAGCAACACGGTGACGACATCGGCCAGCAGGTTCATGAGAATGAAGCCGACAGCGGTGCACAGAACGACGCCCTGGACGACGGCGTAATCACGCGTGAAGACGGCATCGACGATGAGTTTGCCGAAGCCCGGAATGGTGAAGATTTGTTCGGTCAACACGGCACCGGCCAGCAGTTCGCCAAACAACAGCGCGGCAAGCGTGATGATGGGCAAAAGCGCATTGCGGAAAGAATGGCTGAAAATGACCTGCCAGTTGGAGAGACCCTTTGCGCGCGCCGTGCGGATGTAATCCGACTTCATGACGGACAGCATGGCCGAGCGTGTGTGCCTCATCAACGTTGCCGCCAGGGCGTTTCCCAGAACGAAGGACGGCATGATCATGGTCTGGATCGACCGTACGGGATCAACGAAAATCGACTCGTAGCCCGATGCGGGCAGCCATCCCAGCTGCACCGAAACCAGGAGAATAAGCATAATGCCCAGCCAGAAGTTCGGGATCGAAAGTCCTGACAGCGCGACGATGTTGGAGACATAGTCGATCCATGTGTTCTGCTTGACCGCGGCCAGAATACCAATCGGTACGCCGATAATGAGCGCAAAAAACATCGACATGAGCGCAAGCTGGATCGTGACAGGAAGCTTCTGGCCGATCAGTTCAAGAACCGGTTGGTTAGTTCTGAGCGAAATTCCGAAATCACCCTGCAACACGGAGCCGAGCCAATAGAAATACTGGTAGATGAAAGGATCATTCATCCGGTATCTCTCCCGTAAAAGCTCGATAACAACAGGGTCGCGCTCCTCACCCGCCATGGCGAGAATAGGGTCTCCGGGAAGCAGTTTTTGCAGAGAAAACACGAAAATGGAGATGATGAGCAGCGTCGGAATGGCCACCAGAAGCCGCTTGCCGATGTATATGTGCATGGGATGATCCTTGTGGCGCGCAGGCCGTGTCGGGATTTCCCGATACGCGGCACGCACCACGCATCGGGAAAACAATCGTCGTCTTACGAACCCTTTTTCACGCCGGTCAGACGGATCATGCCATCAGAGGAAGGCTGGAAACCGGTGACGGCTTTCGACGTTGCATAGAGATAGGCCTGGTGGCCCAGATAGATCAGCGGAAGATCCTCATCGAGAATCTTGGTCGCCGCGTCATACTTCTCTTTGCGCACCGCATTGTCTGTCGAAGCACGAGCTTCGTTCAGCAGCTTGTCCACTTCCGGATTGCAATATTTCGTGTCGTTGATGCCGCCTTTGCAGGTCACGAACTGGTGGATATTGCCATCCGGGTCGGACCGGCCCGACCAGTCTGAGCGCGAAAGCACGTAATTGCCTGCCGTCTGCTCGGACAGCAGCGTCGCAAATTCCGTTGCCTTCAGCTTTACGTCGAAGCCCGCTTCCGCCACCATGGCCTGAATGACCTGCATCATCTGGGTCTGTGTGGTGTTGTTGGCGTGCTGCAACTCGATTTCGAAGCGGTCGTAGCCAGCCTCTTTCATCAGCGCCTTTGCCTTTTCAACATCGCGGGCTAGCACCGGGATATCCTTGTTGAACCACGGGCTGGTCGAAGGCCAAGGCTGATTTCCAGCCAACGCAGTTCCCTCAAACACGACCTGATTGATCGCCTCGCGGTCGATCGCCATCGAAAATGCCTGACGCAAACGCTTGTCCTTGCCGAACGGATTGTCGGCACGCGCGCCATTTCCAATATTGGCATACATGGCCATGTAGCCGGGACCGACAACCTCGCCATAGGTCAGCTTCGGGTCGTCCTTGACCGATGCGGCGTCAGCCGCGGAAATGCGCTCTGCCATATCGAGGTCACCGGCGCGCAGATTGGCGAGGCGCACGGTCGTATCCGGGATCGGAAGGAACGTGACCTTGTCGAGGAAGATGTTGTCCTTGTTCCAGTAATCCGCGAACTTCTCCAGCACGATGCGGTCCTGCTGAATGCGTTCGACAAATTTGAATGGCCCCGCGCAAACCGGCTTCGAGCCGAAATTGGCGCCAAGCTCTTTTCCGGCCTTCGGAGAAATCATCATGCCCGCGCGGTCGGAAAGCTGCGCCAGAAGGCTCGCATCGGGGCTTTTGAGGGTAAACTTGATCTGATACGGAGCCGTTGCCTCGACTTTCGCGACCGAGGCAAGCTCGCTCTTGCGACGCGATTCCGGCATCGTCATGTTGCGTTCGATGGTATAGACGGCGGCTTTAGCATTGAAAGGCGTTCCATCGTGGAAGACAACGCCTTCACGCAAATCCATGGTCAGCGTGCTGCCATTATCACCCCAGGCCCATTTCGTTGCCAATTGCGGAACGACCGCCAGGTTGTTGTCGAGATCGACGAGCTTGTCGCACATGCTGGTGTAGACGAGGCGTCCGACGAAGGTGCGGGACTGGGCAGGGTCGAGCACATCGGCATCATCCTGCAAACCGATACGGATGTCTGCCGCGTGAAGTGTGGATGAAAGGAGTGCTGCTGCCAGCACGTAACCGGAAAATTTTATCTGTCTTTTCATGTCTTTGTTCCTCTGGTCGGTTTGTGTGGCAGCCGGTTTTCCGGTTCTTGCCGTTGCGGAGGGGCTTCCCCGCATCTGTCAGTCAGCCATCTCCCTTGGATGAGTGATCAAGGTGATCCATGGAGGTCTGGCGGATAAGGCGTTCCTGAAGCGTCAGCAGATGGTTGCGCATCGCCTCACCCGCTTTGGACGGGTCACGTTCGGCAATCGCGTCGATAATCTCGTCGTGCTGGTCGCGCGATTCCTTCAAGGTCCTGTCAATGCGGCGGGCGCGTTCTCGCACCGCCTGCCAGGACGGGTCCTGGCGAACGCGGTTCACCACGTCGAACAGCGAGAGAAACAGCTGGTTTCCGGCACTTTGGGCAATCAACCTGTGCAGCGAGCCATCCCACAATTCACGCCAGTCGGCATCCGTGCGCTCATAAATTTTGGAGCATGTCTCGCGCATGCGGGCGATATCGGAAGGCTTGGCGCGCATGGCTGCGAGCTGCGCCAACTGCGGCTCAAGACGAAGGCGAACCTCCATGATCTCCATGAAATTGGTTCCGTCAACGAGGCTTGCCGCATGGTCGCCCCAACTGTCCGGCTTTTGACCGAGAAATGTGCCTGCACCCTGCTTGCGCCAAATCAGACCTTCCGCCTCAAGCACTTCCAGCGCCCGACGAATTTCGCGCCTGCCCACGCCGAGACGCTCCGATAGCGTCCGCTCGGTCGGCAATTTCCCGTCTCGACCGAAGGCGCTAACGGCAATTAGCTCACGCAATCGCTCGAGTGCGTAATTGGCGTTTTCCGGTCCGAGGATTTTGGAGTTATCGGTCATTGGTTCGTACCAATTATCTATTGGTTCAAATCAATCCGTAAAAAGAGGAAGCGTCAAGCTTAATTTTTGATCGTGCGCGAATTTTATGCATTGACGCTAAAGTGCGAGACGTGGACGCTCTACTGGGTCCGCGATGCAATCCGGTTTTTCATGGCGCGGACAATGGTCGCATCGGTCTGCTTGATTGCAGAGGCGGAGAAGCCAAAATCGACGACCGCAGGGTTGTTTGAACCGACGCTCGAGGAGCAAGAGGAATGCACTTCCGAAACATCGAGCTTAGCAAGCAAACTATCGATCGTCTTGAGATTCACGCCAGAGCCCGGCATGATCGAAATCCGCCCGGCAGCAGTCTTTATCGCCGTCTTGAGGTCATCAATTCCATCTGACGCCGACACCGCACGACCCGAGGACAATATTCTCTCGAAACCACAGGATATGGCGATCTCGATTGCCTCTTCCATATCCGGCACGAGATCGAAAGCGCGATGCAAGGTGCGCGGCATGGAGCCGATCACCTCTGACAATTGCATCAAAGCGTTCTGATCCAGCCGCCCATCGGGCAGACTGGCGCCGAAAACAACACCTGCGATGCCGCAGGATGCCGCAAACCTTATATCGTCTTCCATGACCGCCAGTTCGTCGGCGGAATAGACGAAGTCACCGACACGCGGTCGGATCATCGCGTAGCAGGGCACGGGTGAACGTCCGGCAAGGCTCATCAACCCCACCGATGGCGTCAGCCCGCCGACGGAAAGCGCGCTGCAAAGCTCGATCCGGTCCGCACCGCCTTTGATTGCGGCTTTGAGACCGGCAATGTCATCGACACAGACTTCCAGCAAAATATCAGCCATGGGAGACCTGAAGCAGCGATTTTACGAAGGCAAAACAAGGGATCATCGAATGACGTTGCCGGCAGCGTCAAACCGATGCGTGGCGTCGCCACTGGGCGAGGCATAAACCACATCGTCAGGCGCATAGGCGTGTTCACCAAACAGCCGCACCGTCAGAAGGCCGATGGCATCGCTTTCCAGATAGACGATTGTATCTGCACCCAGATGCTCGACATGCACGACTTTGCCGGACCATGTGCCGCTATCGCGAGACAGCACGATGTGTTCAGGACGAATACCCAGAGTTTTGTAGCCGTTTTCACCCAGCCGTTCGGCATCAATGAAATTCATCTGCGGAGAGCCGATGAAGCCTGCGACGAACAGATTGGCCGGGCGGTTATACAACTCCATGGGCGAACCAACCTGCTCGATGCGACCGGCGTTGAGAACGACGATCTTGTCGGCCAGCGTCATCGCCTCGACCTGATCATGGGTCACATAGATCATCGTCGCCTTCAGGCGGCGATGGAGACGGGCGATCTCCAGGCGCGTTTGGACGCGCAGTGCTGCATCAAGGTTGGAAAGCGGCTCATCGAACAGGAAAAGCGTTGGTTCGCGCACAATAGCACGGCCAATCGCGACGCGCTGACGCTGACCGCCGGACAGTTCCGCCGGACGCCGTTCCAGATAAGGTCCGAGCGAGAGCAGGGAGGACGCATTGGCGACCCGCGCCTCTATTTCATCCTTCGGCGTTCCCGCCTGCTTGAGACCGAGACCCATATTGTCTTTCACCGTCAGATGCGGATAAAGCGCATAAGACTGGAAAACCATGGCAATGCCGCGCTTGGCGGGGGGCACCGCAGACACTTCCCGACCATCGATAACGATTTCGCCGGAACTAATATCTTCAAGCCCCGCGATTGTTCGCAGCAAGGTGGATTTGCCGCAACCCGATGGCCCGACGAAGATCACGAACTCGCCGTCCTTGACCTCCAGATCGATGCCTTTCAGCACATCGACAGTGCCAAAGGATTTCGCGACGGATTTGAGTGTCAGATTACCCAAGGATTTTCTCCAGATTCAAAGATCGACCATGCGGCCGGTTCGCGCGCTTTCATCCGCCGCAAGGCAGATACGCAGCGATTGGACAGCATCGGTCATGTGCCGGTTGAGATCGATATCTTCGCGGATGGCTTTGAGAACATAGGCCTGTTCCCGGTCGCACAGCTCCTGATGCCCCGGCTCACCCTCCATCTGCAGAAACTGATCCGGCTGGATGAACTGGCCATCCGGTCCCGTCTGCGCCTTGTGAAGGCGGATGGTTGAGGTCTTCGTATGCGTATCGATATCGTCGGATTTGGCATTCGGGTCCATCACGATGGAGACCGAGCCTTTCGGCGACATCACGTCTTTGACGAAGAATGCCGTTTCCGAAATCATCGGGCCCCATCCCGCCTCGTACCAGCCGATGGAGCCATCGTCGAAGGTGACCTGAAGGTGGCCATAATTATACATGTCAGGCGCGATTTCATCGGAGAGACGCAGGCCCATGCCGCGAACCGACACCGGCTTGGCATCCGTGATCTGGCACATGACATCGACATAATGCACCCCGCAATCGACAATCGGCGGTGTGGTCTGCATCAGAGCCTTGTGCGTCGCCCATGTCTTACCCGATGACTGCTGGTTGAGGTTCATGCGGAAGACGTAAGGGCCACCAAGCTCACGAGCGAGCGAGATGAGCTTCATCCATGATGGATGGTGGCGCAGAATATAACCGACCACCAGTTTGCGACCATTGGCGCGGGCGCAGGCAACGACACGTTCTGCATCGGCCACCGTGGTTGCCAGCGGCTTTTCAACAAAGACATGGCACCCCGCTTCCATAGCCTTGATGGCGAAGGCGGCGTGACTATCGGAATAGGTATTGATCGAGCAGAGGTCCGGCTTCAACTCCGCCAGCGCATCCTCGAAGGATGGCAGGATTACGTGGCTCGAAAGCGGAGCAGGCAAAGTGGGTGTGGAGCGATTGACGAGGCCGACGATCTCGAAGCCCGGATTGGCGGCATAGGCCAGCGCATGGCTCATGCCCATATTTCCGAGGCCGGCAACCAGAACCTTGAGAGGTTGTTCGCTCATTTCACCGCTCCTGCCGTGATGCCGCGGATCAATTGCCGCGAGAAGATGGTGTAAAGGACGAGAACCGGGGCAATCGCCAGCGAAAGCGCTGCCAGAACCGCATTCCAGTTCGTTACGAACTGGCCGATGAAGATTTGCGCCCCGAGCGTGATTGTCTTGGTCGCTTCGCTGGGCGCGAGGATCAGCGGGAACCACAGATCGTTCCAGATCGGGATCATGGTGAAGACGGCCACCGTTGCCATGGATGGGCGGATGAGCGGCAGGACGAGGCGGAAGAAAATCTTGTATTCCGACAGCCCATCGATACGCCCGGCATTCTTCAGATCATCGGAAACCGTCCGCATGAATTCCGACAGGATGAAGATCGCAAGCGGCAGGCCCTGCGCCGTATAGACCAGAATAAGGGCAGTGCGCGTGTTGACCAGCCCCGTTGCCACCATGCCCTGCAAGATACCGATGGTGCCAAGGCGAATGGGGATCATGATACCCAGCGCCATATAAAGCCCAAGCCAGGTGTTGCCCTTGAAGCGATACTCCGACAGCGCAAAGGCCGCCATCGCCCCAAAGAGCAGAACAAGCGCAATCGACACGACGGTGACAATCAACGAATTTTGCAGGTAATGCACAAAATCGCTCTGCCCCAGTACGGTGGTGTAACCCACCAGATCGAAGGTCGATGGCAGCGGCACCTGCATGGGATTGCGGAAGATGGCGTTTCGCGACTTGAACGAATTGATGATCGTCAGCACCACCGGAAAAAGCGCGATGGCGGTATAGGTGAGGAGGATCGCGTGGGCTGCGACCGTGCGGGCGATGGAGGAACGGGCTTTCGACATGTCTGCTTCCCCTCTCAGAACTGATATCGGCGCATGCGGCGCTGAATGGCAAAGAGATAGAAGCTGACACCGGCGAGAATGATGAGGAACATCACTGTCGCAATCGTCGCGCCCATGGAGCGATCCCCGAGCTGAAGCTGGAAGCCGAAGAAGGTTCGATAGAGCAGCGTTCCCAGAATATCGGTGGATCCATCCGGCCCGGCAAGCGCGCCTTGCACTGTGTAAATCAGGTCGAAGGCGTTGAAATTTCCGACGAATGTCAAAATGGAGATGATGCCGATGGCGGGAAGAATGAGCGGCAGCTTGATCTTCCAGAACTGGCTCCAGCCCGTAATCCCATCCATCTCGGCAGCCTCGATCACCTCATCGGGAATGTTCAAAAGCGCCGCATAGATCAGCATCATGGGAATGCCGACATATTGCCAGACCGAAATCAGCGATACGGCGATGAGGGCGGAATTCGGCCTGCCGAGCCATGGGGCAAACAGGAATTTCAGATGAACGAAATCCAGCAGCGTCGGCGCGATACCCCAGAGCGGCGAAAGGATCAGCTTCCAGATGAAGCCGACGATCACGAAGGAGAGCAGCGTCGGAAGAAAGATGGCGGTTCGGTAAAAGGCCGAAAAGCGCAGCTTGGGTAACGAGAGCAAGGCCGCGAGAGCAACACCGATGGGGTTCTGCACCAGCATGTGGATGATGAAAAAGTAGATGTTGTTGACCAGCGCATTCCAGAAGCTGACGGACCAGCGATCTTCGAAGAACAGCGCTTTGAAATTCTCCATGCCGACGAAAATTCTCTGACCGTCCACTTCCCGGAAGAAGGAGAGCCATAAGGTGCTGCCAAGCGGAATGATCATGACAGCCGTGTAGACCAGAAATGCCGGCAGCATGAATATGAGAATATGCCAGCGAAACGGCCGCCTGATCGATCTTTGATCGTTGGAAGTGATATCGGCGCTCATGGGATCGGTCCGAACTGTCTAAAAGGAAAATCAATCATCGCGCCATGCGCATGGATGCTGCCAGCAATCCGCGCCTGAGACAGCTTGCCAATAACGGCAAGATGCTCAGGCTGGATATGGTCGATAGGCTGAATGTGCATGGCGACTTTCGATCGCCATGCACAAACCCAGACTTACTTTGCAGGCTTGTACCAGCTGTCGAGACC
The DNA here is from genome assembly GCF_040427045.1 of Agrobacterium vacciniicorymbosi. Lineage (NCBI taxonomy): Bacteria > Pseudomonadati > Pseudomonadota > Alphaproteobacteria > Hyphomicrobiales > Rhizobiaceae > Agrobacterium > Agrobacterium vacciniicorymbosi. Next base: position 82,497 of record NZ_JBETMF010000005.1, read on the forward strand.
CTTCTGCAGCTTCTCAGCAGCAACGGTCGGTGTGTCCGTACCGTTGATCACGTTGGCGGATTCAACCCAGGTCTCGTTTTCGAGGTTAGGCGTGCCACGTGACAGGATCTGATAGGTGGAGCGGATCGTCGGCTTGCACTTTTCGCGCCAGGACACGAATTCCTGGGCAAGCGGATCGGCCATCTTTACAGCCGTTTTGTTCAGGCTGAAGAAGCCCGGCAGCGCGTTAGCATAGAGATCGGCGAACTCCGCAGAGGCAACCCATTCCAGGAACTTGGCAGCTTCTGCCGGGTGCTTGGACTTGGCATTGGCGCCCATGCCGATGTCGGTATGGTCAGAGATGTAGCAGGTATCGCCCGCCTTTTCGACTGGCGGCGGGAAAGCACCCATCTTGAACTGGGCCTGCGTGTTGAAGCCGGAGATTTCCCAGGAACCAGCGGGATAGATAGCAGCGCGGCCAAGCGTGAACATATTCTGGCTGTCAGGATAGGTCTGGGCTTCGAAGCCGTCGCCCAGATAATCCTTCCACTTGGCAAGCACTTCATAAGGCTTGACCCAATCGGCATCGGTCAGCTTCTGTTCGCCCTTGATCAGCGCCAGACGGCCTTCCTCACCCTTCCAGTAATTCGGTCCGATGTTCTGGTATCCCATGGTCGCGGCTTCCCACAAATCCTTGGTGCCCATGGCCATCGGAACATAGGTGCCGTCAGCCTTGATCTTGTCGAGTGCAGCGAAGAATTCAGCCTCGGTCTTCGGAACCTCGATTTTCAACGTATCGAAGGCTTCCTTGTTGTAGATGAAGCCGTGGATAACCGACGCCATGGGTACGCAGAAAGTCTGAGCGCCATCGTCTGTCGACCATGCGGTTTTCGCGACGTTGGAGAAATTCTCCATACCGGGATTCTTGGACAGATCGCTCAGATAGCCTTTCTTGAACAGCTCAAGCGAGGCATCGAAGGGGCGGCAAGTGATGAGGTCGCCAGCGGAACCGGATTCCAGCTTGGCATTCAGTGCGGCATTGTATTCGGTCGGCGCCATGGGCTGGAACTGGAGCTTGATGCCCGGGTTCTTGGCTTCGAAAGCCGGAATGAGCTTGTCTTTCCAGATGGCCAGATCGTCGTTGCGCCAGCTTTCAATGGTCAGCGTTACGTCTGCTGCCGATGCCATGCCAGCATAGGCAAACAGGCTTGCGCCCAGAGCCAGGGCCTTGGTGAGATTACGGATCATATTGTTCTCCCTCTTGGTGTAACGCCGCCACGGCGTTCATCAACTATGGTTGTTGCAGTCTCATTCGCCGATCAGCTGAAGCGCGCGCCGAACATTCTGGCCGCTTGTCTCAAGCATGGTTTCGGCTGAATTCTTGTCTTTCGCGCCTGCCGCCAGCAGAATCGCGATCTTGACGGAGCCGGACGCCTTTTCCACCAAACGTCCAGCCTCGTTCATATCCACACCCGTCACGCCCGATACGATGCGTGCGGCGCGCTCGATAAGCTTTTTATTGTCTGCACGCAAATTGACCATATAGCCGTCATGCACATGGCCAAGACGGATCGCCATCAGTGTCGAGAACATATTGAGCGCGATTTTCTGCGCTGTGCCTGCACCCATGCGGGTGGAGCCGGATACGAACTCCGGCGGTGTACGCAACAATATCGCAACATCGCAATCGTCGAAAAGTCTGGCATCAGGGTTATTGGCAATCGCCACCACCCGCGCGCCCTTCTTCCGGGCGACCTCTGCGACGGCCAACGCATAAGGGGTCGAGCCACTGGCGGAAATCGCAACAATGCAATCTCCTGCACCAATTGCTCCTTCGGCATCCAATCGCGCCTGATCGACATCGTCTTCCGGCGCGCCCGGCATATCGGACAAATTGCTGGCGCCGCCTGCAAACAGGATGGCGATCTGGTCGCGTCCGATGCCGTATGTGCCGGGCAATTCCAACCCATCCGCCATCGCCATCAACCCGGAGCTTCCCGCACCGGCGTAAACAAGCTTGTGACCGGACGCGATAGCGTCGGCTGCGAGCGCGGAAGCTACGGCTATCGCATCACGCACCGCATCCACGGTCCGTGCGGCTTCCTGTTGGCCCGAACTCAAAAGCGACAGAACATCCCCCGGCACCATGGTGTCGAGGCCCTTCGCTTTTTCGTGCAAACCTTCCGTTCCGCTTGCGCTCATCCAAAAACTCCCTGCACCAGGATTTAATGCCAAAAAAATACCAATTGTCCAGCGTCTTTTAAGAAATGGTTTATTTATTGAACACAGCCAAATGTGAAAAGGACGCAAAGCAGTGGTATTATTGCGAATTACCGCAATCTCAGAAATTTTCGCTTTACCACTTGGAAATTGGTATTTTTTTGGTATCTTCGCAGCAGGAGACAATTTCATGCAGCGATATCTCGTGGGAGTCGACGGCGGCGGCACGAGTTGCCGGGCAGCAGTCGCAGACGCAACCGGCAGAATTCTCGGTCGTGGCAAAAGCGGCGCGTCCAACATCATGACCGCGCCCGACAGGGCTATTCTCAACATTACAGAAGCTGCGACAGCGGCTTTTGCAGATGCGGGTCTCGATATCGGCCTCGTGAAAGAGGCCTACGCCTTTCTCGGGCTTGCAGGCAACCACGTCGAAAATACTGTCGCCTACGTCATGCCGCGCCTGCCCTTCCATCACTCGATCATCGAGTCCGATGGGCTGATCGCTTTGCAGGGCGCTCTCGGTGAAGGCAATGGCGCGGTGGCCATTCTGGGCACCGGCACAATCTATATCGCCCGCACAGGTGCCGACATCCGCTACATCGGTGGATGGGGCTATCATCTCGGTGATTTGGGAAGCGGTGCGCGGCTTGGCCAGTTGGCCTTGCAGGAAAGCTTGCTGGCCTATGACGGAATTTCGCAAAAGACTGAAATGACCCGTGTGCTGTTGGACGATTTCAACAATGAGCCTCGCAAGATGGTCGCCTTTTCGCAAGCCGCAAAGCCCGGTGATTATGGCCGCTATGCACCCCGCGTGTTTGAGTTTGCCGCTGCGGGCGATAAAGCGGCCCTGGCAATCCTGCTTCAGTCTGCTGGCGACATCGACCTCTCTCTGGACCGCGTCGCTGAGCTGACGGATGGCGGCAGGCTCTGCCTTCTCGGCGGATTATCAGCGCTATATGCACCCTATCTGGCGCAACGCCATCGCGAACGCCTCGTTCAACCGTTGGAAGATGCACTGGCCGGCTCCATCGCACTTGCGAAAAACGCTTTTGCCCACGTGGAAGAGGGGGCGGCATGACGGAAACCCTGTCCCAGTTCCTGTCGCCAGCCGATCTGCAATCCAACGGATCCGGCCCGCTTTACATGAAGCTGCGGCAATCGCTGGAAGAGGCCATTCTTTCCGGCAAACTGAGCCATGGACAGGCCCTGCCCCCTGAGCGCGATCTGGCAGAATTTGCCAATGTCAGCCGGGTCACCGTGCGCAAGGCGGTGGATGATTTGGTCAAGGATGGGCTTTTGACCCGCAAGCATGGGTCGGGCACCTTCGTCATGAAGCCGGTCTCGCGCCTGCAACAGCCTTTGTCGCGACTAACATCCTTCACAGAAGACATGGCGCGGCGGGGCTACGTTACCCGTTCCGAATGGCTGGCGCGTGGGCTGTTTCATCCCTCATCCGATGAAATGATGATGCTGGGCCTCAAGGTTGATATGATGGTCGCACGGCTGGAGCGCCTGCGCATTGCCAATGAATTGCCACTTGCAATCGAGCGCGCCAGCCTCGCCTCCGATATTCTGCCGGACCCGAAGGCGGTCGGAACCTCGCTTTATGCTGAGCTTCACCGCACCGGTCACAAGCCGGTTCGCGCCGTGCAGCGCATCTCCGCCTGCAATGTCAGCCGCGAGGATGCGGGCCTGCTGGCCGTTCCCGAGGGGTCGGCGGGCCTTGCTATTGAGCGGATATCCTATCTGGAGTCTGGCCGGGTGGTGGAACTCACCCGCTCGCTCTATCGCGGTGACGCCTATGACTTCGTCGCTGAAATGACACTGACAGAATGACCCGGATGGGCGGCTGATTTGCAGGCCGGCACCACAGGAAGAGAGAATGCTATGCCAACCCATATGCGCCAGGAAATCGATGAAATTCCCGATGCCGCCAGCCGTCTGCTGAGCCGCTCGCAGAATGCGCTACACGCAGCGGGTAAGGCGTTGCGCGAGCGTGACCCCGCCTTTCTCATCACCATCGCGCGCGGGTCTTCCGATCATGCAGCGCATTTCCTCAAATACGCTATCGAGCAACAGGCAGGCCGCGCCGTGGCCTCCATCGGTCCATCGCTTGCCTCCATCTACGGCAAATCGTTGAAGCTCGATCAGGCGGCAGCAATCTCCATTTCGCAATCGGGCAAAAGCCCGGACATCGTGGCGCTTGCCCAATCGGCAGCAGCCTCCGGAGCGCTGACGATTTCGCTGACCAACACTCAGCCCTCGCCGCTATCTGATGCTTCGGCTCATGCCGTCGATATCAATGCCGGGCCGGAGCTTGCGGTCGCGGCCACCAAATCCTTCTTCAACTCGGTGCTGGCCGGCCTCGCAATCCTTGGCGAATGGACCGCAGATGCTGATTTGCAGCGTTCAATCCAGCACCTGCCTGAAAAGCTTGCCGAAGCAATAAAGCTGGATTGGCACGAATTGGCAGCGGAATTGGGTGAGGCAGAATCGCTCTACATGCTCGGTCGTGGCCCGTCCTTGGCCATTGCCAGCGAGGCTGCGCTGAAATTCAAGGAGACATCGGAAATGCATGCCGAGGCCTATTCCAGCGCCGAGGTGCTGCATGGACCGGTGGCTCTGGTAGACCGGCGCTTCCCTGTCGTGACCTTTGCGGCGCGTGACGCGGCCCTCTCCTCCGTGCGCAGCACCGCCGACAGTCTTGCAGAAAAGGGCGCGCTTGCCTTCATCACTGCCGATGGTGCGGCCCATGCGCGCCGCCTGCCCTTCGTCGAAACCGGCCATCCGCTGACAGATTCCCTTGCCCTCATCGTGCCCTTTTATGGTTTCGTAGAAGCATGGTCGCGTTCGCGCGGCTTTAATCCTGACGCGCCAGCCGCCCTCAAGAAAGTCACGGAGACCCGCTGATCATGGTTCAAGCACTGACCAATGCCCGGATTTTCGATGGTTTGCAGTGGCACGACAACAGCGCCTTGCTGATCGACAGCGGCAAGGTGGCGGGCGTGGTGGCGCAGGGGGAACTGCCATCCGGCATAGAGCAGGTCGATGCTGGCGGAGCGATCATCGTGCCGGGCTTTATCGATTTGCAGGTTAACGGCGGCGGCGGCGTGATGCTGAACGACGATCAGTCTGTCGAAGGCATCCGGCAGATTTGCGCCGCCCATGCGAAATTCGGAACGACCGCACTTTTACCTACTCTGATTACCGACACGCGCGAGATAACGGCAGCGGCCATTGAAGCCGGGTTGAAAGCAAAGGCAGCGAAGGTTCCGGGCTTTCTAGGCCTGCATCTGGAAGGGCCGCATCTTTCCGTTGCCCGCAAGGGCACCCATCATCCGGGGCTGATCCGGTCTATGGAAGATGTGGATCTCGAACGCCTGCTGGCCATCGGCCACAGCTTCGAAGCGCTGATGATTACGGTCGCGCCTGAAAACACGACTGAGGAGCAGGTCAGAGCGCTGGCGAAAGCCGGATTTGCCGTCAGCCTTGGCCACACCAATGCGCCCTATGAGACGGCAAAAGCCTATGCCGAAGCTGGTGCGCGAACCGTGACCCACCTGTTCAATGCCATGAGCCCGCTGGAAAATCGTTCGCCCGGCCTCGTCGGCGCAGCGCTCGATCTCGGCAATCTCTCGACTGGCATCATTGCCGATGGTTTCCACGTCCACCCCGCCTCGATGGGCCTTGCGCTGCGAGCAAAGCGTGGACCGGGCCGAGTATTCATCGTCACCGACGCCATGTCCACCATCGGCACCGATTTGACCGGCCTGACGCTGAACGACCGTCAGATTTATCGCAAGGACGGGCGTCTGACGCTGGCGGACGGCACGCTGGCGGGGGCCGATATCGACATGCTGTCATCCGTGCTTTTCGTCCATCGTCAGCTCGGGCTCGATTTCGAAGAAGCCGTGCGCATGGCAAGCCTTTACCCGGCAGAGGCCATCGGTGTGTCAGATCATAAAGGCCGTTTGAAAGCCGGTTACGACGCCGATTTCGTGGTTCTGACCGATGACCATCATATGAGAAGTACGTGGATTGGTGGCGAGCGAGTATTCGCTGCTTGATCAAGGTAGTTCGACAAAAAATACGCGGAGCATGATCGCCCCGCGTAAATCTTCAGTTCAATCTTGCCCAAAATGGCGTGGTCACAAACCAGCCATCACCTTATCCAGCGTAAGCGGCAGATCACGAATCCGCAAGCCCGTCGCATTGTAGACCGCGTTTGCAATCGCCGCTCCGACACCCGTTATACCAATCTCACCTATGCCGCGTGCGCCCATGGGTGCCTGTGGATCTGGCTTGTTGGTGTAGATGATGTCGATGGGTGGGACGTCCATCTGCACCGGTACATGATAATCCGCCAGCGAAGCGTTGACGACGCGGCCTGTTCTCTCATCGAAATTGGTTTCTTCGGTGAGTGCAAGGCCGATGCCCATGATGATGCCGCCCTTGAACTGGCTGGTTGCCATCTTGGCATTCAGTATCTGCCCGGCATCGAAGGAGCCGAGGAACCGCGACACCCGCGTTTCGCCCGTTAGCGCACTGACCCGCACCTCGCAGAACTGTGCGCCATAGGAGTGCATCGAAAAAGCCTGCATCTCCGCCGGTGCTGGTCCTTCCGCTTCACATACCAGCTCTTCACGCCCTGCCCTGCGCAATATGGACTGATAGCTCTCGTAGCGGCTCTCGTCGTCCATATGGCTAAGACCACCGTCCCGAGGTTCGACCTCGGAAAGCGACAGACCGGCCAGTGGCGAGTCATTGCCGGCGAGCTTGATCAGCTCCTCGACAAAGACTTCCGTCGCAGCGATGACGGCACCGCCAATCGAGGCGGTCTGTGTCGAGCCACCAGCAATCACCCCACGCGGCAGGTTGCTATCGCCATATTCGAAGGTCACATGGTCGAGCGGCACACCCAACCGCGCAGCGATGTGTTGAGCCTGAGCCGTGGCCGTTCCCATGCCCATGTCGTGCACGGCGGTCGATACCGTGACATGGCCCTCTGCCGTCAGCTTGATCCTCGCCGCACCACCGGGAAAACGATGGTAGGGATAGGTCGCAGTGGCGCAACCCATGCCAATCAGCCATTCACCTTCGCGCTTCTGGCGTGGGGTCTGGCTTCGGCGATCCCAGCCGAATTTTTCGGCACCTTTCTCATAGGCTTCGATGAGATAACGTGACGAGAACGGCTTGCCGCTCGTCGGGTCTTTTTCCGGTTCGATACGGCGACGCAGCTCGATCGGGTCCATTGCCAGCTTGTCGGCCAGTTCATCCAGCGCGCATTCCAGGGCGAAAGTGCCGACGGATTCGCCGGGGGCACGCATGAAGGTGTTGACCAGCATGTCCATGTCGGCGACATCCTGCGCTAAGCGGAAGGTCCTGGCGGAATAGAGGTGCTTTGCTGGAAAGGTAAACTGTTCCGGGCAGGAATTGTGCAGCGTCATCGCCGCCGTTCCCGTGTGGATCAGCGCATCCAGCGTGCCATCGGATTTGGCACCGAGCGCCACCCGTTGCTCCGTCACCGTGCGACCGCCAATGATACGAAACACGCCTTCGCGAGACAGCATGATCCGCACCGGTCGTTCGGCCAGCTTCGACGCAGCACAGGCGAGGATTTGGTGGTCCCAAAGACACTTGCCGCCGAAACCGCCACCGACATAGGGAGATGTCACATGGACCTTGTCCAGATCGAGATCGAAGATATCGGCAAGCTGACCTTTGGTCAGGTCCAGCAACTGGCTGGCATCATGCAAACGCAACTCGTCACCGTTCCAGGCAACCGTTGCCGCATGCAGCTCGATGGCATTGTGATTGTGGCGCGGCGTCCGATAGATGACATCGACTTTGACCTCGGCGTTGGCGAGCGCCGTCTCGGCATCGCCAATTTCCACGACGGGCGGTTGACCAAGAAGGTTGTCCAGCTGGCGCGGTGTTTTCTTCGCCTCATCGAAAGACGTTACCGCTGGCAGCACCGCATAGTCCGCCTTGATGAGCGAAGCGGCATAGTCCGCCTGTTCCTGCGTTTGCGCCAGAACCAGGGCGATTGGTTGGCCGTTCCAGTGGATTTCATCGTTCTGCATGACCGGAAGATCGCTGGAACCCGCCGCAGTCGGCGATGACATCATCAATGACGGCGCCTTCATGCGTGGCGCATTCTGATAGGTCATAACAAGAATGACGCCTAGTGCCGCCTCTGCCGCCTTCACATCCAGATCGGTGATGCGACCGCGCGCAATGGTGCTGAAGGCCAGCGCTGCATAGCTGATGTTGTCATAAGGAAACTCTGCAGCAAAACGCGTCTTGCCCTGAACCTTCATCGGCCCATCAATACGGGATACCGGCTGGCCGAGCGTGCCGTGTTTGCGCAGCATCGGGTCAGACGTAACGGCGGGCTGCCAGCGGCCCGGCTTGCCTGCTTCTGGCAGCGTTTGGGTTTCGGCGCTCATGCGTTTTCTCCCTTCAATTCTTCAAGAACGGCAACGATGGTTCGTTTCGCCAGTTCGATTTTGAACGCGTTATCACGCAGGCCAACGGCATCCGCGAGTTCCGCTTCGGCAGCAGCGCGGAAACGATCCGCATCCGCCTTTTGACCTCTCAAAGCCGCCTCGGCTTTCAAGGCGCGCCATGGTTTGTGGGCAACACCGCCAAGCGCCAGCCTGACGTCCTTCACGATACCGGCGTCGTCCACATCCAGAGCCGCAGCAACGGAAATGAGAGCGAAAGCGTAGCTCGCGCGGTCCCGCACCTTTCGGTATGCAGACCGCCGCGCGAAAGCGAGCGGCGGAATTTCGACCGCCGTAATCAGCTCATCCGGCTGCAATTCGGTCTCCACATCGGGTCGGTCGCCGGGCAGACGGTGAAGGTCACGCAGTGGCATGCTGCGAGTGCCCGCCGGTCCCTGAAGGTGAACGACGGCATCTAGTGCAACGAGCGCCACACACATGTCAGACGGATGGCTCGCCACGCAGCTTTCGGATGCGCCGAGAATTGCGTGGTAGCGATTGAAACCTCCCAAAGCATCACAGCCCGCATGCGGCTGTCGCTTGTTGCAACGGGCGGCATTGTCGTAAAAGTACCGACAGCGGGTACGCTGAAGAATGTTGCCGCCAACCGTCGCCACATTGCGGATTTGCGCACTTGCCCCGGCGAGAATAGAGCGGGACAGAAGCGGAAAACGAGCGCGCACAGCATCATGGGCTGCAAGGGCCGTATTCTTCACTCCGGCACCGATCAGCAGACTGCCGTCGGCGCGCTGCTCAATGGTGCTTGGCAGATGCGATATATCGACGAGCGTTTCCGGCCTTTCGACCGTTTCGCGCATGAGATCGACAAGATTGGTGCCGCCACCCAGATATTTCGCGGCAGGGCCTGCCTGTTTGAGCGCAATGGCGGAAGCCGCATCTGATGCCTGATGATAGGAGAAAATGTTCATGCCCGTGCCCTCTCTTCGGTCGGCATCACAGTCTGATGTGCCAAGGTTTCGGAAATGGCTTCGACAATGCCGTTATAGGCGCCGCATCGACAGAGATTGCCGCTCATACGCTCGCGGATTTCGGTGTCGCTGACCGGAATGCTGCCTGCTGAAAGATCGCTGGTGACGGCGCTCGGAATGTTGCGTTCGATCTCGCCTGCCATCCCGATGGCGGAACAGAGCTGCCCGGGCGTGCAATAGCCGCACTGGAAGCCGTCATGCTCAATGAAGGCTTTCTGCAAGGCATTGAGATTGCCATTGTCGGCAAGCCCTTCGACTGTCGTGATGCTGCGGCCCTGATATTGAACCGCAAGCGCGAGACAGGAATTGATGCGCTCGCCATCGACAAGCACGGTGCAGGCACCGCACGCGCCTTGGTCGCATCCTTTTTTCGTCCCCGTAAAACCCAGAGTGTTACGCATGAGATCGAGCAGAGACGTGCGGATGTCCGCCTCGACCTCTATCGCTTCTCCATTGATGGTAAAATGCATAGGACATCTCCCTTGGCTGAAACGTATGGATGTGATGATGGTTCGCAGGACGGTGAGGTGCCTACGGGTTCAGGTCCTCAATGGAGGACGGTCTGCTTGCCTTGATGCCGCACGGACATGGCCCGGCGGGATGTCTACGTTGTTCAGTCCGCCATCAGCGCGGTCTGCCGACTGGCGGCAATGTCGGCAACAACCGACAGCGCCAGCGAATGAGCGTCACGCGCGCGCCCGAAAAGCCCGATTGGCGCCTTGATCCGGTCGATTGCCTCATCCGAATGGCCACTCTCGCGCAACCGCTCCACACGTTTTTCGTGGGTGCGGGAACTGCCAAGCGCGCCGATATAGAAAGGCCGAGCCTTCAATGACGCCTCCAGCACAGGCATTTCCAGCTCGAGATCATGCTGAAGAAGCGCCACGGCGGTATTCGCATCGATTACAGACGCGTCGCCCGCAGCATGCTCGTAAAGCACGACCTCGTAACCTGCCGCCTTCGCTACCTTCGATGCCATCTCAACCTCCAGAGTGCGGCCGAACAACACCACACGGACGGCGGGGCGATAGCTGGTGACGAAGGTATCTCCGTCCCAACCCGTCTGAGCCGACGTGGCACCGAGTGACAGGGCTTCCCGACCGGAAGCGTAAGACAGCTGCGCCTGCTTTCGGCTTTTCATAGCCTCCAGAACGGCGGAAATCGGCTCGAGATAGCGAAGAAGGTGGATGGCAACAGTAATGCCGCCCCCGCATGGAAGCACGATATCGAAGAAGGGCGATCCCTCGCCCAGCATGACGAAACGGTCGTGACCGGTTTCGATTGCCTGCAACGCTTCCGCCGCAACAGCTGCCTCGGTGCAGCCGCCGGATACATAGCCGCAATAGCGCCCGTCACTGGCGACAGCCATATGCGCGCCCAGCGGACGAGATGACCCGCCGCGAATTTCGACCAGCGTACAGAGCGCCACCTGGCAACCGCTCTTGGCCACCTGAAGTGCGAAATCGAGGATTTCGGCGGGGCTATCCGTCGAAAACGCCTTCACCGGCACACGTATTTCCTCTGGCACGGTCTTTAAGGCCAGCCGAGAGTTGGGGCGACAGAGAGGGAACGAATGTCCGCCGGGGTCGTTATGGAGGCTGATGTCGATGGATTGGGTCATTACAGGCTCCTGCTTGCGGCGCTGGATTGAACGCCTAAACCTCAAGAATGCCGGATGGTTCCGACATTGCGATTATTCGGCCGGCCCCTCGTGTGATTTCGGCATGACATCTGCCCCCGATTTGAACTAATGATTGAACGGCGCCACGCATAACCGGAGGCGCCTCCGTTTAATCTAGTGACTTGCGATCATTCGTCAAGCCTTTTCGTGTGGAGTGAATTTAAAGTGCCGAAGGAGCGCCCGTCGCAATCGCCTGCGCCGACCCAGTTGCGTGCTGACGCGCGTCGCAATCGTGAAAAGCTGGTCGAAGTCGCAGCAAGTGCTTTTGCGGAACAGGGCGCCGCCGCTTCACTCGAGGATATCGCGCGACGCGCAGGCGTCGGCATCGGCACGCTTTACCGGCACTTCCCAACCCGCGAACATCTGGTTGAAGTCGTTTATCGCCGTGAACTCGAGCTGATAGCCACGGCTGCCACCGAGTTGATGGCAGAAAAAGCGCCAGACGCTGCGCTTGAAGAATGGATGCTGCGGTTCGTTGGCTATATGGCAGCCAAGCGCGGCATGGCCAGCAGCCTGAAACTGCTGTTCACATCCAATTCCACGCTTTTTGCCGAAGGCTCAAATCTTCTGCAGTCCGCATTTGGAAAGCTTCTCGACAATGCGGTCGAAGCCGGAGCCATCAAGGGAGACATCCAGCCCGCGGATGTTCTCAACGCGCTGTTCGGCATCTACTCGATTCCAGATGGACCCGATTGGCGCGAGCGGGCGCACAGGATCGTTCGTCTCGTCATGGATGGCTTGCGGCAGCAGCCTTAGCGCCGGTGACTAAAACCGCTTTTGGAGATGTTGGACATCTTTGCGTTTGCTGATATGTTCTCTTTTTGTTTCAGCATCTCGATCGTCTTATGAGCGCCATTCCTACACAGCCCGTCCGCAAGATCATCCATGTCGATATGGATGCTTTTTACGCATCCGTGGAACAGCGGGACAATCCCGACCTGCGTGGAAAACCGCTCGCTGTTGGTGGGTCGGCGGCGCGCGGCGTCGTGGCTGCTGCCAGCTATGAGGCAAGAACATTTGGTGTGCATTCGGCCATGCCGTCAGTCACCGCCAAACGAAAATGTCCCGATCTGATTTTCGTACCGCCTCGCTTTGAGGTGTACCGACAGGTTTCGCAACAAATCAGAGAGATTTTTGCGGAGTATACGCCTTTGATAGAACCGCTCTCGCTGGATGAAGCCTATCTCGACGTCACAGAAAATCTGAAAGGCATGGAGATCGCGACCGATATCGCACTGGAAATTCGTGCCAAGATCAAGGCTGTTACCGGCCTCAATGCGTCCGCCGGTATCTCCTACAATAAATTTCTGGCGAAGATGGCAAGCGACCTGAACAAGCCGAACGGCCAGGCGGTCATCACGCCGAAAAATGGACCCGGTTTTGTCGAAGCGCTTCCCGTCAAGAAGTTCCATGGGGTAGGACCGGCCACGGCAGAGCGGATGAGGCGACATGGCATCGAGACCGGGCTCGATCTCAAATCCAAGCCCCTCGCCTTTCTTCAGCAGCACTTCGGCAAATCCGGCCCCTATTTTTACGGCATTGCGCGCGGGATCGACGACCGTCAGGTCAAGCCCAACCGCATTCGAAAATCCATTGGAGCCGAGGATACATTTGTGGAGGATGTCGATGATCTGGGCCTTGCCCAAGCGGAACTGCGACCGCTGGCGCAAAAGGTATGGCGGCACTGCGAGGCGCACGACATCACCGGGAAGACGGTGACCGTCAAAATCAAATATTCGGATTTCACGCAGGCAACCCGCAGCAAGACGGTGTCAGTGGGTATTTCTGACCTCGATACGATTGTTGAGATGGCCGAAACATTGCTTGCCTCCGTCTTCCCATTCAAACGACCGGTTCGGCTGCTGGGTGTCACGCTGTCATCGCTCGACACGGAAGAAAGAGTCCAAGCGCCGCAACTGGATTTGGGATTGTAGAAAAAGGGTGGCTCTAAAGCAGAAAAGCCTGCCGCGGGAGGAGGTGCGGCAGGCTTTCCAAAAAGAACCGAACAGCGACTGGGAGGAGGAGTGCCGCTGTTCCGACAGGCGCCCTTGGGAGGAGGATAGGGCTACCTGAATTCGAAGCTTTGCGGGAGGAGGTGCATCGCTTCGATGAGATTAAGATAGCAATTTTCGCCGCCTATTAAATAGATTTCCTTGCAGTACAGACATGCGCGAAACGCATGGCTAGAGTTATGCAGGATTTCTATCGCGCTGAAACGAAAACGCCCGCTTCATCAGCGGGCGTTTTCGTCATAAAGCAAAATTCAAAGCCGAAGCTTAGCGGCCAACTGCTGCGCGGGCTACGCTGCGGATGTCGGCGTGGTTGATGCCGAGGTCCTGAAGTTCGCGCGAGCTCATGCGGCCCAGTTCGGTTACGGTCTGACGGTATTTGCGCCAGTTGTTGAAAGAGCGTGCTACGTTCATGATGATCCCCTTTCGTGAGGCCTCTTGACGTTAGCAACCAGGCTTCGGTTCCAACGTCGTTTCGATGGTTGAGATATAGGCCTTATTGAGCTGCTTGATAACAGACAAGGATTCACGACCGCCATGCATATGACGCATGGGTAATGTAGATGTGATGAAAAATCATGCGGGCAAAACCACCATCAGAGACCCGTTGCAAACCTACTTGCGGCCGCGGAAGTCATCCATCGTGTGATATATTCCGAGCCATTGCCCACCAATCCTGTCGAACCAGCGGACCGGCAAAAGCCCACGCAGCAGCGGCAAAAAGTTGATGATCCATGGCAGACGCAGAAAAATACGGTTGGATTTGACCGCAGCAATGATGCGGTCTGCAACATACTCCGCGTCCAAAATAGGAATGAACGGTGAGCGGACACCGGCAAACATACCGGTATTGATGTAGTAAGGCGTCACCGTCGTCACACCGACACCGGTCTTTTCCTGCTCCATCTCAATACGTAAGGAATCGGACCAGCCGATGATGGCCCATTTGCTGGCGCAATAGACCGACATTTTGGGATTGGAAACCATACCTCCTGCGGAGGCGATGTTGACGATGTGGCCACTGCGGCGGGCAATCATGCCGGACAGGAATTCTCTTGCCACGTAAAGCGGCGCTGCTGCGTTGACATCCATCGTCAGCGCAATGTCTCTGGTGCTGTGTTCCGCAAAAGTTTTTCCGATAATGACGCCGGCATTGTTGATGACAATATCAACCTCTACGCCCGCAGCCCGCATTTCTTCTGCTGCGGCTGTGATCCGTGCTGGATCGGCCAGATCCACAAGATAGCCGGAAACGTGGAAGCCTTGCCCCGTCAACTCAGAAACAATGTCGTGCAGAGCCTGCTGCTGCACGTCCCAGATCACCAGATGCGCTGCGCCCTGAGCCAGAAACCTGCGCCCCAGCAACAGGCCGATACCCGATACCCCGCCTGTGATGAGGACCGTCTTACCGCGCAGTATTTTCATGGGAGACCTGCCAGTGAAAGTTGCTATGAAATAAGGAGAGTAATTACTCTCTTTTTATTCATAATAGGGGCTGCCGTCAAGCGCAGAGATTTGATATGCGCGTAAAGTCTGATTTTCAGGAAAACCGCGCTGATGCCTTCTAGACCAACCATTGATGATGCCGACCTGCCCTCGTCTGTGCCCCGGCGCGCGCCGGTTCAGGAACGTGGCCGCCGCCGCGTGCAGCAATTGCTGGATGCAGCGGTTGAGGTGTTCGTCGAGGTTGGCGTTGATAACGCGACCACCAATGCCATCGCCGCACGCGCAAAGACATCAGTAGGCCTGCTCTACAAGTTCTTCCCCAACAAGCAGGCGCTGGTGGAAGCGATGGCAGAGAAATATGTCGCCGAAATCGAAGGTTTGATAGGCCTGCAGGAGCAGGAGGGCATTGCCGAGTGGCCCCTTCGCGATGCCATCGACTGGATCGTGCGCGCGACATTGATGTTTCATGAGGCCAATCCGGCCTTTCATCATGTCCTGCGAGCCGTTCGTAGCAACAACACAGATAAAAGTACGGCTTTGCTCGATCATACGAAATATTTGATCTCGCACTTACTTGAACTGCGCATGCCCACGCTTCGCAACGCCCGGGACCTTCACGCGTCAGTGGGTGTTGAGGCTGCTCAGGCTCTGATTGTCTATGCTTGCAGGCTGCCAGAAGATGAGCGCGCAGCGGTGACCGAAGAAACGGTCAAGATGCTGACCCGTTACCTCGAGCCGGAGTATCTGCCCCCGGCTCGAAACGGGTAAACGCCTATTTGGGTTACTGCCCCAACTGTTTGATCACGTCCCGTGCAGCGGTGACGACAGCTTCGGTTGTGATGTCGAACTTCTTGTAGACATCCTCGATCTTTCCGGACGCGCCGAAACGGTGCATGCCGACAAACTTGCCATCGAGCCCGATATAGCGATCCCAGGAATCCTGCACTGCGGCTTCAACCGCGACACGGGCTCGGGTTTCACCGATCACGGACCGCTGATAGGCCACGTCCTGCTTTTCGAACAACAGTCTGCACGGCATGGAAACGACAGCCGTCGGCACACCCTCGCTCTGGAGAACATCGCGTGCCTTGACCGCCAGCTGCAACTCGGAACCCGAGGCAAAGATCGTCAGCTTCCGCTGCCCGCCTTCAGCATCCAGCAGCACATAGCCACCTTTGGCAGATAGATTGGCATCGCCCGGCTCGCGCCTTAGCAAAGGCATGGGTTGGCGAGAGAGAGCAATGAGGGCTGCCTGCCGTGGTTCGTCCAGAATGGATTCCCAGCACTCGGCAGTCTCAATGGCATCGCCGGGACGATAGACGGCCAGTTGGGGAATAGCCCGCAGCGCGCTGAGATGCTCTATCGGCTGGTGTGTCGGCCCATCTTCGCCGAGACCGATGGAATCATGGGTCATCACGAAGATCGTTCGAATTTCCATCATGGCCGCAAGACGAATGGACGGGCGGCAATAATCCGAGAAGGTCAGAAACGTACCGCCATAAGGGATGAGACCGCCATGAAGAGCGATGCCATTCATGATCGCCGCCATGCCGTGTTCGCGCACGCCGTAATGGATATAGGACCCGGAAAACGCACCGGGCTCGATATCGGTCTGGTTCTTCGCTTTGGTATTGTTGGACGGCGTTAAATCGGCAGAGCCGCCCAGCATTTCAGGGATAGCATCAAACAAATGGTTGAGGACGATGCCGCTGGATTGACGCGTCGCCAAATCCTTCTCGCTTTTCAGCAATTCCGTCTTCGCACCGGAAATCGCTTCGCGCCATCCATCGGGTAGCTCACCATCCATCCGGCGTTTGAAATCCGCTCCCAGGTCTCCCTTGGTTTGTTCAACCCGGTCCAGCCATTCCTGTCGCTTCGCACGGCCCTTGGCACCGATCTTGCGCCAGTCATCCAGCAAATTCTGCGGAATTTCAAAAGGCGGTGACGACCAGTCGAGCAGTTTGCGGGCTCCAGCGATTTCTTCTTCTCCGGGTGCATCACTATGCGCTTTCTGGGTGCCCGCCTTTGTTGGAAAACCAAACCCGATGATCGTGCGGCAGGAGATGAGCGTTGGTTTATCGGTCACGTTCCTGGCTTCGATAATGGCGTCACGAATGGCATCCGTGTTGTGGCCATCGATTTCCACCACATGCCAATTGGACGCGCGGAAACGCGCAACCTGATCGTCGGACTCAGCGAGCTTGGTCGCACCATCGATGGAAATCGAATTGTTGTCGAAGAACGCGATCAAACGCCCCAGCTTGCGATGTCCGGCGAAGGATATCGCTTCCTGGCTGATCCCTTCCATCAGGCATCCATCGCCCAGAAAGACGTAGGTGAAATGGTCGACCAGATCATCGCCAAATGACGCGTTCATGATTCTCTCGGCGAATGAGAAACCAACGGAATTTGCAAGCCCCTGCCCGAGCGGCCCGGTTGTGGTCTCTATGCCGGTGGCGTGGTGATATTCGGGGTGGCCTGCCGTGCGGCTGTCGATCTGGCGGAAACGCTTGATCTCCTCCAGCGTCATGTCTTCATAACCGGTGAGATACAACAAGCTGTAGAGCAGCATGGAACCGTGACCGTTGGAAATGATGAACCGATCACGGTCAAACCAATGTGGGTCCTTCGGATCGAAGGTCATGAACTCGGAAAACAAGACGGTTGCGATATCCGCCATGCCCATCGGCATACCGGGGTGACCGCTCTTTGCCTGCTGAACGGCGTCCATGGACAAAAACCGGATGCAATTGGCAAGCTCCCGCAAATGCGGGTCGCGTGGCGGCGGCACAGATTTCTGTGGTGAAACGGTAGATTGGTCCTGCATGGGGGAAGCTCCTCGACATGTTCGCGGTTGCGACGTCATTGTGGAAAAGCCCGCTCCACCGTCAAATGTTCCAATGACCAAATGTTTTCACCCCTTTTGAGGGCGGAAAAATTCGTCAACTCTCTCCGTTGCCACCTATGTCAATCACAACATCGATATGTCTTAATTGCTGGTGAAGTTTGGTGATACTGTTGCCCAGAAACCGGGAGAACGGGATGGCAGATAACAGCCTGAACACGCAGTTCCAGCGACTGCGCTTCGAACATTCCAATCCGCCGGAACCTCCCTGAGCCATATGGTGTTTATTCTCACCCACGGTGTGCTCCGACATTCTCACCTCCCTACTGATCCGCACGCCGCGAAACACATCCGGAATTTCACAAGGAAAATCACATGCAGATCGGAATGATGGGACTGGGCAGAATGGGCGCAAACATGGTCCGGCGCCTGCTGAAAGGCGGCCATGAATGCGTCGTCTACGATATCAACCCGGCAAGCGTTGCTGCTCTTGTTTCCGAGGGCGCTGTCGGCGCGACCTCCATGGAAGACTTCGTTTCCAAACTTCAAAAGCCCGCATGTGCATGGCTGATGCTCCCCGCAGCCATCACCGGCGCGAATGTCGACAAGGTCGCGGCCTTGATGACAGCGGGCGACATCATCATCGATGGTGGAAACTCCTATTACCATGACGATGTGGACAAGGCCGAACAACTGCGCGCCAAGGGCATCGACTATATCGATGTCGGCACCAGCGGCGGCGTCTGGGGCGTGGAGCGCGGTTATTGCCTGATGATCGGCGGACCGGATGAGGCCGTGCGTCACCTCGACCCCATCTTCGCGACGCTGGCTCCAGGCGACACGCCAGACACACAGGCGGCGAGCGAGGGTTTGCGCACTGCCCATCTCGGCTATCTGCATTGCGGCCCGACGGGTGCTGGCCATTTCGTGAAAATGGTCCATAACGGCATCGAATACGGCATGATGGCAGCTTACGCCGAGGGAATGAACATCCTGAAAGCCGCAAATGCCGGTAAAAAGACCCGAGATGTGGATGCGGAAACAAGCCCGCTGCCAACGCCGCAATATTATCAGTTCGATATCGACATGGCGGCGGTCTCGGAAGTGTGGCGGCACGGCAGCGTCATCAGCTCGTGGCTTCTCGACCTCACAGCGGACGCTTTGAAGCAGGACCCAGAGCTGGCGGGCTATGGCGGTCGGGTCTCGGATTCCGGTGAAGGACGCTGGACGCTCAAGGCCGCCATCGATACCGGCGTCCCCGCCCCGGTCCTGTCCTCCGCTCTGTTCCAGCGGTTCAGCTCGCAAGGCGAGTCGCTTTACGCTGACAAGCTTCTCTCAGCCATGCGGTTTGCCTTCGGTGGGCACCATGAAAAGCCGAAATCTGGCGCCTGAGCACAATCGAGGACATGACCATGACCGAGACACGATCCGATACGCTGGTGCTGTTCGGGGCAACTGGCGACCTTGCCTACAAGAAGATATTTCCAGCGCTTTACGCCCTTGTGGCGCGGGGCATGCTGAACGAGCCGATCATCGGTATCGCTTTTGAAGATTGGGATGTCGGGCAACTTCAGGCCCGCGCCCGCGAGGGCATAACCAAAGCCGTCGGCACCATCGATGAAGGTGTCTTCACGAAATTTGCCTCCTTGCTGCGCTATGTCAGCGGCGATTACCGCAATCAATCGACATTCGACAAGCTGAAGGACGCAATCGGCCCCGGCCGGCATCCGCTCTATTACCTGGCCGTACCACCCAGCATGTTCGAGCCTGTGGTGCAGGGGCTGGAACAATCCGGCGGAGCCACGGGCGCGCGGCTGATGGTGGAGAAACCTTTCGGGCGCGACCTGCAATCGGCGAGATGGCTGAACCGCGTTCTGCATATCGTTTTCGAAGAAAAATCGATTTATCGGATCGATCATTATCTCGGCAAGGAAGCGATCCAGAACCTGCTGTATTTCCGTTTTGCCAACTCATTTCTTGAGCCAATATGGAACCGCGATCATATCGAAAGCATCCAGATCACGATGGCGGAAGACTTTGGGGTACAGGGGCGCGGGCGGTTCTATGATGAAGTCGGTTGCATCCGCGATGTCATCCAGAACCACCTCCTCAACATTCTACTGCTTCTGGCCATGGAGCCGCCATCCGGGCGCTCGGCTGACGACCTGATCGATGAAAAAGTACAGGTTCTGAAGGCAATCCGCACATTGACGAAGGATGATGTCGTGCGCGGCCAGTTTGAAGGCTACCTTTCCGAGCCCGGCGTTCAGCCGGCCTCAAGCGTGGAAACCTTCGCCGCAGTACGGTTCTTCGTCGATACCTGGCGCTGGAAGGATGTGCCCTTCTTCATCCGTGCTGGCAAAAACCTGCCCGTCCACGCAACGGAAGTCGTTGTCCGCTTGAAGCCACCACCGCTCAATGTCTTCGATGACATCAAGCCTGCGGACGCCAATTACATCCGCTTTCGCATTGCGCCGGAAGTCTCCGTCGCCATCGGCGCTCGGCGCAAGGCGGCAGGCGATGCCATGCAGGGAGAAAAAATCGAGCTCTATGCCGTCGATGACGATCAGGGCGACATGGAGCCCTATGAGCGCCTCATCAGTGACGCGATGAACGGCAACGGCCAGCTTTTCACACGGCAGGATGCCAGTGAAATTGCCTGGCGCATCGTCGAGCCCGTGCTGGATGATAAGTCCACCCCGGCGACCTATGAGCCGGGAACCTGGGGCCCAGAAGACGCCATGGCCAACTTCGGCCCTCCGAACGGCTGGAGCGATCCCGCCTAAAACGCTGCTGCATGGACAAGATCACCAAGGCCCGACAGCGCGCCTTGGTGAATCCAATACCACCTTACGCCTCTACATATTTGAAGCCTAAAATATTTTCACGGCTCCTCCGCTTTCGATTGACAAGCGTAAAATCCAAATTTAGTTTAACCTTCAAACAATATTGCTATCTCGATGATTTTGTCGAAAAAGCTACGGAGGGTGACATGCGTATCGTCTGTATTGGTGGGGGTCCTGCGGGGCTGTATTTCGCCTTGTTGATGAAGAAGCTGCATCCTGAGCATCAGGTGACCGTGGTCGAGCGCAACCGTCCCTACGATACGTTTGGCTGGGGCGTGGTGTTTTCAGACCAGACCATGGCCTCCATGCAGGTCTGGGACAAGGACAGCGCCGACGAGATCCAGCAGGCCTTCAACCACTGGGACGATATCGAGGTTTTGTTCAAGGGCACGCGCCAGCGCACCACCGGCCACGGCTTTGTCGGCATTGGCCGCAAGAAGCTGCTCAACATTTTGCAGGCGCGCTGCGAAGCGCTGGGCGTGGAGCTAGTCTTTGAGACCGAGGTTCAAAGTGATCTGGAATATCCCGACGCCGATCTTCTGATCGTTTCGGATGGCCTGAACTCGAAAATCCGCAACAAGTATCAGGAGATTTTCGAGCCTGATCTGGTGGTGCGGCCCAACCGTTACATCTGGCTTGGCACCAACAAGCTGTTCGATGCCTTCACCTTCGACTTCCGCAAGACAGACCATGGCTGGTTTCAGGCGCATATCTACAAGTTCGATGAGAATACCTCGACCTTCATCATCGAGACGACGGAAGAGGCCTATCAGGCGCATGGGCTGGGCCAGATGGACCAGCAGCAATCGATCGACTTCTGTCAGGACCTGTTTGCCGAAACGCTCGAAGGTTCTGAGCTCATGACGAACGCGCGCCACATGCGTGGCAGCGCCTGGCTCAACTTTACTCGGCTGATCTGCGGCAAGTGGAGCCATTTCAATGGCAATTCCCATGTCGTGCTGATGGGTGACGCTGCCCATACCGCCCATTTTGCCATCGGCTCCGGCACAAAGCTGGCGATCGATGACGCCATCGAGCTCGCCAACCAGTTCAACAAGGCCGGGCACGGCAAGGACAGCATTGCCGATGTTCTCAAAACCTATGAGGATATTCGCCGCGTCGATGTCGCCCGCATCCAGAATGCTGCACGCAATGCCATGGAATGGTTCGAAGTGGTGGGGCAGCGCTATGCCGATACCCTGCCGCCCGAGCAGTTCATGTATTCGATGCTCACCCGCTCGCAGCGCATCAGCCACGAGAACCTGCGCCTGCGCGACAAGGACTGGCTGGAGGGCTATGAGCACTGGTTTGCCCAGCAATCCGGTTTGCAGGTGAAGGACAATGAACGCTGCCTGCCCCCGATGTTTACGCCCTATACGCTGCGCGGCACCACGCTTGCCAACCGCATCGTCGTCTCACCGATGGCGATGTATTCGGCGACCGATGGTTTGCTCGATGATTTCCACATGGTGCATCTGGGCGCGCGCGCCATGGGTGGCGCGGGTCTGGTCTTTGCGGAGATGACCTGCGTATCGCCGGATGCCCGCATCACCCCCGGTTGCCTTGGCCTGTGGAACGACGAGCAGATTGCGGGCTGGAAACGGTTCGTGGCCTTTGCCCATGCCAATAGTGCTGCCAAGGTCGGCATTCAGCTGGGCCATGCCGGGCGCAAGGGCGCGACAAAACTGGCCTGGGAGGGCATCGACCAGCCGCTGGAGACCGGCGTGTGGCCGCTATTCTCGGCCTCAGCGCTCCCTTACCTGAAGCACAGCGTCGTGCCCAAAGCGATGGACCGGGCCGATATGGACCGCGTCAAAGCCGACTTCGTTGCCGCCACCAAGCGTGCCGCCGAAACCGGGGCCGACTGGCTGGAGCTGCACTGCGCCCATGGCTATCTGCTGTCGAGCTTCCTGTCGCCACTAACGAATTTGCGGACGGATGAATACGGTGGCAGCCATGAGAACATGGCGCGCTATCCGCTGGAGGTCTTTGCAGCGGTGCGTGCCGCTTGGCCTGAAAACAAGCCGATCTCGGTTCGCCTGTCCTGCCATGACTGGGCAGAGGGCGGCAATACGCCAGAGGATGCGGCGATCTATGCGCAGATGTTCAAGGATGCGGGGGCCGATCTGATCGACTGCTCCTCGGGTCAGGTGTCGAAGGAAGAAAAGCCCGTCTATGGCCGTCTGTTCCAGACGCCGTTCTCGGACAAGATCCGCAACGAAATCGGCATTCCGACCATTGCCGTCGGTGCGATCTCGGAGGCCGATCATGCCAACTCGATCATCTCGGCCGGTCGTGCGGATCTGTGCGCCGTTGCCC
Source organism: Agrobacterium vacciniicorymbosi (assembly GCF_040427045.1). NCBI lineage: Bacteria > Pseudomonadati > Pseudomonadota > Alphaproteobacteria > Hyphomicrobiales > Rhizobiaceae > Agrobacterium > Agrobacterium vacciniicorymbosi. The sequence goes on from NZ_JBETMF010000005.1 coordinate 105,337, forward strand.
GTCCGCATCTTGCCGATCCATCCTGGACTTTGCATGAAGCGGCCAGGATCGGCCTGAAATCCGTTGAATGGCCCAAGCAATATATGTCGGCGAAAGCACAATACGAAGCCAATCTCGACCGCGCAGCGGCGGCAAAGTGAGGCTGACATGGTAAAGCAGACCCTTGAAGGCCACCATGCGCTGGTGACCGGAGCTGGAAGCGGCATCGGTGCGGCCATTGCCATGACCCTGGCAAAAGCTGGGGCGAAGGTGACGCTCGCCGGGCGTCGTCGCCAGCCGCTGGAAGACGTGGCCACTGCCATCGGCAGCAACTGCCTCGTTCTCGATGGCTTCGATGTCACCCAGCCGGACGCGATTGCGAGTGGTCTGGAGCGCGCGCGAAAAGCGTTCGGGGCCATCTCCATTCTGGTCAACAATGCCGGCGAGGCTCCAAGTGCGTCCTTCGAAAAGACCACGCTCGACATGTGGAGCCATGTGCTGTCGGTCGATCTGACCGGGGTCTTCAATGTCACGCAGGCGGCCCTTGCCGATCTGAAAGCCCATGGCGCCGGTGCCCGTATCGTCAACATTGCGTCGACGGCGGGTTTGACCGGCTACGCCTATGTCTCTGCCTATTGCGCCGCCAAGCATGGCGTCATCGGCATGACGCGGGCGCTCGCGCTGGAGCTGGCCAAGAAGGGCGTGACGGTCAATGCCGTCTGCCCGGGCTTTACCGATACGCCGATCATCCAGCGCTCGCTGGAGACAATCATCGAAAAGACAGGGCGCAGCCGCGATGAGGCCTTGGCCGAGTTCACCAGATCCAATCCTCAGGCACGCCTGATCCAGCCGCAGGAGGTGGCCGATACCGTGTTGTGGCTTGCCTCACCGGGCGCAGGCTCGATCACTGGACAGGCCATTGCCATTGCCGGTGGCGAAATCATGGTTGGCTGAGCGAGTTAAAAAGCGAGAAGACACATGCCCTATACCCATTCCAAGCCGATGCGTTTCGGCGATTGCGACCTGACCGGGATCGCCTACCATCCGGCCTATCTGTCCATGCTGGTCGACGTCAACGAAGCGATGTTCGCCTCTTTTGGCATCACTTGGAAAGAGATCATGTTCGAGCGCAAGCTGGGCTTGCCGACCGTGACCATGAACCTCGAGTTCAAGAAGCCAGCCGTTTACGGCGATGTCCTGGATTTTGCCGTGCATGTGCGCTCCATCGGTCGCGCCTCGCTCGATCTGGAAACTATCGTGACCGTCAATGGTGACATCATCTGGACGGTGCGCCAGCGCATCGTCATGACGTCCCTCACTGACCATAAATCCCATCCCTGGCCCGACGATATCCGCGCAGGCCTGACACGTTATCTGGAGCCAAGACATGATGCATGAAATCATCCAGCCGGACGGATGGGCAAAGCCCATCGGCTATTCCAACGGTATCAGCGCCCGTGGACGCATCGTTCAGGTCGGCGGCCAGATCGGCTGGGATGAACATTGCCAGTTCCATTCCGACGATTTTGTCGATCAGGTGCGCCAGACGCTCTTGAACATCGTCAGCGTGCTGGAAGCGGCCAATGCCAAACCGGAGCATCTCATCCAGATGACATGGTATTTTACCGACCGCGAGGCCTACAAATCCCGCATGCGGGAAATCGGTGCCATCTACCGCGAGATCATCGGTCGCCACTTCCCGCCCATGGCCGCCGTTCAGGTCGTGGCGCTGATGGAAGACCGCGCCAAGATCGAGATCCAGTCGCTGGCCGTGGTGCCTGACTGATCACCATTCAAAGAGGAGGAGAATTCGATGACCAGCAACGTCAGGCCCGTGATTACCCGCAAGGGTGAGGAAGACACAGGAACCGGCCAGTCCGGCGGCTGCGTGCGCATCTCCGGCGTCAGCCCGCAGCACACGCCCGCCACCAAAATCTGGTTCGGCAAGGTCTCCAACGACCCCGGCTACCGCTCCTATCCGCACCACCACGGCGAGGCCGAGACCGGCGGTTATGTGCTCAAAGGCAAGGCGCGCATCTATTTTGGCGAGAACTGGCAGGAGTTCCTCGACATGGAAGAGGGCGACTTCATCTTTGTGCCGCCGAACTGGCCGCATATCGAGGTCAACATGTCCACGACGGAAGAGCTGGTCTGGCTGACGACCCGCACGCCGGACAATATCGTCGTCAATCTGCCCGACGTCGATGACAGCGTTCTCACCGGCTTCAGGAGAGCAGAATGAAACTGTTGAGACTTGGAGCCTTCGGCGCTGAAAAGCCCGCACTTCTCGCAGACGATGGCACGTTGCGCGATCTCTCCGGCGTCGTATCGGACATTGCAGCCGAAACGCTTGGTGATGAGGCTCTCTCCCGAATCCGTGCCGTCGATCCGACAAGCCTGCCGGTCGTTTCCGCTGACCGCGTCGGTGCCTGCGTCGGCCATGTCGGCAAGTTCATCTGCGTCGGCCTGAACTATGCTGATCATGCCAAGGAGACGGGCAAGGAGCCACCACCCGAACCAATCCTGTTCATGAAGGCCACGACCGCTGTTGTCGGCCCGAATGACGATGTCGAGATACCCCGTACCTCTGCCAAGACCGACTGGGAGGTCGAGCTTGGCGTGGTCATCGGCAAGCACGCCAAATATGTGAGCGAAGCCGATGCGCTGTCTTATGTCGCCGGTTATTGCGTCGTCAATGACGTCTCCGAGCGCGCCTTCCAGTCGGAGCGTGGCGGTCAGTGGACCAAGGGCAAGAGCCACGACACCTTCGGACCGATCGGCCCATGGCTGGTCACCCGTGATGAGGTTGCCGATCCGCAGAATCTTGCGCTGTGGCTCGATGTCGACGGTCAGCGCCGCCAGACCGGCAATACCTCCACCATGATCTTCGGTGTGGCCCATCTCGTCCATTATATCAGCCAGTTCATGACGCTGATGCCGGGTGATATCATCGCCACCGGCACGCCGCCGGGTGTGGGCATGGGCATCAAGCCGACACCGGTCTTCCTTCAGCCGGGTCAGGTCATGACACTTGGCATCGAAGGTCTTGGCGAACAGCGCCAGACCACCATCGAAGCGAGGGCTTGAGCATGAGCGATCTCAAAGGCCGTCTGGCCATCGTTACCGGGGGTGCACGCGGACAGGGCGAAGCCGAAGCGCGGCTGTTTGCATCCAAGGGTGCAGCCGTCATCATCGCCGATTTGCTGGCCGATGAAGGCTGCGCTCTGGCGCAGGCCTTGCAAGATGACGGATTCGAAGCCCGCTATGTCCATCTCGATGTGACCGACCCAGCAAGCTGGGAAGGGGTCGTTACCCTTGCTACCGAGTGGAAAGGCCGCATCGACATCCTCGTCAACAATGCCGGCATCATCAACCGCTCGACGGTTGCCTCGACAGGTCTGGAAGCCTGGGAACGTGTCCTCAAGGTCAATCTGACCGGCGCCTTCCTCGGCATTCAGGCGGTCACCGACCGCATGGCGGAAAGCGGCGGTGGCTCCATCATCAACATCTCCTCCAATAGCGGCTTTTCCGGCCACTATGATCCGGCCTATACCGCCAGCAAATGGGGCCTTCGCGGCCTTACCCGCAGTGCGGCCATGGAGTTGGTCTCGAAGAGCATCCGCGTCAACGCCGTCTGCCCGGGCCTCGTCGTCACCGGCCTCAATGCCGCAAGCCCGCATCTCAAGCCTATGATCGAGATGACACCGATGAAGCGCAGCGGAAAGCCAGAGGAAATCGCCGAGTTAGTGCTGTTTCTTGCGTCTGACGCATCCAGCTTCATCACCGGCGAAGACTTTGTCATTGATGGCGGGTTTACCGCAGGCGCCGCCTATCGCCGCGTAGCAACGCAGACGAATATTTTCCCCGATAGTTGAGGGCCGATGCCTCTTCAATTATTCGGACGCAGGAATCGCTCTGCGTCCGAATAAAAATATAAATTCTGCAGGGAATGAAGTTTGCTTCACCCGCTGTTCTGGCTAGCAAAGATTGCGATGCGCTGATATGCCAGATGTTCTTTGAATGTTCAAACATGTTGACGTAAGTCGGTATTTGCCATTCAAGGCGTGAAAGGGGCGGGACTATGTCGGCGGTCGATCTCGAAATCATTATCAGCGATACGCAAGAGGGCAAGAAGCAGGAGCTTCGCCTCTGGCTGCGCCTGCTGTCCACCACCAAGCTGATCTCGCAGGAAATACGCCGCCGCCTGCGCCGTGAATTCGGGGCCACCCTGCCGCAGTTCGATCTGCTATCCCAGCTGTACCGGGAGCCGGAAGGTTTGCGTCTTGGCGAATTGTCGAAACGCACCATGGTCACGAATGGCAACATCACCGGCCTCGTTGAACGACTGGAATTGGACGGCCTCGTGCTGCGCGAACGGCCAGCCGATGACCGACGCGTCATCGTCGCATGCCTGACAGACAAGGGCCGGACAATATTCGAAGCCATGGCGGAAGCGCATGGAGGCTGGCTGGAAGACATGATGGCGGATGTGGACCCCATCGTGGTCTCCGGCCTTCTCACCCATGTTGGACAGGTCAAACGGTCGGCGCACAACCATCTCTCTGCCGATGAAGGCGACGACCTTTAAAGGCAGTATCCCCGGCTTGATTACCTGACACGCGTCAATCCTTAGCGCAGTTATGGGCAGCCTCCACGAGCGTGTAAGAGACACAGAGCCTTGCTCAAATCTCGATGTTCTTATCTGGCGCTCTGCCACCACCATTAAAATCAAAAGAACTTGCTCTTTAGCGCCGACGCATGTTTGCCTCGGCAGGATGCAGAATGCCTGAACTAGATTTTGGCAACAAAGCACTAAGGCCAACTAGCCTCAAAATATCCTTTAAAAACAACGAATTTCCGGCGCATCTCAAAAATCTCATTGCCCGGTAAATCGGCGTGTAGGCAATCAAATTTGCATATATTTTAAACGCCAGGATTCCAATTTAAGATTTCAAAAAAAATATTACAAACTTAAACTTTCTCTCTTGCCAGAGCCAAATTCCGGTGCAATTCTGGACAAAAGGCAAAAAGCCACATCGATAAGAATAACTGGGAACATAACTATGCTGGGACCGTCAGGCCATCAGGATACCTTTGCCCGCGACAATCTTCCGCCCTTCGAAGAATGGCCGGAAATAAAGCTCGATGGGTTCGATTACCCCGAGTGGATGAATACAGGCGTCGAGCTGACCGACCGGATGGTCGAGCGCGGTTTCGGCGATCATACCGCCCTCATCGGCAACGGCCGTCGTCGCACCTACAAAGAGCTTGCCGACTGGACGAACCGCATCGCCCGGGCGCTGATCGAGGATTATGGCGTCAAGCCGGGCAACCGCATTCTGATCCGCTCCGCCAACAATCCTGCCATGGTCGCGTGCTGGCTGGCTGCGATGAAGGCAGGTGCGGTCGTCGTCAACACCATGCCCATGCTGCGTGCTGGCGAGATGACCAAGATCATCGACAAGGCCGAAATCACCATCGCGCTCTGCGACACCCGCCTGATGGATGAGCTGGTGATGGCGGCCAAGGAAAGCGACTACCTGACCCAGGTCATCGGTTTCGATGGCACCGCCAACCATGATGCCGAACTGGACCGGGCAGCACTCAACAAGCCGGTTCGGTTCGAAGCGGTCAAAACCGGCCGCGATGACGTCGCTTTGCTCGGCTTCACCTCCGGTTCAACCGGCGTCCCCAAAGCGACGATGCATTTCCACCGCGATATTCTCATCATTGCCGATGCCTACGCAAAGGAAGTGCTGAATGTTCAGCCGGAGGATATCTTCGTCGGCTCGCCACCCTTGGCGTTCACCTTCGGCCTCGGCGGCCTCGCCGTTTTCCCTTTGCGTTTTGGCGCGAGTGCCGCCCTTCTGGAAACGGCCACGCCGCCCAAGATGATCGAGATCATCGAGACTTACAAAGCGACAATCTGTTTTACGGCCCCCACCGCCTATCGCGCAATGATGGCCGCGATGGATGCAGGCGCCGATCTGTCCTCGCTCAGAATTGCCGTTTCCGCCGGAGAAACGCTGCCCGCGCCGGTCTTTGACGAATGGGTGAAGAAGACCGGCAAGCCGATCCTTGATGGCATCGGCGGCACAGAAATGCTGCATATCTTCATCTCCAACCGCCAGGACGATTTCAAACCGGGATGCACCGGCAAGCCGCTGACCGGATATGAGGCGATGGTGGTGGATGCCGACATGAACGAGGTGCCGCGCGGTACGCCCGGCCATCTGGTCGTCAAAGGACCAATCGGCTGCCGTTATCTTGCCGACGACCGCCAGCGGAAATTCGTTCGCAATGGCTGGAACCTGCCGGGCGATACGTTCGTGCAGGATGACGATGGCTATTTCCATTTCGCCGCCCGCTCCGACGACATGATCGTTTCCGCCGGCTACAATATTGCCGGTCCGGAAGTCGAGGCAGCGCTTCTCAAACACGCCGCCGTTTCGGAATGTGCGGTTATCGGCGCTGCCGACGACGCGCGCGGCATGATCGTTGAGGCCCATATCGTGCTTGGGCCGGGATATGAAGCCAGCGATGCGATGGCGAAAGAATTGCAAGAGCATGTGAAGGCCGTCATCGCGCCGTATAAATATCCGCGCTCTGTCGCCTTCACCGATGCCTTGCCGAAAACCGAGTCCGGCAAAATCCAGCGCTTCAGACTGAAGCCCGCTCAGACGATGTAATCGGCTTATATCCAACTTTCGTCATGTTGTGACATTGCAAGTCTTTCCGTGTTTGTGGAAGGTAATGGTTCCACCCGGCAGCCAGCCGGGCAGAGTAGAAAACCAAAAAGGGGAATATCTCAATGAGGAAGATGCTTGTCACCGCCACGATGGCGCTCAGCCTTGGCGTATCCAGCCTGGCCGTGGCCGAACCGCTGAAAATCGGCATGATTACAACGCTTTCGGGCGGCGGTGCGGGTCTCGGCGTCGATACGCGTGACGGCTTCATGCTGGCCATCAAGCAGTCCGGCAACAAGGACGTCACCGTTGTGACGGAAGACGACGCTCAGAAGCCGGAACTCGCCGTCCAGATTGCCGACAAGATGATCCAGAGCGACAATGTCGATGTGCTGACCGGCATCGTCTGGTCGAACCTGTTGATGGCCGTCGTTCCGGGCGCCGTCGCACAGGGCAAGTTCTATGTCTCGACCAATGCCGCACCGGCAGCACTGGCTGGCAAGGGCTGCAACAAACTTTACTTCAACGCCGCATATCAGAACGACAATCTTCACGAAGCCATGGGCCAATATGCCAACAAGGACTTCAAGAAGATGTTCATCCTGGCGCCGAACTATCCGGCAGGCAAGGATTCGCTGGCTGGCTTCAAGCGCTACTACAAGGGTGAGGTGGTTTCCGAGGTCTACACCAAGGTGGGACAGACGGACTATGCCGCCGAAATTGCCCAGATGCGCGCATCCGGTGCCGATGGCATCTTCACGTTCCTTCCCGGCGGCATGGGCATTGCCTTCATGAAGCAGTTTGCACAGTCGGGCGTCAAAATTCCGGTCATGGGCCCCGGCTTCTCCTTCAGCCAGGATGTTCTGCCTGCCATTGGTGATGCGGCCATTGGCGCCAAGGCATCCGGCCAGTGGGTGCCGGATTTCGATACCGAGGTCAGCAAGAAATTCGTTGCCGATTTCCAAAAGGAATATAACCGCCTGCCGTCCATCTATGCCCTTCAGGCTTACGATGCGGCACAGTTGATCTTGTCTGCTGCTGCCAAGGCCAGCGTCAAGGATACAGACGCTTTCCGCGCCGAACTGTTGAAGGCCGATATCAAGTCTCCGCGCGGCAACTTCAAGTTCAACACCAACCAGCATCCGATCCAGGATCTCTACATCACCGAAGTGGTGAAGAAAGACGGCGTGCTGACCAACAAGACGGTTGAGAAAATCTTCTCCGATCACGGTGACGCCTACGCCCAAGACTGCAAGATCTAAGGCCACAGCGTGACCATTGCACTTGCTATCGAACAGTTGCTGAACGGCATCCAGCTCGGCGTCATGTTGTTTCTCATGGCTGCCGGGTTGACGCTGATCTTCGGCGTCATGGGGCTGATCAACCTCGCTCATGGCTCGCTCTACATGGTTGGCGCATTTGCTTGCGCCACCGTCGCCGCCTGGACCGGCTCATTCTGGCTTGGCCTCGTCGCAAGCCTCATCTGTGCGGCAGCGGCTGGTGCGATTGTCGAACTCGCCGTTATCCGGCGACTCTATGACCGGGACCATCTGGATCAGGTTCTGGCCACCTTTGCGCTCATCCTGATCTTTTCGGAAGGCACCCGCTGGATATTCGGATCTTTCCCGCTCTACCTCGATATCCCGCCGCTTCTGCAAGGCGCGGTGACGCTGCCGGGCGATGCGAGCTATCCGGTCTATCGTCTGGCTATCATCGCCGTCGGCGCATTCGTCGCGCTCGGTCTTTACCTCCTCATCGGCAAGACGCGTCTCGGAATGCGCATTCGCGCTGGCGAAAGCGACCGCGAGATGATCGGGGCACTCGGTGTGGATATCCGCACGCTCTACACATTGGTCTTTGCGCTCGGTTCAGCTCTGGCAGGTCTTGCCGGTGCGCTGGTGGGCGCGCTGCAATCGGTGCAGGTCGGCATGGGCGAACCGGTGCTGATCCTCGCCTTCGTCGTGATCGTCATTGGCGGCATCGGCTCCATCAAGGGTGCGCTCTATGGCGCCCTTCTGGTCGGCATCACCGATACGCTGGGACGCCTTTTGCTGCCGCAACTGCTCAGTCTTTTTGTCGATCCGTCGCAGGCAGGCATGATCGGTGGTGCTGCGGCATCCATGCTGATCTATGTCGTCATGGCCATAATTCTGGCTGTCAAACCGCGCGGGCTCTTTCCGCCAGCCCATGCGTGAGGCCCCATGCTGACCCGTGAAAACACAGTCAATCTGCTGCTTGCTGCCTTGCTACTGGCAGCGCCGCTGGCCGCAAACGCGCTCGGCCAACCCTTTTACGTGACACTTGCCACGCGCATCGCCATTCTGGCATTGGCCGCGCTCGGCCTCAACCTAGCGCTCGGCCTTGGAGGCCTCGTATCCTTCGGTCATGCTGCCTTTTTCGGCATCGGTGGATATGCTGCCGGTATTCTCGCAAGCCACGGCTTTTCCGGCGAACCGATGGTCTTCGGCCTGCCCGGCACGGTACAGATGCCGGTCATCTGGATCGTTGCGGCCTGTGCATCCGGTCTGGTCGCATTTTTGATCGGCCTCATCAGCCTTCGCACGACCGGTGTCTACTTCATCATGATCACCCTCGCCTTTGCGCAGATGGTCTATTATTTCGCGATCTCATGGCCTGCCTATGGCGGTGAGGATGGCCTGTCTATTCTGGTGCGCAACCAGCTCCCGGGCATCAACACCATGAAGCCGCTCAGCTTCTTCCTCGTCAGTTACGTGGTGCTGATCGCGGCCATCGGCCTCTTCGCGCTGATCCGCGCGTCCCGCTTCGGGGCAGCCTTGCAGGCGGCCCGACAAAACGAAACCCGCGTTGCGACCGTCGGCATCCATCCCTACCGCATCCGCCTCGTGGGCTTCGTCATTTCGGCTATGATCACCGCTCTGGCTGGCGCGCTTTATGCCGATCTCAACCGCTTCGTCAGCCCCTCAATGCTGTCCTGGCACATGTCAGGTGAATTGATCGTCCTCATCATTCTCGGCGGAACGGGAAGGTTGTTTGGCCCGCTTGCCGGGGCCGCCCTATTCGTGGCCTTCGAATTCGCCTTGGGCGGACTGACAGAACGCTGGCAGTTCTTTCTTGGGCTCATCCTTCTCGGTGTAGTGCTGTTTGCCCGGGGTGGCTTGCTCGGCCTTTTGGCCGGAAAGGCAAAACATGGCTGACGCAGTTCTTCAGATAGACAATCTCGTCAAGAATTTCGGCGCGCTGCGCGCAACGGATGGCGTGACGCTCGATCTTCGCACCGGCGAAATTCACGCGCTGATTGGTCCCAATGGCGCTGGAAAGTCCACGCTCATTCACCAGATTTGCGGCACGCTTAGACAGGATTCCGGCACAATCCGCTTTGCCGGTGAAGATATCGGTGCGCTCAACACCGCTGAGCGCGCACAACGCGGGCTGGGGCGAACATTTCAGGTATCGTCGCTCGCACCGGAATTTTCTGCACTGCGCAACGTCATGTTGGCGGTGCAGGCTAAGCAGGGGACGAGCTTTCGTTTCTTCAAACCGGTCATGCAGGACAAATCGCTGGTCGATCCATCTATGGCGATTCTCGAAAGGGTCGGCCTTGCTGATCGCGCGCGCCTGCCGACCGCCGAACTTTCGCATGGTGAAAGGCGACAGCTGGAAATCGCCATGGCGCTGGCGCTTCAATCAAAAGCCTTCCTGCTCGATGAGCCGATGGCGGGCATGGGGCCGGAAGGGTCGAAAAAGCTGATCGGCTTCCTCGATACGCTGCGTCACGAAGCGCCGATCCTGCTGGTGGAACACGATATGGATGCGGTCTTTGCGCTTGCAGACAGGATTTCCGTTCTCGTTTACGGCAAGGTCATCGCAACGGGCACGGTGGATGAAATCCGCAACAACCCGACAGTCCGCACCGCCTATCTTGGAGATCATGCCTGATGCTGTTGAATGTGCAGGATATCACCACCTATTACGGTGCCAGCCAGGTGCTTTTCGGTGTCGATTTCAGCGTGGCCGAAGGCGAAGTCGTGGCGCTGATGGGCCGCAACGGCATGGGCAAATCGACGACGATCAAGTCGATCTGCAACCTCATGCCGCCGAAGACCGGTCGCATCTCGTTCAGCGGTAAAGGAACCGACCGTCTCGCGCCCTACAAGGTCGCGCGTCTGGGCGTCGGCCTTGTGCCGGAGGGGCGGCGTTGTTTCCCCAATCTATCCGTCCACGAAAATCTGGTCGCGGCAGCGAGACCCGGCCCATGGACATTGGAAAAGGTCAATGCGCTTTTCCCGCGCCTACAGGAGCGCCATGCCCAGATGGCCAAATCGCTATCCGGCGGCGAACAGCAGATGCTGGCCATCGGCCGCGCCTTGATGACCAATCCGCTGCTTCTCATCCTCGATGAAGCGACAGAAGGCCTCGCCCCCGTCATCCGGCAGGATATCTGGCGGGCGATACGCCAGCTCAAAGCCGAAGGCCTGTCCATTCTCGTGGTGGACAAGACACTAACTGAACTTCTGCCCGTTGCCGACCGCTGCGTCATTCTTGAAAACGGACGAAGCGTCTGGCAGGGAACGAGCGGCGATCTGGCCGCCGATGTTCAGGATCGCTATCTCGGCGTCTGACGGTGAGCCTTTGTTTTGTTGAGCCGACAAAGCTATTCGTGCCCCCACTCTTGAATGAGGCCCTCCCCCACCCCATTCATCTATAGCGGACATGGATTTCTGTTTTCCGTGTAGGAGTGTCAAATGGCAACGAGAACATGGAATGCGAGCCGGGCAGCTGAGGGTGCCTCCGACGAATTCATCGATAGCGCACAGCGACTTCGCCGCTTGAAGCGTCTGTCCGGCATTGCCCGTCTTATGGATACGGCAATCGGCATCCCCGGCACCCGCATTCGCTTTGGTGCAGATTCCATCATGGGTCTGGTGCCTCTCATCGGAGATGGTGCTGGCGCGCTTGTCGGTCTTTACATCGTCAACGAAGCCCGTCGGCTTGGCGTGCCGCGCGAAAAACTCATCCGCATGCTCGGCAATGTCGCTGCAGATTCGGTCATCGGCAGTTTCCCGCTCGTCGGCGACGTGTTCGATGTCTATTTCAAGTCGCACCGCCGAAACGTCCACATGATCCTGGATCATTTCGGCATCGACCGCGATGAGCTGAAGAGAAAGCGATAGCCGCAGTTTCAGCGGAAATGGGCTCACACGGACGCTCGTAAAAACCAGTGTGAGGAGTGTAGACGCCGTGATATGGGTTGGCGTTCACCGAAAGCATTTCCTTATGAATGAAACAGACAACCTGCCGCCGACACCTGCCAACATCGCCGATTTACCGCATCTTGCCGAAGCGCTGGATGACGATCGGTTCCGGCAGTTTCTCGACCATGTTCCATTCGCAGTGGCGGTTGCGGAGTTTGGCAAGGAAGAGCTTATCGTTTACGGCAACATCGAATTCGAGCGCCTGACGGATCTGACCGCCGAAACCATTCAAGGCAAGCCGTGGTCGATCCTTCCTTCAAGCGCACCACTGGTTGACGGGCCTGAGCTTTCCGATGCCCTGCTGGAAAATGAGGAATATCTCGGTGCGTTCACCATCAAAACGGAAGAGGCGACCCGTGTCGTCGACGTCTGGTCGAACACGATTGTCGACGACTCCGAAAAGCCGCTGTTCCGGCTGCTGGCCATGTCTGCACGCGACAGGGCCGACGTCACCGCTGTCTTGAGCGAGACAGTCGCCGAAAAGGACGTGTTGCTGAAGGAACTGCAACACCGCGTAAAGAACAATCTCCAGATGATCACCGCGCTGATCCGTATGGAAGCCCGCAATGTTCAAAGCGAGGAAGAAAGCGCACAGTTTGGCAGATTGGCAGGCCGCATCGACGCACTTTCGATCCTGTATAAATCCCTATATGGCGGCAAGGAAACCGAGACTGTCGATCTGGGCATTTATGTCAGCCAGATCGCGTCTTCGGTCATGGCCGCTCACGCCGTCGAGGGAATTCGGCTGGAACTGAAGATCGATACATGGCCGGTGTCGGTCAACGTGGCTATGCCCGTCGGTCTCGTCATCAACGAGCTTATGACCAATGCGCTGAAACACGCATTCGTCGGTCGCGATGGCGGCCTGATCGGCGTCCGTTGCACTGTGGATGACGAAGGCTGCAAGATCATCGTCACGGATGACGGTGTAGGACTTTCTGACGCAGCGGATTGGCCTAAGCGCGGTAAACTGAGCGCCATGATTGTTGAGTCGGTGCGGCGAAACGCCAAAGCAGAAATTGATGTAGAATCCGAGCTCGGTCACGGCATGAAGGTGACGATTGCGTTCAAGCGCATTAATGCAGTAGAAGCATGAATTGAAGGGAAACTAGCCTTTAAATTTTGCCTTACGAGTCGCGATTCGGGAAAAACAGAGCATTGTTGAAATATCCACCAGATGCACTTTGCGAACGATACTTTGAGTTTTCCTACGCCTTTCGATGCAAACACTTAAAATCTTAGTAAATCCGTCAATAAAAATAAAATAGTTTATCGGATGCAAAATAATTTTCTGAGTTCAGTCGATTTCATGCGTTATTCCTGATAAGCTCATCACAATCAGCATGTGGCGAGTTCCATTGTTTAAATCACCCAGCACCAACCATTACCTGACTCAAAAACAGCATTTTCAGCACCTTCAATTCATCTGTCGTATCGCTCTTCCCGTTGGCGTCGCGGTGAGCGGAGCGTGGCTGGTGGTTTTTGTGCTGATGCAGCACTGGCCACTGGTAATGATCGAAGGATTGTTGTGCGCCATCATATTTGCGGGATGGATAGCAGCAAAACGGGGACACATATCCTCCGGCATGCTGGTCTCTCAAGTCGCATGCGTTTTATTCATTGTCTGCTTTTCATTGCTCTTTGATGTGCCTGATGATTCAGTCCCTAGAGTTTCGCATATTTACCTGTTGATCATCGCCTTGGCTGGCTTCGCGAATCTTCAGCTGGACCCAACGCGCCTTCAGCTTGGAATAATCATTACATCCATTCTGGGCTTCATACTATTTTCAGCAAGCCCGATGCGATTTAGCTTCGCAACACCATTGCCGGATGAAATTCGAACGATTACGGCCTGGGCCCACGCGGCGATTGCGAGTGCCGTATTGTGCGGCGGCATCCTGCTTCTGCAGCGAAAGCTCGGTCCCGATAGCAGGCTTGTCCGCGAGTTGCGCACAGCAGTCGCCAAGGAGCAGCTCGAACTGTTCTTTCAGCCACAAGTCGATCGTTCCGGTCGTCTGATTGGTGCGGAAGCGCTGCTCAGATGGAAGCATCCACGCCTTGGCTATGTCGCGCCAGATAATTTTATTCCATTGGCGGAACGCGCCGGTCTCATGCCCGAGGTGGGTGGCTGGGTTCTGAGCAAGGGGATTGAAACCCTGTCCAAGTGGGCCACGAAGGATGAGACAAAAGACATTGTTCTGGCGATCAATGTCAGCCCGGATCAGTTCTTCCAGGAAAATTTCGTAGCGAATGTCATGTCGGCGCTCGAAGCATCCGCGGTTGCGCCAAGGTCGCTGAAACTGGAACTGACCGAGACGATGTTCGTGTCCGAGGTCAACGAACTCATAGACAAGATCAAGGCCCTGAAAGACAAGGGCATCGGCATTGCGCTCGATGATTTCGGTACGGGCTACTCGTCTTTGAGCTATTTGCGCCAGCTTCCCCTTCAGCAGTTGAAGATCGATCGCAGCTTCGTGCGTGCGACAACGACCGAACGGGGGGCATTGATGGCGCGAAACATATGCCAGATGGGGCATGATCTGGGTCTGGACATTCTCGCCGAAGGCATCGAAACCGAAGAGCAATTGCGCTTCATGACCGAATGCGGCTGCAGCGCCTTTCAAGGCTATTATTTCGGGCGACCAATTGCTTTGGAAGCGTTTGAAACTCGTTTCCTCGCTTGAGCGAAAAACGCGCCGCGCCAGCAGCAATCATCTGCTGCCGCAGCGATATTGATTAGGCACCTGGAATACGTGCGATCACTTTGATCTCGAAATCGAAACCAGCGAGCCATGTTACTCCGACTGCAGTCCAGTTCGGATAAGGCGGCTCCCCGATGAAGGTTTTGCGCACGTCCATGACCGTTTCGAGCTGCGCCTCGGGATCGGTGTGGAACGTCGTAACATCCACGATATCATCAAGCGTGCAGCCGGCAGCGGCCAGAACGGCCTTCAAATTGGTGAAGGCCTGCTCCACCTGCTTGCGGAAGTCTTTCTCTGCCGAACCATCAGCAAGGCTGCCGACCTGACCGGAAACGAAGAGCAGATCGCCGGAGCGGATGGCGGCGGAGTATCCATGCTTTTCATAGAGTGCGTGGCGGTTCTCGGGAAAAATAGCCTGTCTATTTGTCATCATTTTCTCCTTGATATCGGTTTCGCTTTCAAGCGAGGTCGAGCTTTGATATACGTCACGTATGCCAAATAATAACATACGTGGCGTATGTCAACTTACATACGCCACGTATGCCTTTTATTGGAATTGAGAATGGCCGGAAAAACGCGTTCAGAAATGATAATGGAAACGAGGCGCAAGCTCATTTCAGCAGCGCGTAAGACCTTTGCGGAAAAAGGATTTGCAGGCGCCTCCATGGACGATCTGACCGGATCCGTTGGCCTAACGCGCGGAGCACTCTATCATCACTTCGGAGACAAGACCGGATTGCTCCAGGCCGTTGTCGATGAAATTGACGGAGAATTGGCAGCGAGGGCGCAGGCCCAAGGAATGCGTGAGAAAAATGACTGGGACGCTCTGATGGCGGAAGGCATCGCCTATATCGAGATGGCGCTGGAAGGCGAGGTTCAGCGCATCGTGCTTCTGGATGGACCAGCCGTCCTCGGTGACCCCTCCAAATGGCCAAGCCAGAACAGCTGTCTGAAAGCGACAATGGAGAAGATGGAGGCTTTGATTGCCGATGGCACCGTCAGGCCGGTGGACCCGGAAGCTGCCTCGCGCTTGCTGAATGGTGCCGCCCTTAACGCGGCCCTGTGGGTTGCCGCCAGTGACGAGCCACAGGCCGTGCTGCCCAAAGCGCTTGATGCATTTCGAGCCTTGGCAAGCGGAATGCTTACGCAGCCTTAAGCCGCGCTTGGCGCACTCTTTCTCAAGGCGAGATACTCCCAGACTGCGACCAGTAGAAGGACGCTTACGGCGGAGATTTGCAGAGCGTAAAGCGGCATGCCTTGCAAAAGCAGCAACACGGCAAGCACAGCGATACCGACGAAATGCGATACCGGGCGAATGTGGGAAGACGCGATCTTCACCCCGATATTTCCTGCCAGAAAAAGGATCGGCCCTCCAACAATCGCCAGCGCCTCACGCAGTGTGGAATGCTCATGGCTATGCGACAGGCTGAAATCTTCACCTACAGCCGTGAGGATGATGCCGGCCACGATTGGCAAATGACCGTAGTTGAAGAGGTTCTGCGCAATCTTTTCCGGCTCTGCGGTTTCCTCAGCCTTTTCAGACACCTTTTCCTGCCCGTGATGGAAATAAATCCACCACATCAAAACCGTGCTGGCAAAGGCCGAGCAAAACACGACGAAGGTCAGGCTGGAATTCATATAATCGGTTGCGGTGCGACCGGTGGTGAGGATCGTTTCGCCCAGGCAGATGATGACGAACAGCGCGCAACGTTCCGCCAGATGCTCTCCCGAAAGATGCAGCCTTTCATCCTTGCCGGTCTTTAGTCCCGGGAAATAATACTTCGTCACTGGCCCTAGATACTCGATACCGATGGCGACGGCCCAAAATCCGATTTGCCAGAAAAGAGTGCCCGACAGACCGCCTGCGATCCAGAAGATGCTGGAGATACCAAGCCACAAGGCCATTCGCGCAAAGGTTAGCGAGTTTTCGTGATCCACGCCTTTGAAAACATAAAGGGCGAAAAGCGAACGCATGATCTGCATACCGCTATAAATCACCGCAAAGATAAGGCTCTGTTCCTGAAAAGCTTTCGGCAAGGCTATGGCAAGCAAAACCCCTGTAAACATCATTGAAAACAGGAAAAGGCGGACAAGCCCGGCCTCGGTATTCAGGAGATTTGTGAGCCAGGTGATCTGAATCCAGAGCCACCAGAGCGCAAGGATAAGAAGTGCTGCTTCCAGAAGGGCCGTCGAACCGAAATCCTTAGCCAAGGTGTGGGACAACTGAATGAGCGCAAATACAAATACGAGATCAAAAAACAATTCAGGAAATGTCGGCTTTCCCGCTTCGGCATCGTCCTGCCGGATAAGGCGCCATTTCGGATCGGTTTTCGCGCCCTGATCCGCAGGAGAATTCTTCATACTGGCATTGCCCTCAGCACTGGCCGCTTCATATTTCGGGTAAGCTTCTTATCGAGACGCGATTTCAGACCTGGCTTCTTCCCGCAGGAGAGCTTGCGCACGACCGAGGAGTTCAACTTCATTGGAATTATCAGCAAAGAACCGAGGCCCCACAAGACGAACCTGTTTTCCGCTGACATCAACAATGTAGCGCGGATCCTTGGCAACAGGCTGCGTGTTCTCGTGCTTCATGCTTGTCTGCTTTATATCCAGGCTGCTGACTTCAATATCCTGAGCCACAGCGGCGGTAACAAAACACAGAGCAACGCCCACGGCGGCACCAACGGCAACCCGTCTCATCAATAATCTCCTGAATGTATTGAGCTTTATGCCTCAACAACATCGAAGATCGTCTTTTGGTTCCATGTGGATTTGTGGGACGACAAACCACGCGAAAAATCGTGTGGTTTGTCGTCTAGCCAATAGATTCAGCGACCCTTGGCTTTACGCCATTCCGCAAATTCCTGACGCGGCGCGTCGCTTGTTGCGGGATAGAGGCCAATGATGGTGGCTCCACCCAAAACCTTTTCGGTGACGAAGTCCTCATAGGCAGTCATTTCAACGGTTTCATCAGCAATTTCATCGGCAATTGCAGCTGGAATGACGATAACGCCCTCATCATCACCAACAATGACATCTCCCGGCCACACGGCGACATCGCCGCAGCCAATCGGCACATTGATGTCGATGGCCTGATTGAGCGTCAGATTAGTGGGGGCAGACGGCCTGTTGTGATAGGCGCGGATGTCAAGATCGGCAATTTCAGGGCTATCCCGAAAGCCGCCATCCGTCACGACGCCCACAGCGCCGCGCACCATCAAACGCGAAACCAGAATGGACCCAGCGGATGCTGCCCGAGCATCCTTGCGGCTATCCATCACCAGAACCTGTCCAGCCGGGCAGGCTTCGACAGCTGCGCGCTGCGGATGTTCAGGGTTTTGAAAAACGCTCAGCGGGTTTAAATCTTCCCGGGCCGGAATATAGCGCAGCGTAAACGCCTGCCCGACCATGTTTCGTTTTTTTGCAGAAAGCGGTCGCACATCCTGAATGAACTGGTTGCGCAGTCCGCGCTTGAAAAGCGCCGTGGCAATGGTCGGTGTCGCCACGCCCATCAGCTTCTGGCGGGTGGCGTCGCTCAAAACGTAATCTGTCATCGATCTTATCCCTATCAATAAATATCGGGTTCGGCAGCGGTCTTGCCAAAGCCCGTTTCCAGAAAATCGAAATCCGCGCCCGTATCGGCCTGCGCAACGTGGCGCGCGAACATCCAGCCATAACCACGGCCAATCTTGTCGGCTGGCTGGACCCAGTCGGCACGACGGCGGGCAAGCTCATCTTCGTCTACCAGCATGTCGATGGTGCGCGCCTCAAGATCGATCTTGACGATATCGCCATTGCGCAACAGCGCCAGAGGTCCGCCAACATGGGACTCCGGCGAGACGTGCAGAATGCAGGCGCCGTAACTGGTGCCGCTCATGCGTGCGTCGGACAGGCGAAGCATATCGCGATGCCCCTGTTTCAACAGCGCTTTTGGAATGGGCAGCATGCCCCATTCCGGCATACCCGGCCCACCCTGCGGCCCCGCACCCCTCAAGACCATGACATGATCCGGCGTGATATCGAGATTTTCATCATCCACCGCAGCCTTCATCTCCGGATATGTGTCGAAGACGAGTGCCGGGCCCTGGTGCTTGTGAAATCTGGGATCGCAGGCGGCCGGTTTGATGACGGCGCCATTCGGCGCGAGATTGCCCTTCAGAACGGCCAGAGACCCTTCGTGATAAACGGGATTATCCAGCGAGCGAATGACATCATCATTGAAGCATTCCGCTCCCTTCAGCGTCTCACCCAGCGACAGTCCGGAAACGGTCAGCGCCGTCTGATCGAGCCTATCGCCCAGCTTGGCCATGAGGGCGCGCAGACCGCCCGCATAATAGAAATCCTCCATCAGATAGGTTTTGCCGGTGGGCCGGATATTGGCGAGCACGGGCGTAGTCCGTCCCGCGCGATCCAGATCCTCCAGCGTCAGCTTAATGCCTGCACGGCGCGCCATCGCCAGTAGGTGCACCACGGCATTGGTGGAACAGCCCGTGGCCATCGCAACGGCTACGGCGTTGTTCACGGCGGCTTGCGTGAGGATCTGGTTTGGCGTCAGGTCTTCCCACACCATCTCGACAATGCGCCTGCCGCAGGCTGACGACATGCGAATGTGGTTAGCATCAGCCGCCGGAATGGAGCTGGCACCCGGCAGCGTCAGCCCCAGCGCCTCGGCGATCGCCGTCATGGTGCTGGCGGTGCCCATGGTCATACAGTGACCGTAAGAACGGGCGATGCCAGCCTCTACCTCGACCCATTCATTTTCTGTCAGATTTCCAGCCCGGCGCTCATCCCAATATTTCCATGCGTCGGAACCGGAACCGAGGGGCTTTCCCTGATAGTTCCCACGCAACATCGGCCCAGCCGGAAGATAAATCATGGGCAAGCCCATGCTGATCGCCCCCATCACAAGACCCGGCGTGGTCTTGTCGCAGCCACCCATCAGCACCGCGCCATCGACAGGGTGGGAACGCAGAAGCTCCTCCGCCTCCATCGCCAACATATTGCGATATAGCATGGTGGTCGGTTTCACGTAGCTTTCCGAAAGCGACAGGGCTGGCAGTTCCAAGGGAAAGCCGCCCGCCTGCAAAATGCCGCGCTTCACATCTTCCACGCGATGTTTGAAATGCGCGTGGCAAGGATTTGCATCCGACCAGGTGTTGAGAATGGCGATGATGGGTTTGCCCGTCCATTCTTCAAGCGCATAACCCATCTGCATGGTTCGAGACCGGTGACCGGAACTTCTCAAATCATCCGGCGCGAACCACCGTGCGCTGCGCAGCATGTCTGCTGTTTTTTTCTTTTCCATGATGCCTGCTCTGTAACTCCTCATAGGAACAGCTGGCCTTAGCCAGCGAAGTCCCCCTGCCCTCCTCAAGACGTAAATGCATTGAAGCACTAAAACATCAGTGCATCAATGGTGAAATTGTGATTTAATGGTTCTAAGGTAAAGCCTTGGAAGAGGTCGAAGAACTCATGATCAGAGACACGATGCTGGATCGCTCACGACAGGTGGCGCTTCAGATTTACGAGATATTGCACAGGCGCATTCTGACTGTGGAGCTTGTTCCGGGAACCGTGCTGTCGCGCGCGTCTTTACAACTCGAGTTCGGGGTCAGCCAGACACCGGTGCGCGATGCATTGATGCGCTTACAGGAAGACGGCGTGGTGGATGTCTACCCGCAATATGCGACTGTCGTTTCCAAGATCGATATTCGCCACGCCCAGCAGGCACAGTTTCTGCGGCTTTCACTGGAGCTGGAGGCTGTCACGCGTTTGACGAAAGACAGCCCTGCCGCCACCGCCGCCGAACTCACCGATATTCTCGAAAAACAAAAAATCTTCGCGTCACCGGAAACCTATGACAGTTTCGACGCCGCCGACCGGGAGTTTCATAGGAAACTCTATGAGCGGGCGGATATCCTCGACCTCTGGACCAATGTGCGCAGGCAAAGCGTGCATCTGGATCGCCTGCGGCGGCTGAACCTGCCCATGCCCGGAAAAATGCAGACGGTACTGAGAGATCATCAGTCGATCATCGATGGTATCCGGTCGGAAAACCCGGCAGAAGCAGCGGCAGCCTTGCGCAAACATCTCTCCGGTACTCTTTCGATTACCGGTTTGATCAGCGAGAGATTTCCAGAATATGTGCGGCAATAACCACCATTTTTCACGCTTTAGGTTCCCGTGCGTGAATGATGATCAGCTTATTATGACCTGCGTAACTTGCTATAAGCCATAAACATGATAATTCTTATCATAATATGGCATCCATTCTCGCGAATTTTCTCCGCTATTGTCGCTGCTTGAAAGCTGGCGGAGCGGCGTCTGAACTGCAACGAATTCGCGTAAAATGCCAGTCTTGAAAACCGATGAGACAGGTTTACGACTGTGACATACCTCCACTCGATGACATGCTTCACCGATGGCATCCGCGCTATTGGACCCGCCAAATGGCGTGGGCTGGATGGGCTGATCAGCGTATTCTGGGACGCGGAAGGACATTCGGGCGCCACAGGCTATTACCTGTCTCCCGACCCTCGCATCGTCATCTTCTTCAACGACGTCTCATCCCACATTCGCATGACAAACCGCGACAGCAGCGTTGCGGAACATTATCGCCCGATGAAGAGAGCGATTTATGTTCCCGCAGGCGTTCCGCTATGGACGAGTTTTACGTCTTTCCATCGCTTCTCACATCTCGATATCCATCTGCACAAAGACCGGATGCTGAAATATCTATCCCCCTCGGTCGGAACCTCAGTCGCGCTTACCGCCTTGCGGCGACCCGTGGAGATACAGGACGCAGGCGCCATCGAGGCATTGGCCAGCCTGCTGGTGGATGAAGTATCCACGCCGTCGAAACATGCCATCTATGCAGAAAGCCTTGTCGGCAGCATCGTCACCGGTCTACTCGACATCGGCGGAGAGCCCATCGAGCAGACGAATGCGAGACTGACGCAGGCGCAGATGAACAAGCTCATTGCCGTGGTTAATGCACGCGCCGATTACCGCATGACGGTGGGCGAGATGGCGGAAACGGTCGGGCTTTCGGAAAGCTGGTTTGCCAATGTCTTCAAGCAAACGACGGGCAAAACACCATTGCAATGGCAACTCGGCAAACGCATCAGCCTCGCCCAGAGCATGCTAACCGAAAGCGACCTCAGCGTCGCCGCCATCGCAGCCCAACTCGGCTTTTCAGATCAGGCCCATCTGACGAAAACGTTCCGGCAGGTGGCGGGTGAAACACCTGCCGCATGGCGGCGTATGCGGCAGGTCGAGTAAAAGGTCCACCCGCATTTAGGCGGATGGACCTTCTTGCGTTACCAGGTCTGACGCAATGTCGCGTAGATCGCACGGCCGGGGTTGTAGTACACCCCCCCGCTATCCTGACTTGCGACATGCTTTTCATCGAACAGATTGCTGGCGTTGAGTTGCAGTGTCGTGTTTTCCTTGATTTTGTAAGTGAACGCCGCGTCAAATATGACAGCGCTTTCCGAAGCGATTGTATTCTGAATGTTCGTAAAATAGCTGTCGGTGTAACGCGCACCAACGCCAAACGTCATGTCACCGCGAGCACCTTCACCCTCCAGGGTATAAGTTGCCCAAACGGAAGCCAGGTGCTTGGGAACCCGCATGAGACGGTGCCCATCATTTGAGCCGCCGGGCTCTTCGATTTTGGAGTCGATGTAGCTATAGGCTGCAATCAGGTTGATGTTATCAGTGAGTTCCGCCTTAGCTTCTAACTCAAAGCCACGATGCCGAACCTTTTCGACCGAAGCAGGTAGATACGTTACGCTGTCATAAACGGTAATGTTTCCCTTTGTCAGATCGTAAATAGATGCCGTGAACAATGCGGGAAAAGCATCCGGCCGATATTTTACGCCGATTTCGTATTGCTTACCTGTAGTGGGTTCTGTTCCGATACCGGGAGGGGCTACGGACTCAGCATAACTGGCGTAAGTCGCTAACTCTTCGGTAATTTTATAACTTAGACCAAAGCGTTTAGTAAACTCACTATGATCGTCTGAACCGGACGAACTCGACACGACTCCGGTTGCACGATTCAAAGACCAGCCTTCCTGACTAAGATCAAGCCAGTCATTACGGAGACCAAAGCTCACGGTTAACTTATCCGAAAACGTGAGGTCCTGCTGTAGATAGATGGACTTACTTTTCTGATCGTTTGTCGAACTCGAGTCCGGCGTGGTGGAATTCGGTCCACCCGAATAGATTGGATTTAGCCAGTTGATAGGCGGTGTCGATCCACCAGCTTGATATGCAGCTGGAATATATAATCCATCAGTTTGAGATTCGAAATTGCTATATTCAACGCCTGCAAGCGTTCGGCTTTCAATATTTTCAAAATTCGTTTCGTAAAGCAGGTTTGCATCGATGATAAACTGCTCAGTTGCTTTGTCGCTACCAAAAAAGTAGCGGTCCGCGATGTTCGAGCCGTCTGTGCGCGTTCTGCTAAGATACGCACTACCAAATGCATCGCTCGATTTACTGTAACGTGCGTTGGAGCCAAAGCTCAAGCCGCCACCAAAATCGTGGTCAAACATTACGCTGTAGGTGTTACGGTTGGTATTCTTGAAATAGTAATCAGGTTCGCCAAAGAACATGTCTCTGTCGAAATTCGTACCAAGTGGTTGGCCACCGCTGCCAGGTACTCCATCTCTGTTAAGGTGATCGAAGACAAAAGACAGGCTTGTCACATCTGTGGGACGCCATGTTAGACCGCCCATGATGAACTTCTCGTTATCCTTAGAGTGGTCGTACTCAGCGTCGGCATCTTGAAGTCGGCCGGTCAAACGATATGATAATGTGTCGTCGTCAGTAATATTGTCGCCAAAATCGAGACCGACCTCTTTGTGATTAAACGACCCACCAGTCACATAAGCTTCGCCGAACCGCTCGCTTTTTGGCAATTTAGTAACGTAATTTACTGACCCACCGGGCTCAGCCGCACCGAAGCCAGAGGAACTGGTACCTTTTAGAACCTCGATCCGCTCAAATGCGTAGGGTTCTTCGCGAATTCCAGCAAACGTCCTACCGATTGCTAGCCCGTCTCGGTAAGTGTAAGGCGTGAAGCCTCTTATATCAAAGAAGTCATATCGATCGTCCGAACCATAAAAATCGGTAACCACGCCTGCGGTGTATTGCACGACCTGCTCGACGCTTGTCGCAGCGCGCTCTTTGATTTCTTTTGCGGTGATGACGGAAACTGAGGCGGGTGTCGTCAGCACCTCACTTGGCATCTTTCCAGCGCCAGTCGTCTTTCGGGCGACGATGGACCGCTCGTCGTCATCCCCACCCGTGCCCTGAACCGTGATCGTCTCCAGCACCGTGCTACCACCCTGTTCGGCGGCATCTTGAGCCAGCAGGCGCACAGGGGCGAAGGCGACAAGCGCTGTGCAGCCGAGCAAGAGGGCGCTGCGATATCGGCGTTGCGACTGTGTTCGGTCTGCGCTTGTCGTTTCGATGGTCATGATCAAATTCCAGAACTCATGTTGCTGTGTCTGGCAAGCTGGGTGAAAATCCAGTTGCCCCCCTTGATGGGCTGATAACTTGAGGGCGTTAGTCTGGTATTGTACAATTCCACGGTTTTGTAAAAAACCATGGAAACTTCGCCGCTCTTGGCGACGCTTCTCCCACATGGGTCTTGACCTTGTAGAGTGAAGCTGAGACTTGAAGTCAACTTTTAACGTCGAGAGAGTGTCGCCAATGCTGCGCTTCGTCCGCGCTTTTGCGCCCGTGATTGTAACGCTTCTATCGCTTGTGATGGGCAATGCCGCCTTGGCCGGGGAGAACACTTCCTACCCCATCGTCATCAAACATGCCTTCGGCACGACCACGATTCCCAAGAAGCCCGAGCGCGTGGCGACTGTTGCATGGGCAAACCACGAGGTGCCGCTAGCGCTGGGCATCATCCCGGTCGGCTTTGCCTCGGCCAATTTCGGCGATGATGACGGTGACGGCATTCTTCCCTGGGTGGCGGAGAAGCTGAAGGCACTTGGTGCGGACAAGCCCGTTCTCTTCGATGAAGGCGATGGCATTGATTTCGAAGCCGTCGCTGCGACGAAGCCGGATGTCATCCTGGCTGCCTATTCCGGCCTGAGCCAAGCCGACTATGACACGTTGAGCCAGATCGCCCCTGTCGTCGCCTATCCAGAATCGCCGTGGGCAACCGATTGGCGGGACATGATCCGCTTCAACAGCGCTGGTCTCGGCATGGCCGAGGAAGGCGAGGCACTGATCAAACGCACGGAAGCTGAAATTGCTGAAGTCATTGCCGAGGTTCCCCAACTCAAAGGCAAATCGGCCATGTTCGTCACCCATCTGGACACGACCAATCTCAGCACGGTCAATTTCTATACCGCCAATGATACCCGCGTGAAATTCTTCGCCGATCTCGGTTTGTCATCCCCCAAAAGCGTCAGGGAAGCAACGACGCCCGGCCAGTTTGCCTCGAGCGTCAGCGCGGAGCGGGTGGATGCGTTTGACGACGTGGATATCGTCGTGACCTATGGCGGCCAAGCACTGCTGGACGCGGTGAAGGCCGATCCGCTTCTGTCCAGAATGCCCGCGGTCGAGCATGATTCCATCGTCATGCTGGGTCGAAATCCGCTGGGCACGGCAGCCAATCCGACACCGCTTTCAATTTCGTGGATTTTGAAAGACTACGTCGGCATGCTTGCCAAGGCCGTGGAGAAGGCTGGAAAACAATAATGACGTTTCGATACGTCAGGCAGAAAGCGCCGGGTGTCCTTCTGAAGCGCTCGAACAGCGTCAGATCACTCTGGCTTCTGGCGCTGATGGCCGCTCTTTTTCTGTTGTGCATGCTATCCGTCGCCGTCGGTACGCGTGATGTTGCCTGGGGCGACATTCTCTTGGCACTTAGCGGACAGGTGGAGAATATCGGTCAGGCGGCGGTTGCGGTTCGCATTCCACGCACGGTGCTTGCCATGGTCGCGGGCGCGGCGCTGGGGCTTTCCGGCGCAATCATGCAAGGCGTCACGCGCAATCCGCTGGCTGATCCGGGTATTTTGGGCGTAAATATGGGCGCTTCGCTGGCCGTCGTTATCGGCGTTGCATGGTTCAACATCGCCTCAGCCAATGCCTTCATCTGGACGGCGATCATTGGCGCTGGCTGTTCGGCGGTTTTTGTTTACACGATAGGCTCGCTGGGTCGCGGCGGTGCGACGCCTCTCAAGCTGGCACTTGCTGGCGCAGCGACCTCTGTCGCCTTCTCTTCGCTGGTCATCGCGGTCGTGCTGCCTCGAAACGACATCGCTGGCGGCATTCGGTCCTGGCAGATCGGCGGCGTTGGCGGCGCGACCTTCGACCGTATTTCGCACATATTGCCCTTTCTGGCCGTCGGCTTCCTCATCAGCCTCCTCTCGGCCAGAAAACTAAACTCTCTCGCCTTGGGTGATGAACTTGCCGCCGGGCTGGGTGAACGTGTGGCCATCGCCCGCGCTTTTTCGGCTCTTGGGGCAATCACGCTTTGCGGAGCGACGACTGCGGTCTGCGGGCCAATTGGCTTTCTGGGGCTTATCGTGCCGCATCTCTGCCGCCTGCTGGTTGGCGTCGATCACCGTTGGCTTTTGCCATTTTCGGCGCTGGGCGGCGCATGCCTGTTGCTTGCCGCCGATATTGTCGGGCGCATCGTTTCCCGCCCGGCGGAGCTTGATGTCGGCATTGTAACAGCGCTGATCGGCGCACCGTTTTTCATCTGGGTCGTCAGACGCCAGCGGGTACGTGACCTATGACGGTGCTGTCCCCGATCATCGATTCCATCGTGGAACAGCGCAAAAAACACGCGCGCCGACGCATGACGGTGATTGCGGTTCTTGCCACGCTGCTGATTGCCATATTTTCGCTTACCCTTGTTCTCGGTCAGTCCTTGACCCCACCCGCGGACGTGCTGCGCGTTCTGCTGGGTGAAGATGTGGCGGGGGCAAGCTTTACCGTTGGCCAGTTGCGGCTGCCGCGAGCGCTGCTTTCCGTTCTCGCAGGCCTCAGTTTCGGCCTTGGCGGCGTTGCCTTTCAGATCATGCTGCGCAATCCACTCGCGAGCCCCGACATCATTGGCATCAGCTCCGGTGCCAGCGCGGCAGCGGTGTTCGCCATTGTCGTGCTGTCGCTGAAAGGGCCAGTCGTCTCGGTCTTCGCGGTGGTTGCCGGTCTCGGAGTCGCTTTGTCGGTCTATGCGCTATCCTCTCGCAATGGGGTTGCCGGAACACGGCTTATCCTCGTCGGCATCGGTGTCTCCGCCATGCTGGAAAGCGTCATCGCCTATATTCTGTCAACAGCACCCGCTTGGAACCTGCAAGAGGCGATGCGCTGGCTGACGGGCAGCGTCAATGGCGCGCAGCTTTCTCAAGTCCTGCCGCTGCTCCTGGGGCTTGCCATCTTCGGCGGTCTGCTGCTGAGTCGCCAGCGTGATCTGGAAGCGTTGCGGCTGGGCGATGACACTGCCGCAGCACTTGGCGTGCGGGTCGGCGTCACCCGCATCGTGGTCATCGTGGCCGCTGTGGGCATGATTGCCTTTGCCACAGCTGTTACAGGACCAATCGCTTTCGTCGCCTTCCTCGCAGGACCGATTGCCGCCCGGGTCGTCGGACCCAGCGGCTCATTGCTTATCCCCGCCGCCCTGATCGGCGCGCTGCTTGTCTTGGCCGGGGATTATGCCGGGCAATTCCTGCTGCCAAGCCGCTATCCCGTCGGTGTCGTCACCGGGGCACTCGGCGCACCCTATCTGATTTTCCTGATCATTCGCGTCAACCGGACCGGAGGCTCGCTTTGACAGCCCATTCCCTTACCGCCAGCCAACTTTCCGCCGGTTATGGTGACAATGTCATTCTGGATGGGCTCGATCTCACCGTTCCTCCGGGTCAGATCACGGTGATTGTCGGGGCCAATGCGTGCGGTAAATCCACACTTTTGCGCACCATGTCACGGCTTATTTCGCCGCGCCGGGGGCACGTTTTTCTGGACGGGAAATCCATTCACAGCATGGCCCCTCGCAAGCTTGCGCAGACGCTGGGCCTGCTTCCGCAATCGCCAATCGCGCCGGAAGGCATAACCGTTGCCGACCTCGTCAGCAGAGGACGCCACCCGCATCAGGGACTTTTGTCCCGCTGGACCACAAAGGATGATGAAGCGGTCGCAGCCGCACTTGAGGCGACGAAGACCTTTGAACTGGCGGAACGGCCCGTCGATGAGCTCTCCGGCGGCCAGCGGCAGCGTGTGTGGATTGCCATGGCGCTGGCGCAGCAAACCGAAATCCTGTTGCTGGACGAGCCGACCACCTTTCTAGACATCAGCCATCAGGTAGAGGTTCTGGACCTTCTGACGGACCTCAATCGCACGCGCGGTACGACCATCGTCATGGTGCTGCATGATCTTAATCTCGCTGCACGTTATGCGGACCACTTGGTGGCCATGGCAGCCGGACGTCTGCATGTCATCGGCACGCCGGAGCAGGTCTTGACCGAACGGAATGTGCGTGAGGTCTTTGGGCTTGAAAGCCGCATCATCACCGACCCCACATCGGGCAGGCCGATCATGCTTCCCATCGGCCGCCACCGGATGAGTTCCGCGCCGGACGACGCGGGCATCGCCTGAGATGCAGCCGCATTCATCTCATTCGTCAATCGCTGTAAACAAATTGTCATGATCGCTGGGCATTTTGCCCAGCATCGACTCACGTCCGGCTATGACGTGTCTCGCAAAGACATATTGCGATAAATGAATTGAGGAGGCTGTCATGGCCAAGCTACGCGCATATTTCCCACTTTTCCGCTCAACCCTGCTTGCATCAGTTGCTGCATTCGGCATCGCAACACATGCGCAAGCGTTTGACGCTGCCGAGCCTTCCGGCAACGGCTACAGCATTGCCGTCCCTGCACCCTCGGTCGCATATCCGCTGCCTGTGGCGGAAAACTATCACAACCAGACGGGCAAGAACGCCAAGGGCGAAAGCGTCAACGCCTATGACGACAAGGATAATCCCGTCATCAAAATCCTGTCCGGCTTCAACCACATCTGGACGCTGGGTGATGAGAACTGGGCCAATGGCGGCGCGAACGGCGATGGCCCGAAAGACTACAGCAAAGTCACAGTCCTGAACCCAGACGTCTGGACGGAGAATATGCGTTACGTGCTTTCCGTCACCGGAAAGAACCGCACGGACGCTGCCGCTCTGGACGCCTATCTCAACGACCGTCGCTCGCAAGGTTACAGCGTCATCGAAGGCCTGGGACCGCTGGCGGATTGGTATCGGGAGGGCGCTGGTGCGACCACCACCATCAACCACACGCTGAGCAACTTCAACGTCAACGAGGTCATCACCAAGCGGGAAGACGATAAGGGAACCGAAGCAGGTTCGCCGGACTCGGAGCTGAAGAATTTCGTCGCCTTCATGGCGCTGATGCGCGGCCCGGAGGGCACGACCTCGCCCTCCAAATACTTTTACTCCACGCCACGTCCATGGCGCATGAGTGCCAAGGGCGAGGTGATCGAGACCGGCACTGAAACCATCGGCGACAAGACATTCGAGCGCTACGAGTCTGAGCCTGACGTCACCGTGCCCGCCTTGCGCTATGCGCGCGAAAACCGTGGTCGTGCCAAGGATGGTGGATTTCCAAGCGGCCACACCAATGCCGCCTATCTGGCGGCAATCGCCTATGCCTATGCCGTACCGGAGCGTTTTTCCGAACTGCTGACAAAAGCCTCGCAGCTTGGCGAAACCCGCATCGTGGCAGGCATGCACTCGCCACTCGATGTCATCGGCGGGCGCATCACCGCCACCGCCATTGCTGCTGCCGTCTTGCAAGACCCGAAAGTGGCCGATGTGAAAAAGGCCGCGCATGATGAGGTGAAGGCCTATCTCACCAAGCGTTTGCCGCAGGGCCAGACTCTCGAAGCCTTCGCACACAGCGCCGATATCGCCACAGACCGCTTCGCAGATGAGAGCACCAATAAGGCTGACTATCGCAAGCGTATGACCTACTCTTTCAAGCGTGATCTGTCCGCTCCGAACCTGGCCATGGTCGTGCCGCAGGGTGCCGAAGTCCTACTGGAAACGCGCCTCCCCTATCTCGACGCTGCCCAACGCCGTGCGGTTCTCTTTTCCACCGGCATAGAGTCCGGCTATCCTCTTCTGGATGACAGCAATGGCTGGGGCCGTATCAATCTCGTATCCGCGGCTTCCGGCTATGGATCGTTCGATGGCGACGTGAATGTGGCGATGGACGCAGCCGCTGGCGGATTCAACACCAAAGACCGCTGGACGAATGATATTGCAGGCACAGGCCGTCTGGAAAAATCCGGCACCGGCGCACTGGAGCTGACTGGTGCCAACAGCTATTCCGGCGGTACTGTTCTCAAAGACGGGACGTTGGCGGCAGCGTCCAAAACCGCACTCGGAACCGGCAGCGTTCTGGTGTCCGGCGGAGTGCTGAAACTTGCCGCATCCGATGCGGTCGGTATCAACGGTAACTACAGCCAGACAGGTGGTACTCTCTCTCTTGATGCAAAGAAAACCGCGTTGCACATCAAGGGCAAGGCCGACATAGAAAATGCCACGCTTGAGCTGACTTTCGAGGGCGATGCGCCAGCGGCGGGAACGCGATTTGATGTGCTGTCGGCTGATGGCCTGACTGGCTCTTTCGCCTCCATAAATGCCAATGGCGTCAAGGTCCGCCCGGTTTACACCGGCACCACCTTGACCATCATCGTCGAATAGTCACGCCATAACCTTTCAAGGAGGCGCGAGCCAGATCGTGTCCGCGCCCCTTCACAACGGTCCCGACATGGGTTAGAAGCCGCACCGTAATCCGGTCGCAGCCCACCCGGTCAAAACAAGGGATCCTGAATTATGAAGACTATCGTCATCTGCTCCGGCGGATTGGACTCCGTTTCGCTCGCGCATAGAATTGCTGCGGAACATGAACTTTTAGCCCTCGTCTCGTTCGATTATGGCCAGCGCCATAAGAAAGAACTGGACTTTGCGGCGCACTGCGCAGAGCGCCTCGGCGTTCCGCACCACATCATCGACATCAGCACCATCGGCGAACATCTGACGGGTTCCGCATTGACGGATGATGTCGAGGTTCCCGACGGCCATTATGCCGAGGAAACGATGCGCTCCACCGTCGTTCCCAACCGCAACGCCATCATGCTGACCATCGCCTTTGGTCTGGCAGCAGCCCAGCAGGCGGATGCCGTGGCCATCGCGGTCCATGGCGGCGACCACTTCATCTATCCGGACTGTCGTCCCGGTTTTATCGACAGTTTCAACGAGATGCAGCGCCACGCTTTGGAAGGCTATGCCAGCGTCAAGCTTTTCGCGCCCTACGTCACGGTTTCCAAGGCCGACATCGTGACCGATGGCGCAAAGCACAACACCCCCTTTGCCGACACATGGTCCTGCTACAAGGGCGGACCGCGCCACTGCGGACGCTGTGGCACCTGCGTAGAACGGCGCGAAGCGTTTCATCTGGCTGGCGTCGATGATCCAACGGATTATGAAGACCCAGATTTCTGGAAGGCTGCCACCAGCGCCTATGCCGCGCAAGAGGTGCGGTAATGTTTCGTATCACCAAGGAATTTCATTTTTCCGCATCGCATCAACTGAAAGGCCTGCCCGCAGATCATCAATGTGCGCGGCTGCATGGTCACAATTACATCGTCGAGGTGGAGCTTTCGGGTGAGGAACTGAACGAGCATGGTTTCGTTCGCGATTATCAGGAACTTACGCCGCTCAAGCATTACATCGATGACCACTTCGACCACCGGCACCTGAACGACGTTCTCGGTCATGACATGGTGACGGCGGAGCGTCTCGCCCAGCATTTCTACGACTGGTGCAAGGAACGGCTGCCGGAAACCAGCGCCGTGCGGGTTAGCGAGACCGCAAAGACCTGGGCGGAATATCGGCCCCGGCCCCAGCCATGAGCGACCGCAAAGACGCCCCGATCCGCATCAGTGAAATCTTCGGCCCTACCATTCAGGGCGAGGGTCTGCTGATTGGCGTTCCCACCGTCTTCGTGCGGACTGGCGGCTGCGATTACCGCTGTTCGTGGTGCGATACGCTGCATGCGGTCGATAGCGAATACCGGGATGACTGGAAACCCATGTCTGTCAATGCCATCTGGCAGGAGGTGACGCGGCTTTCCGGCGGCAAACCGCTAACCGTTTCCCTTTCCGGCGGCAACCCGGCCATTCAGCCACTTGGGGCTTTGATCAAGAAAGGGCACGGCGAAGGTTACCGTTTCGCGCTGGAAACACAGGGGAGCATCGCGAAAGACTGGTTTGCCGATCTGGACTATCTGGTTCTCAGCCCCAAACCACCCTCCAGCAGCATGCAGACGGACTGGGCAGCTTTCGAAGCCTGTCTTGATGCAGCCGGGCAAACACCGCAGATCGCGTTGAAATTCGTGATCTTCGATGATGTCGATTACGACTATGCCAAGGCTGCGTCGTCACGCTATCCCCATATTCCGGTCTACCTACAACCCGGAAACCATACGCCACCGCCGCCGGATGACGACAATGCGGTGGTCGATATTGATGGTGTGATGGACCGGATGTTATGGCTGGTGGACAAGGTCAGCGCCGACCGCTGGTTCGATGTTCGCGTGCTGCCGCAACTGCATGTTTTACTGTGGGGCAACAAACGCGGCGTCTGATGCGGCTTATGTCTTGCGGATATGAAACCTGTGTCCACCGTCTGTTGCGACGGTTTCCAGGAGATCTTGCCCGTCTTCGCGGCACATATGCGGTATGTCGATGACGGCCAGCGGATCGCTGGTTTCGACCCAAAGCTCTTCGCCCGCGCTCATAGTGGACAGTTTCTTGCGGCTTTTCAAAACAGGAAGGGGGCATTTCAGCCCCCTTAAATCGTAGATATCCTGAACGGACGCCGTCATTCCTTGGCCCAGAACTTCCAGAACGGTTTCTTCTGGGCGTCTTCAGCAGATGGCTGTGCCGTGAAGGCCAGTGGATTGACAGCGGGAACCGGTACACTTTGTGCCGCTGCGACCTGCGGGCCCGAAGGTGACGGGGCTGCGGAAGCCACCATAGTTGGGGCTGCCGGACGGGCCGTTGCGGGCTGCTGCGTCGTCGCGGTCGGAGCGACCGTCGCGCGCGGGTTTGCGGAGGATGCAATGGCGGTCGCAGCTGGAGCGGTCAGACCCTTTGCGGCCTTCTTCTCCATCAGCGCAGCAAACTCTGTTTCTTTCATCAGCTTGCCAGCCTTAAGGGCGGAGCCGGTCGGCGCATAGGCAGGCTCGCGTCCCTTGCGCTTTTCGGCAACCAGCGCCTTGCGCTCGGCTTCGCTCGGATCATACCAGACCATGCCATCGAGCTTCTTTGCTGCCTTATCATAGGCAACATCATAGGTCTTCTCGTAGCTTGAAAGCGCACTCGCCAGCGCTGGCGGCGTGCTCATCTGCGGGCAGACCGCAGAGGCGTTGAACTGGCCGCCTGCCGTCTGCTGGTTGAAGACGTATTTCTTTTCGCAGACATTGACCTCGGGCGGGCGCTTGGTGACTTCGAAATTGTCGTAGCCGACCTTGAGCATTTTCCAGAATTCGAAATGCTCGCTGTTGCGGTGGCGCGCCATGTTTTCCGCTGTCATGCGGAACGGCAGAGCCTGAAGCTGCACGGTCTTCTGGCCGCCCTTGAAGGCGTCACGCGCAAAGCCGTAGATTTCCAGCACCTGCGCATCGGTCATGGAATAGCAGCCGGAAGACGAACAGGCGCCGTGGATCATCAGGTTCGTGCCGTTGCGGCCATTGGCCTGATCGTATCGGTTCGGGAAACCCGTGTTGATGGCAAGATAATAGTTGGAATTCGGGTTCAGGTGCCCCGGTGTCAGATTATAATAACCTTCAGGCGCCTGACGGTCGCCTTCTTTGACCTTGGGTCCAAGCTTACCCGACCACGCGCAAATATCGTATGACGCGATCATATCGAAACGATTGTCGCGCTTGGCTTTCCAGATTTCGAGCTTACCCTCTTCCTTGAAGATACGGATCATGATCGGCGCATTGCGATCCATATTCTTCTTGTCCATCTCGGCCAAAATGGACGGAGACAGCGGGTACTCGACTTTGTTTTTGACATGGGAAACGTCCCGCTCGACGGTTTCGAGCGTTTCGTTACAGCCTGCCAGCATGAGAGCGGTACAGGCAAGCAGCGCAATATGTCTCAAACGCATGGCGTTTCACCGGTTTGCAGGATGTGACACGGTGGTAAAATAATTCCGATTTGATTACAAGTCTGTCGACTTGCGATCGGCAGCCAATTTCCGGCAAATGTGTCCTGATTGACGGTCATGAGGTCATCGGTTTCGTTGAAATTCTGGCAATGATTATAGCTGACAAAGCCTTAACACATCGCTACCCGGCCTGCGAGCCGTCCGACTTGCAGCAAAGTCGAACTCCATTATATTCCCTATATGATTGATCTGTTTACGACTTATTGGCCCCACATATTGGCGACGCTATCTGTCATCATGGGTGCCAGTGCCGCCATTCATGCGACGATGACGAAGCAGGAGGTGCGCACGGCGCTGGGCTGGGTCGGCGTGATCCTGCTTTCACCCGTCGTGGGGGCCGTGATTTACGGAATCGCCGGCATCAACCGCATCCGCCGCAGTACATTGGGCCAGCAGCGCTCGCTGATGCATGGCACGATCATGGATCGCGTCGCCCGTTTCGATGCAGACCATGATCTTGTGGTGGAGCGTTTTGGTCGCCGTTTCGTCGCCATGAAAAACGTAGGCGACCGGGTTACCCGCAACGCCCTGACGACGGGCAACGAGATCGAACCGCTCATCTCCGGCGACATCGCCTATGCCGCCATGCTGGAAGCCATCAGCAACGCAAAACGATCCATCATTCTGGAAACCTATATCTTCGATCAGGATCGGATCGGGCTGCGCTTTGTGGAGGCCCTGGCGCAAGCGCGCGACCGCGGCGTCGAGGTGCGGGTGCTGGTCGATGCGGTCGGGGCGCGTTATTCCGTTCCCAGCATCATGCCGAGCCTCAAGAAAGCGGATATCCATGCCGCCGTTTTCAACGGCAACGTGATCATGGGATTGCGCCTGCCCTATGCCAATCTGAGAACGCACCGCAAGATTCTGGTGGTCGACGGGCGGATAGCCTTTACCGGCGGCATGAACATTCGCGAAGTCTTTACCGCCGAGTTTTTCGGTGACCGCCAATCGCGTGACACCCATTTCAAGGTGAGAGGTCCGCTCGTCGCTGATCTGTTTACAGTTGCGGCTGAGGACTGGCGGTTCACCACCCGTGAATTGCTTGATGGTCCGGTCTGGGATGTCACCCTTCCTGAGGGCAAGCCGGGCTCAGCGGTGTTTGGCCGCGTGGTGCCATCGGGGCCGGATAACAGCATCGAGACCAGCCACAAGATGCTGATGGGCGCGTTTTCGGTCGCGCGCTCGTCCATTCGCATCATGTCCCCCTATTTCCTGCCGGACAGGGAGCTGATTTCGGCGCTGACGACCGCCGCACGGCGCGGAGTACAGGTCGATATCATTGTTCCCGCAAACAACAATCTGACGCTTGTCGACCATGCAATGACCGCGCAGTTCGATCAGATACTGAGAAACCAATGCCGCATCTGGCGTGCCACGGGCGCGTTCAATCACTCCAAACTCCTCGTCATCGACGACCGCTGGTCCTATGTCGGATCATCGAATCTCGATCCACGGTCATTGCGATTGAACTTTGAGGTGGACATAGAAGTTATCGATGACAGGTTTGCCCACGCGGTTTCCGAAAGAATGGCGGAAGCCATGGAACAGGCGACGCCGGTGAAGCTGGAAGAACTGCGGGCAAGGCCATTTGTCCTTCGCCTGTTCGAACGGGTTTTATGGCTGGCATCGCCGTATCTTTAAGGAGCCCGGCAAGACCGTCGTATATTCGCATTATAGCTTTGCGAAATCGGCTGAAGTGATTGAGGAATGAGGATTTTTGATGCGAGACAAGAAAATGATGCGCACGAAACCGGAAAGCCTTTCCTCGGTTCTCATCACATCCTTTCGCAATCGCAAGAAACGTCAGAGTGAAAGCGACACATGCAGCGAAGAGGGCTTTCCCGTTATTGCATCCTACAATGTCCATAAATGTGTCGGGCGGGATCGCAAATTCGATCCGGATCGCATCTGCCACGTCATTCAGGAAATCGGTGCCGACATCATAGCCTTACAGGAAGCCGACAGCCGGTTCGGCGAACGTACGGGCCTGCTCGATCTTATCAGACTGGAGCGGGATTGCGGACTTGTACCGGTTCCCATTGCGGCCGGCACAAAGGCGCATGGCTGGCACGGCAATGTCGTTCTGTTCAAGGAAGGTGCCGTTCGCGACGTGCACCGCCTCAAGCTTCCCGGTCTGGAACCTCGCGGAGCGCTGGTTGTGGAATTAGAACTGAAGCTGGGCGGAACGCTGCGCATCATTGCCGCACATTTTGGTCTGCTTCGCCACTCGCGCGCGCAACAGGCTAAAGCACTGGTGGAACTGTTGAGCACGCGTGACGAACAGCCAACCATCCTGCTTGGGGATCTCAACGAGTGGCGATTGGGGAATGGCTCTTCCCTCAATACATTCCGCGAAGCTTTCGGCACATTGCCGCCCGCCGTTCCAAGCTTTCCATCGGGCATGCCGGTCTTGGCGCTGGACAGGATCATTTCCAACCGCGTTGGCCTGATCGATAATGTGACAGCGCATGATAGCGCGCTGTCACGCATTGCATCCGACCATCTGCCACTGAAAGCAGCTATCCGGACCGATATTCTTACCGCGTGAAAAGGCGGGGCAGCCTGCTGCGCCCGCCTTTAGCCATCAACGAAGCAGGGATTTTGCTTCCTCGATACCCAATGCCGCTGGCTGGGTGCAGGTGGTGGTCAACTCGACGAAGCGACCTTCCTCACCCGATTTCAGGATCGATGTCATGACATCGATACCGTGCAGCGAACGATCCAGCGAGCACCGTGCATCGCGTCCCTCGGTCAATGCAATGGCCATGTCTGCCAGACCTGCCGTGCGATAGTTCGCGCGCGCACCCTGCGGGCTTTCCTGATTGGCGATGCCGAAGGGATGATCCCAGTTTTCGAGCGGCTTGATGTCCTTATCGCGACCACTGGCCTCGACAACACCGCCGAAGAAGTTGGGGTCCGGCACATAAATCGAACCTTCAGTGCCATAGAGCTCCATATTGGCGTGGCGATGAGACCAGACATCCCAGCTGGCTGACAGCGTGATCGTCGCGCCATTTACGAATTCCAGAAGAGCATGGATATTCGTAGGCGTTTCGACTGGAATGATTTGACCGTTCAGCGGCTGGCTGGTGACGGTACGGGTTGGATTTGCCATGGAGGTCAAAGCACCGACGCGTTTGACGGGCCCGATCAGATTGATGAGATTGGCGATGTAATAGGGACCAAGATCAAGGATCGGGCCGCCACCGGCGAGAAAGAAGAAGCCGGGATTGGGGTGCCACATTTCCATGCCGGGGCTCATGACATGGCATGTACCGGAAGTGATGCGCCCAACCTTGCCCTCATCGATATATTTGCGGGCAAGCTGATGCGCGCCACCGAGAAACGTATCCGGTGCGCAACCGACGGCGAGCTTCTTTTCCGTTGCGATACGCCGCAATTCTTCGCCTTCTTCCAGCGTGAGCACAAGCGGCTTTTCCGAGTAGACATGTTTGCCCGCTTCGAGAATGGCCTTCGAGACACCAAAGTGGGCGGATGGGATGGTAAGGTTCACCACCACATCGATTTCGTCGTTCTGAAGCAGTTCCTCGATGGATTGCGCTTTGACACCGTATTCTTCGGCTCTCAGCTCTGCGGCACTGCGGTTAAGGTCTGCGCAGGCCAGAACCTTCAGGCCCCTGAAAAGCGGGGAGAGCGAAAAATAGGTCGTTGAGATATTGCCGCATCCAATGATGCCGACGCCAAGTTCCTTGGCCATGAATGTCACTCCGGATTTTGGATTAGTAGCTGTTGAAGGATGCGATCGATCGGGTGATCAAACGGTCGACATCCTTTGGATTGTCATGTTCGACGACATAATATTTGACGGCGGTTTTCTTCAGCACATCGACAAGACCTTTCCAGTCCACCGTGCCGTGGCCAACATCCGCCCAGCCGTCCTCATCCGTATTTTCACCGGCTGGCGCGATGTCCTTCACATGCACAGCCGTGATGCGGCTGGCGTAACGTTCGATCCATTCAAGCGGATCGGCCTTGCCGCGAATGATCCAGGCAATGTCCGCTTCCCACTCCAGCTCAGGTCCGCCTTCAAAGATTTGCTCCTGTGGTGTGGAGCCGTCTTCCAGCTTCACGAATTCGAAATCGTGGTTGTGCCAGCCAAAGGCCAGACCTGCGTCGCGGTAGCGCTTGGCAGCCTCCTGAAGACGCTTGCCGAAAGCCAACCAGCCAGCGGCGTCGGTTGGGCGCTGATCAGGCATGAGGTGCGGGCAATAGATCGTTTCAACGCCCAGAATTTTCGCGATGTTCAGCGCTTTCTGCGGCTCTTTCTCCAGCATGTCTAGACCGAAATGGCCGGTCGGCATGGTCAGATTATTGGCGTCGAGGTCGGCGCGCAGAGCCTTGAGTGCAGCATCGTCCATTGTGCCGTAAATGCCGCCGAAGCCTTCGACATGGGCGTAGCCTGCCGCTGAAAGCTTCTTGAGAATATCCGAAAGCGGCGGGAAGTTGCGCGCGCTGTAAAGTTGAAAGCCGAGTTTCGTCATCTGTCTCTCCTGACATTGGGACGGTGTCTGGTGGAATGAAGGGTTGTCTTAGATGCGCTCTTCCGTCGTCGCATCGAACAGTGAGGCCATGGACATATCGAAGGCGAGCTTGACCTTCGTGCCGGGCGAGAAGCGCCGGTGCCCGCCAACGCGAACCGAAAGCGTATGACCGGCGAGCTTGAGCCAGATAAGGTTATCCGCACCCATCGGCTCTTCGATATCGACCACAGCGTCGTGGATGTCGCCACCAGTGATGTCGTTATCGACTCGCACATGCTCCGGACGCACGCCGAGAACGGCAGGGGTTCCTGCGGTGAGTGGCGTGGAGGCATCATATCCATCGAGGGTGAAGCTGACGCCATTGGCCACGAATTCGACCTTGCCGTTTTTATCAGCCAGTTCGCCGCGCAGGAAATTCATGGACGGGGAACCAATGAAACCGGCAACGAACAGGTTCTTCGGCTTGTTGTAGATCGAAATCGGATCATCCAACTGCTGGATGACACCGCTTTTCATGATGGCGATGCGGTCTGCCAGCGTCAGCGCTTCGATCTGGTCATGCGTGACGTAGATCATTGTGTTTTTCAGCGACTGGTGGAGCCGTTTGATTTCTACGCGCAGTTCCGAGCGCAGTTTTGCATCAAGGTTGGACAGTGGCTCATCGAACAGGAACACATCCACGTCGCGCACCAGTGCGCGCCCGATGGCCACACGCTGACGCTGCCCGCCCGAAAGCTCGGCGGGCTTTCTTTTCAGCAGCGGCTCGATCTGCAGAATGCCCGCCGCGCGCTTCACGCGCCGGTCGATCTCATCCTTTGGTACCTTTGCTACTTGCAGGCCAAAAGACAGGTTCTTTTCCACCGTCATCTGCGGGTAGAGCGCGTAAGACTGGAACACCATACCGATGCCGCGATCTTTCGGCTCTTCCCAGGTGACGTTGCGGTCCTTGATGAATATCTGCCCTTCCGTCGGCTCCAGAAGTCCGGCGATGCAATTGAGCAATGTGGATTTTCCGCAGCCGGACGAGCCGAGAAGAACGAGAAACTCACCTTCGTAAATATCGAGATTAAGATCTGTCAGCACGTTGACCGCACCGAATGACAAAGACAGGTCGCGAATGGAGACGCTTTTATTCATGAAGCTTAACCCTTGACTGCGCCTGCGGCGATGCCGCGGACAAAAAGTCTGCCTGAAACGAAATAGACGAACAGCGGAACGGCACCGGTGAGAAGGGTTGCCGCCATGTTGACGTTGTATTCCTTCACGCCTTGAACCGAGTTGACGATATTGTTGAGCTGAACCGTCATCGGGTAATATTCCGGTCTGGTGAAGACGACGCCGAACAGGAAGTCGTTCCAGATACCGGTAACCTGCAAAATCATGGCCACCACGAAAATCGGCAGCGACATGGGCGCCATGATGCGGAAATAGATCTGCCAGAAATTCGCACCGTCGATACGCGCCGCCTTGAACAACTCCTCTGGCAGACCGGCAAAGTAGTTGCGGAACAGTAGCGTGAGGATCGGCATGCCGAAAATCGTATGAACGATGACAAGTCCCGTAAGCGTGCCGTAGATACCCAGTTCACGCAACACGATCACGATGGGATAGATCATGACCTGATAGGGAATGAACGCACCGATGATGAGAATGGAAAAGAAGAACTCAGACCCTTTGAACTTCCAGTTCGCCAACGCATAACCGCTAACTGAAGCGATCACGATCGATACGATGGTAGATGGGATCATGATCCGCACTGAGTTCCAGAAACCGCGCGACAAGCCATCGCAGTTCAAGCCTGTGCAGGCATTGGCCCAGGCCTTGACCCAGGGCTCGAAGGTGATTTCCAGCGGTGGGGCGAAAATATTGCCCATGCGGATTTCCGGCATGCCCTTCAGCGATGTAACGACCATCACGTAAAGCGGCAGCAGGTAATAGAGAGCAGCAACGGTCAGCGTGCCGTAGAGTATGATATTGCGTCGGGACAGGCGCTTGCGCGGTTTGCGTCCGCGCGGACCGCTGACGTCGTTCGAAACGGCATCCACGCCTGCAGCAACAGTGTTGAGCGTCGAGATATTAGCCACGCTTGCGCCCTCCAAATTCGAGGTAAGCCCATGGAACGATGATGATGGCAACGGTGAGCAGCATCATGGTGGAAGCGGCAAAGCCCTGCCCCAGATTCTGCGCCTGAAACATGTAGTCATAGACATATTTCGCAGGCACTTCCGATGCGATGCCGGGACCGCCGCTGGTTTGCGCGACAACGAGATCGTAGACCTTGACGATGCCGCTGGCGATGATGACCAGCGTGGTGATGAAGACGGGGCGCATCATGGGAATAACGATGAGAATATAGGTCTTCCACATGGGAATGCCGTCCACTCGCGATGCCTTCCAGATGTCCTCATCGATGCCGCGCAGACCCGCAAGCATAAGGCACATCACAAGACCTGTTCCCTGCCACAGCGCGGCAATGAGAATACCGTAGATAACGAGCTGGGAATTATAGAGCGGATCGAATGTGAAGTTTTCCCAGCCCATCGAACGGACCACGGACTGAATGCCGAATTCCGGGTTCAACAGCCATTGCCACACAAGACCGGTGACGATGAAGGACAAGGCAAAGGGATAAAGGAAGATCGTTCGGAATGTATTTTCAAAGCGAATTTTCTGATCCATAAGCGCTGCTAGCACGAAGCCGATGACAAGGCTGAAGATCAACGAAAGAATACCATAAATGGCCAGGTTCTGGATGGAAATGATCCAGCGCGGTGCCGCCCACAGACGCTCATATTGCTCGAAGCCGATAAAGTTCGCACGCGGCAACAGCTTGGAATTGGTAAAGGAATAAACGACTGTCCAGATCGTTCCGCCCAGGAAGATGACCATCGCGGTCAGGATCATGGGTATCGATGCAATCTTAGAATTCAGATTGCGGAACAGCTGGTTTGGACGACCAGAATGGCTTTTGACTGCCATGACCACTCCCTATCAATCATAATGGTTGATTGTGCAGCGGGTAGCTTGCAGCCATTCCGCGGCACATTCCAGACACGCCACAACAGCGTTTTAAGGTCTGGCAAGGAGGTGTCTGAACCGTGAGGCGAACCGCCCGGTTCAGACAGTACAATCAGTCTGCAGAAGAGATGATATCAGCGAAACGCTTCTGGGCCGCTTCAGCCGTCAG
Source organism: Agrobacterium vacciniicorymbosi (assembly GCF_040427045.1). Classification (NCBI taxonomy): domain Bacteria; kingdom Pseudomonadati; phylum Pseudomonadota; class Alphaproteobacteria; order Hyphomicrobiales; family Rhizobiaceae; genus Agrobacterium; species Agrobacterium vacciniicorymbosi. The sequence continues at coordinate 146,915 of NZ_JBETMF010000005.1, forward strand.
AGATGCGTTGGCGAAAAACTCCGCCATCAAATCTTCTTTCTGCTTTTGCGTATCGGCGGAAATCAGCTGATCGGTGCTGGGAAGAACACTGCCCTTCGCCAGAATGGCCAGGCCCTTCTTCATGCAGTCATTGGCCGCACCAAGGTCAACGTCGCCTCGGATCGGCAAGGAACCCTTCTTCAGGTTGAACGCAACCTGCGTCTTGGGATCGACGATGACTTCGGCAAGAACTTCCTGCGCCTTGGACTTGGCTTCGTCTTTCAGCAGCGGGAAATAGAAAGCGTCGCCATTGGCTGTCAAATATTCATTGAGGCCGAGCCCTGGGAGGCAAGTATAGTCCGTGCCAGCTTTCTGGTTGGCAAGCTGAAACTCGCCCTGCGCCCAGTCACCCATGATCTGACCGCCGGCTTTGCCGGTGATGACCATGTTGGTTGCCTGGTTCCAGTCCTGAACGTTCGAACCCTTGGTCAGCTTACGGGCTTCATCGGCAGCAGCGAAGATTTTCTGCATGTCCGCGCCAGCGGCGACGTCGGCGTCCTTATCCTTATAGACTTTTTCGTAAAGGTCTTTGCCGCCCAGCGAAATCATCAGCGTGTCGAACAAACCATTGGCCTGCCAAGCCTGCCCACCCAGGGCGAGCGGCTGAATGCCAGCCTTTTGAAGCGCTGGAGCGGCGGCAATGAATTCAGTCCAGTTTTTCGGAACTTCAACGCCAGCCTTTTTGAAGGCAGCATTGGAAAGCCACAACCACTGCCAGGAGTGAATATTGACAGGCGCGCAGTAAATCTTGCCATCTATGGTGCAGCTATCGAGCAGGCTGGCCGGCTTGATGACCTCTTTCCAGTTGCCTTTTTCCGCAACATCCGTGAGATCCCGCATCAGACCCGACTGAACGAGTTCTTCTGCCTGACGCCCATGGTTGAATTGGGTTGCACCCATTGGGTCACCGCCGGTGATGCGGCTGATCATAATTGGCCTTGCGGTACCACCGGAACCAGCAATTGCGCCATCGATCCATTTATTTCCAGTTGCATCAAACGCCTTGGCCAGCTCTCCCACCGCGGCGGCTTCACCACCCGATGTCCACCAGTGCGTCACTTCGAGGTCAGTGGCTCCGGCTATACCTGCCGGAAGCATGACACCAGCCGCCAAGGCGGCCAAAATAGAACGAATGCGCATGAGTCTCCTCCCTCACTGAAACGTTGCCGTAAAAACCTATGCGAAACATCATGGTTCTGCAACAGCATGATCGATAAAAAAACCGTGCGCTCAATAAGTAAATTAAATCAATATTTTAGATGTATGCTTTGGCCCGGCATTGCTATAGCCGTGGTGGCAAGCAGGCGAATTTGAGCCGAGATTACAACAAACACGATGAGAGGTCGCTGGCCCTAAAATTCCATCATCGATGCACACATCTATTTTAAGAGGAGTTCAAATGGAAAACATGTATTGCAGCAGATTTCACCGCATTGAAGCGGCTGTAAAAACCCGACAATACAAATCAAATTTAAACAACCAAAGCCAGACTTGATGTATATCAAAAGTAGTGAAAAACATATTTTTGAAAGATTTCAATAAATTAAGGCAATATCGCCACAACTCTTAAAATACGTGCGACTAATCGCAACCGCAATTAACCACGCCTTAACCAATCGAACGATATCAATAAGCTAATATGATAGCTATGCAAAACACATAATGACGACGGTCATGAGTGTGACCCTATCGTGACGAGTTGCATGACGCCGACTCGAATCTCAAAAAATGTATCGATTTGGAACGCTTTCTTGCTTCGGCAGGGACGGCGAAGTCGTGGACGTTTCTGAATTTCATTGGGCTTTACCAAGGACTTACTTTGGTAGCGAAAGACTTGTCTTTCACTTCGTGCTCGTTGCCCTGTGCCATTCCGCTTGAGACCCGACCTACCGCCGAAAGGCCTCCAGAATGCAGCCATTGCAGGATTGCCGGACCGTGTCCGGCGTCAAGCAGCATGCACGCGAAAATAGAATCGAAGACGATCGAGGATGTTTAGGAAAAACTGATGACACCAGAACTGCTCTCTTTACCTCCCTCGCTTTCCATACGCGGCGCGGCTGCCGTGCATGAAAGCCTCCTCGACGCTTTGAAGACGAACAAAGCCATCACCGTCGATATTCCTGACGATGCTCAGGCCGATCTGAGCTTCATCCAGCTCATCGAGGCATCCAGAGTCTATGCCCGGACGGAAGGCAAATACATCACACTGACGAAACCCGCCTCTCCCGGCATTGTCGATACGCTTCGGCGCGGTGGTTTCCTCACGACTATGGATGAGGCGTCTCGCCTCTTCTGGCTGCATGGAAAGGAAATTCAATGAGCGCCAACATTCTTACCGTCGATGATTCTGCAAGCATCAGAATGACAACGAAGATCGCCCTGACGAATGCCGGATATCAGATCACGGAAGCAGTCGATGGTGCAGATGGTCTGACCAAGGCAAAAGGCGGCTCATTCGACCTCATCGTTACCGATCTCAACATGCCGAACATGAACGGCCTGGAAATGATCGAGGCACTGCGCCAGTCGCCTGCTCATACGGGTATTCCGATCATCTTCCTGACCACGGAATCCGATGCGGATATGAAAGCACGCGCAAAAGCCGCCGGTGCCACTGGCTGGGTTACCAAGCCTTTCGATCCGGAAAATCTCGTCAAAATCGTCAGGAAGGTTCTTGGTAGATGACCATACTGGACCCCATTCAGGTTTTCAGAACAGAAGCAGCCGAGCTTTTCGAACAGATCGAAAGCGGCCTGCTCGACCTGTTGCATGACCTGTCCAATCAAGGGCAGATCGACGCCGTATTCCGCGGCCTGCATACCCTCAAGGGGTCCGGAGCCATGTTCGGTTTCGAGGCATTGGCCGCCTTTACCCACCATTGCGAAACCGCATTCGACCGCGTCCGCAAGGGAGAAGTGCCTGCAACCAGCGAACTGATCGCAGCCGTCCTTGAGGCTCAGGATCACATGCGACGCCTCGTAGACAATCCTGCAACCGCTTTTCCTGAGACGGGTGATCGCCTGCTCGCAAAGCTGGAAGCAGCTGTTGGAACCGGCGCAAGCACCGTCCAGCACACGTCCCAGAAAGCCGCGGTCGCCAAGGCTGACGAACCATCCGTCGCTACATGGCAGATCGATTTCAGCCTGCCTGCCAATGCCATGGCCAATGGCACCAACCCGCTGGGCCTGCTGGACGAACTGGCTGAGCTTGGAGAATGCACGATTGCTGCGAACACGGCAGGCATTCCCGCGCTTGATACGATTGACCCGACCAACCTTTATTTGTCCTGGTCGGTTACGCTGACAACGGATCAACCGCGCTCGGCCATCGACGACGTTTTCATCTTCGTCATGGACGACATGGAAATCGACGTCAAAAAAATCTCGAGCGAGCCTGCTCCATCCGCAGAAATCGTGCCGCCACCGGCACCGGTCGAAGAGGCGGCCAAGGCAAACCCTGCCGCCGCGCAAGCCAACGCCGATGGCAAGCAGAACAAGAGCGCCGAAAACGTTCGCGTTCCTGCCGAGCGCCTTGACGAATTGATGGACCGCGTCGGCGAACTCGTCATTGCCCAGTCGCGTCTGTCGCAGCTGGCCAATACCAGCGTCGATATTCAGCTTCGTTCCGTCTCGGAAGATGTAGAACGCCTTTCTGGCGAGCTTCGCGACACGATGATGGTGCTTCGTATGGTGCCCATCACGCAGCTGTTCGGCCGCTTCCGCCGCCTCGTCCACGATCTCGCGCGCGAAACCGGCAAGCAGATCGAGCTTGTGACAGAAGGTGAAAGCACCGAAGTCGACAAGGCCGTCATCGAACGTCTTGCCGATCCGCTCGTGCACCTCGTGCGCAATTCCTGCGACCACGGTCTTGAAACCCCGGATGAACGTATTGCAGCGGGCAAGAGCCCTGCCGGTCAGGTAACCCTGATCGCACGTCAGACCGGCGGCGATGTAACCATCACCATTCGCGACGATGGCCGCGGGATTGATCGCCAGCGGGTACGGGCAAAGGCAGAATCCTCCGGCCTCGTTGCAGCGGGCGCCACGCTGACGGATCAGGAACTTCTGCAGATGATCTTCGAGCCCGGTTTTTCAACCGCTGCTCAGGTCACCAATCTGTCCGGCCGCGGCGTTGGCATGGATGTGGTGAAGAAGACCATCGAAGCCCTGCGCGGAACGATCAACGTCACCAGCACGCCCGGCGCAGGTTCGGAAATCACGCTTGCCATTCCGCTTACGCTGGCGATCATCGACGGCCTCCTCGTGCGGGTCGGCTCCGGCTGCTACGTCATTCCGCTGTCTGCGGTGGAAGAATGCCTTGAGCTTTCTCCTGAAAATGACGTCAAGTCGCGCGGACGCTCGTTCATTTCGCTGCGGGAAAGCCTTGTTCCGTTCATTCGCCTTCGCGAGCTTTTCCATACGGGCACCAAGCCCGACCAGTTCCAGAAAGTCGTCGTCATCTCCACCGGATCGGAGCGTGTCGGTCTCGTCGTCGATCAGATTATCGGCGACCACCAGACGGTCATCAAGGCGATGTCGAAACTGCACCACGATGTCGCGACCTTCTCAGGCGCAACCATTCTGGGTGATGGCAGCGTCGCCCTCATTCTCGATGTCGGACACCTCGTGGCCGCAGGCCAGCAGCAGGAGGCGCAAATGCGTATTGCCGGATGAACCAGCCACTTTTGAAACAGCCCGAAGACGTGTGGGGCAGCAGCGACGACCTCGAAGTCCTGACATTCAGCATCGAAGGTGAAACCTTTGCCATCGAAGCCGTGCAGGTTCAGGAAATTCTCGATCTTCTGCCTGAAACCGCCGTTCCCGGCAGCAAGCCATTCGTGGCCAGCGTCATCAATTTTCGTGGCAAGGTCATTCCGCTGGCCGATATCCGTCTGGCCTTCGGCATGGGTGCTGCTGAAAAAACCATCGACAGCCGCATCATTGTCATCGAGCTACCGATTGAAGGCGAACGGACGCTGGTCGGCCTGCGCACGGACAAGGTTTACGAGGTCACGACCTTCTCCAAATCCGCCAGCGAGCAGCCGCCAAGCGTCGGCATGCGGTGGAGGCCGGACTACATCAAATGCCTCGTCAAACGCGGAAGCGAATTCGTCATCCTTCCCAATCTCAATGCGATCTTCACGTCACAGCCCGACACATCCGTGAAAGGCACTTCCCGCAACAACATCGTAGAACTCTAAGGAATTCTAAAATGCGATTTACCATCAAAATGAAACTAGCCGTCGCATTCGGATTCCTAATCTTGATGCTCGCGGGAACTGCTGGATACGGCATCTTTAGCCTTGGCGTTGCAAAGGATGCAATGGACCAGGTGGTGGAAGGTACCGTCGTTCGTCTCGACAAGGTCCATCAGATCAACGCACTGGCACTGGTCACGGTACGCGCGCAGAAAAACATCATTCTCGCTACATCTCCAGCAGAAGTACAGACATTCAAGACGGCAGGCAACGAAAGCCGTGAGCAGCTCAACACGCTCATCAACGACATGGCAAGCACCGCACCGCCGGAAATGCAGTCTGTATGGGTAGCGCTTCAGGCTGCTACGAAAAAGTTCGAGGAAAGCGATGACCGTGTCCGTCAGCTTGTTGCAGAAGGCAACACGGCAGCGGCGGCAGCTTACTCCGGTGGAGACGGTCGCGTAGCAGCCAACGAACTCACCCAGAAGCTTGATGAAACAGTCAAGTACAACCGCACCCGCCTTGAAAATGCAAAGCAAGCTGCTGCCAGCGAGTATGAGAACACTCGGTTTCTGCTGATTTCTGCCTCCATCATTGCTGTCGTCATCGCAGCAGGTACGGCACTCTGGATCGCGGTCGGTATCAGCAATGGCCTGCGCAAGATCATGACCGTTGCTGAAGCCGTCGCAGTTGGTGACCTCAATCAGGATGTCGACATCAAGACCAATGACGAGATCAAGGATCTGGTCAATCGCATCAACATCATGACCGGAAATCTGCGCAATACCGCAAGTGTTGCCAACGAAATCGCAGACGGTAATCTGACGATCACGCCGAAGCCGCTCTCCGACAAGGACACGCTCGGCATTTCCCTGGAGCGCATGGTTGAGCGTCTTCGTGGCGTTGTAGGCGATGCACTCGCAGCCGCCGATAACGTTTCCTCCGGTAGCCAGGAACTGTCTGCAAGCTCTGAACAGCTTTCGCAGGGCGCAACCGAACAGGCATCCTCTGCTGAAGAAGCATCCGCTTCGATGGAACAGATGGCTGCCAACATCAAGCAGAACGCTGACAACGCCGCCCAGACCGAGAAGATTGCTCGCCAGTCTTCCAAGGATGCGGAAGCCAGTGGCGAGGCCGTTGGTCGTGCTGTTTCGGCCATGCGCACTATCGCTGAAAAGATTTCCATCGTTCAAGAAATCGCTCGCCAGACAGACCTACTCGCTCTGAACGCCGCTGTCGAAGCCGCTCGTGCCGGTGAACACGGCAAGGGCTTTGCGGTCGTCGCATCTGAAGTCCGCAAGCTGGCCGAACGCAGCCAGGCCGCCGCCGCTGAAATCTCTTCGCTGTCTGGCGAAACGGTTCAGGTTGCGACCGAAGCCGGTGAAATGCTGAACCGTCTGGTTCCAGACATTCGCAAGACTGCCGAACTCGTCTCGGAAATCTCTGCCGCATGCCGCGAACAGGATATCGGTGCCAGCCAGATCAACGAAGCCATCCAGCAGCTTGACCTTGTCACGCAGCAGAACTCCGGCGCTTCCGAAGAAATGTCTGCAACATCTGAAGAACTGGCAGCACAGGCCGAAGAGCTTCAGGCAAGCATCGCCTTCTTCAAAGTGGACCGTGCTGGCGCAAGCCATGCTCCAAGGGCACAGGCTCCTGCACGCTCTGCGGCTCCCGCACCTCGCCCCGCCGCAAAGTCCGCTCCAGTGCGTCGCCCTGCTCCAGATCATTCGGTTCAGTCACAGCAGGCACGCGCCAAGGGTTTTGCGCTTGATATGTCGATGGGCGGACCAGATGCCAACGACGCTGACTTCCGCGAAAGCGCGTAATTCAAACTCCTGCGGGGCCTGCCGTGCGTAGGCCCCGCAATATGATCGACGAATATTCAACATTTCGAAGAGTTTGGGGAATGAGCAAAATGAAGTCCCGGCCAATGTTTCGGTCCATCGCCGCCAAGATCCTAGCGATCCAGATTACATCTGGACTGTGCATTGCTGCTGCGGTGGGTGGGGCAGGTTATTACGGCATGAGCAGCATGACGAACTCTATGTCGACGATCTATGACGATCGTGTCGTCCCTCTTCAGCAGTTGAATGTTGTCGCCGACGCCTATGCTATCAACGTCGTCGATACGACTCAAAAACTGATGAACGGCACTCTTGACTTTGACGTTGCGTTGAAAAATCTCGACCATGCCACGGACGCGATCAAACAGCATTGGTCGGCTTACCTCTCGACCAAACTGACGGAAGACGAAGCCAAAATCGTTGAAACCGTCAAGGAAGAAATGAAACATGCCAATCAGGCTGCTGAACGCCTGAGGAAGATTCTGGTCAATCGCGACACCCAGGCGCTCGAAACCTTCGCAAAGAATGATCTCTATCAGTCCATCGACCCTACGACAGAAGGCATATCCAAGCTCTCGGACTATCAACTGACAGCAGCAGCACAATTGAAGCAGGATGGCCTAGACCTATTCAGCCAGCTGACCATGATCATGATTGGCGTGAGCATCGCCATTACGCTCCTTGCAATCGCAATTGTCGTCATCATTACGCGCGCTATCAAACGCAATATCGTTTCCGCTGTTGAACTGGCAAATGCCGTTGCTGTTGGCGACCTGAGCATGACAGTCGAAATCAACTCTGCTGACGAGATCAAAGAACTCGTTGACAGCATGAACGCGATGACTGGAAACCTGCGTGTAACGGCTGATGTTGCCGATACAATCGCGACAGGAAACCTTTCGCAGGACGTCAAGCCGCTTTCCGAGAAGGACAAGCTCGGATTGGCGATGCGCAACATGGTCGTTAACCTGCGCTCGACTGCAGAAGTCGCAAATACGATTGCGGCAGGAGATTTGACCAAGGATGTCATCCCTCTTTCCGAAAAGGATACGTTGGGGCTGGCGATGTACAGCATGGTTGCCAATCTGAGAGAAACATCGAGTGTTGCAAACAAGATTGCCAATGGCGACCTCACCAGCATTCCGCAGCCGCTTTCAGACCGCGACGTTCTGGGCATCGCCTTGAGGTCAATGGTTGAGCGTCTGCGTGGCGTGGTTACAGATGCAATTTCCGCCGCAGATAACGTGTCTTCCGGTAGCCAGGAACTGTCATTTAGCTCTGAACAGCTTTCACAGGGTGCAACCGAGCAAGCATCCTCTGCCGAAGAAGCATCCGCTTCGATGGAGCAGATGGCAGCCAACATCAAGCAGAACGCCGATAACGCTGCCCAGACCGAGAAGATTGCTCGCCAGTCTTCCAAGGATGCGGAAGCCAGTGGCGAAGCCGTGGGTCGTGCTGTTTCGGCCATGCGCACCATTGCCGAGAAGATTTCCATCGTTCAGGAAATCGCACGCCAGACCGACCTTCTCGCTCTCAATGCCGCTGTTGAAGCCGCACGCGCCGGTGAACATGGTAAGGGCTTTGCGGTCGTTGCTTCCGAAGTCCGCAAGCTGGCAGAACGCAGCCAGGCCGCCGCCGCTGAAATCTCTTCGCTCTCTGGCGAAACGGTTCAGGTTGCGACCGAAGCCGGCGACATGCTGAACCGTCTGGTTCCCGACATCCGCAAGACTGCCGAACTCGTCTCGGAAATCTCTGCCGCATGCCGCGAACAGGATATCGGTGCCAGCCAGATCAACGAAGCCATCCAGCAGCTTGACCTTGTCACGCAGCAGAACTCCGGCGCTTCCGAAGAAATGTCTGCAACATCTGAAGAACTGGCAGCACAGGCCGAAGAGCTTCAGGCAAGCATCGCCTTCTTCAAAGTGGACCGTGCTGGCGCGAGCCATGCTCCAAGGGCACAGGCTCCTGCACGCTCTGCGGCTCCTGCGCCTCGCCCTGCCGCAAAGTCGGCTCCAGTGCGTCGCCCTGCTCCAGATCATTCGGTTCAGTCACAACAGGCGCGCAAAAGGTTTCGCGCTTGATATGTCGATGGGCGGACCAGATGCCAACGACGCAGACTTCCGCGAAAGCGCGTAACGCCCAAATATCCCCGCTTCGTATTCATTTTTACGAAGCGGGTTCCCAATCGGCAGCCAAATTATGATGAGGGCTGTATTTTAGATAGTATTATAAAGGATCTGTTTCATGCGCCTGACCATCAAACTTAAGCTAGCAATTGCATTCGGGGTCATCATTTTAATGATGGCCGGAACGTCAGTTTACTCGTTAAACAGCCTCAATAACCTCAACAACGCGATCACCGATCTTATCGCTGGCCCAGCAGCTCGCCTTGAAGCAGCTCAGGAAGTGGGCAGAATTCAGCTTCGCCTGACCCGTTCGCAAATGAACATGACAACGGCCGACAACCTGACTATCGCTGAAAAGTCCATTCAAAACAGCGATATGTATCGCAAGGAATTCCTCGAAAAAGTTGAATGGCTTGAAAAGGCAGCATCGACAGACGAGGGTCGGGCGCAATGGCGCGAAGTTGAAGCCCTTGGAAATAATCTTTTCCAGATCGATGACCAGATCCGCAAACTTGTCCGGTCGGGAGATATGCAGGCCGGCTTGACCATGGCGAAAAATGAAGGCCGCCAGGCCAGCGACAAGATCGGTGGCATCATCGATCAGCGGGTGGAAGCTAACAAGGGCCAGATGAGAAAGGCCGATACCGACACCAACACCCTTTACAGCGACACCTGGACGATGATCACGACGATCTCTGGAGTAGCCATCGTCATCGCAATTGTAGCCGCATTCTTCATTGCCTTTGGCATCAACCGCGGCCTTTCCAAGGCAATCTTCGCCTCACGCAATATTGCTATTGGCGATCTGGATCAGAATATCGAAATCAAAACGAATGACGAAATCAAAGATCTCGTCGATAGCATGAACGTCATGACCGCCAATCTGCGCGCTACCGCCAACGTCGCCAACACGATTGCTGCTGGCGATTTGTCGGAAGATGTAAAGCCATTGTCCGACAAGGACACCCTCGGCCTGGCGATGCGCAGCATGGTCGTTAATCTGCGGAAAACCTCTGAGGTTGCCGACCTCATCGCAAATGGCGATCTGACGATTACGCCAAAGCCACTTTCCGACAGAGATACACTGGGAATGGCGCTCCAGCGTATGGTCGAACGCCTGCGTGGTGTGGTTGCCGATGCGCTGTCGGCTGCCGACAATGTTTCTTCCGGTAGCCAGGAACTGTCTGCAAGCTCTGAACAGCTTTCGCATGGTGCAACCGAACAGGCATCCTCTGCTGAAGAAGCATCCGCTTCGATGGAGCAGATGGCCGCCAACATCAAACAGAACGCCGACAACGCCGCCCAGACGGAAAAGATTGCGCGCCAGTCTTCCAAGGACGCCGAAGCCAGCGGCGAGGCTGTTGGCCGTGCTGTCCACGCCATGCGCACCATTGCCGAGAAGATTTCCATCGTTCAGGAAATCGCCCGTCAGACCGACCTTCTCGCTCTCAATGCCGCTGTGGAAGCCGCACGCGCCGGGGAACATGGCAAGGGCTTTGCAGTCGTCGCATCTGAAGTCCGCAAGCTCGCAGAACGCAGCCAGGCCGCAGCCGCTGAAATTTCTTCGCTCTCTGGCGAAACGGTTCAGGTTGCGACCGAAGCCGGTGAAATGCTGAACCGTCTGGTTCCAGACATCCGCAAGACTGCCGAACTCGTATCGGAAATCTCTGCCGCATGCCGCGAACAGGATATTGGCGCAAGCCAGATCAACGAGGCGATCCAGCAACTCGATCAAGTGACTCAGCAGAACTCTGGCGCTTCGGAAGAAATGTCCGCAACATCGGAAGAACTGGCAGCGCAGGCAGAAGAACTTCAGGCAAGCATTGCATTCTTCAGGGTGGAGCGCAGCGACGCGCGACAGGCACAAAACACCTATGCTGCCCCACGCGCCGCTGCTCCTGCACATCGTGCCGTAGCAAAGCCCACAGCCGCCGCGAGCCGTCCAGATCAGTCCATTCAGGCACAACAGGCCCGCGCAAAGGGTTTCGCGCTTGATATGTCGATGGGCGGCCCGGATGCTAGCGACGCCGACTTCCGCGAAAGCGCGTGACAACAACCAAAAAAAGGGTTCGGAGAACTTTTTCCGAACCCTTGAGAACAATGCGACGATGACTGTCGTGCAACCTGTCGCGGAGAGTGAGTGTATCACTTAAGCCGCGATTTCGGGGTGGCAAACACCCGGATGTTCATCGTCTCAATCGTTGCATAGAGGACCTACCATGCGGCTTACAATCAAACTGAAACTCGGCCTGATATTTGGACTTCTCGTCCTTCTTATGGGCGCATGCGCTGTCTTCGGCATTAACGGCTTAAGACAGATGGACGGTCTCAAGGACAGCATGATCAGCGGCCCGATCCGACAGGACGACATCGCCAATGATATTGCAGGCGCGTTCGACGGCCTTGGTCTTGCCGAAAGCGATTTGCTTCTTTCAACATCGTCTGAGCGCGTGCAAAACGCGTTGAAGATGATCGAAACCGAGCGCAAAAACTTTACAGACGCCCTTACAGCTGGCGAGCAGAGCGCGTCTGACGAGTTCAAGCCGAAATGGGCTGAGATCCGCGATTTCTGGGGTGACTTCACAGCCCTTCAGGATCGCGTCATCAATTTGGTAAAAGCCAACAATCGTGAGCAGGCACTGGAACTCAACCAGAACGACGGAACTGTTGCGTCAGAAAAGCTCGATGCCATGACCGAAAACCTCGCCGTCTTGACGGAAGAAGGTATTACGGCATCTGACAAGCTAAGCGAAGACGCTTACAACAACACCTTCACGACACTTCTCAGCCTGGCTGTCGTCGCCGCCATCATCTCTGTGATTTCAGCGGTCCTGATTTCCATCTCCATCAGCCGCGGCCTTAACAAAGCGATCACGTCCGTTCGCAATGTCTCCGAAGGCGATCTTACGAACATGGCCGTCATCACCACGCGCGATGAAATCGGCACGCTTCTCGAGCACGTCAACACGATGATCGAGCGTCTGCGCGGCGTCGTGTCCGATTCCATCTCGGCTGCAGAGAACGTTTCCACCGGTAGCCAGGAACTGTCTGCAAGCTCCGAACAGGTCTCCCAGGGCGCAACCGAACAGGCATCCTCCACGGAAGAAGCATCCGCTTCGATGGAACAGATGGCCGCCAATATTCGCCAGAACGCTGAAAACGCTGCACAGACGGAGAAGATCGCACGTCAGTCCTCCACGGACGCGGAAGCCAGTGGCGCCGCCGTTGGACGGGCCGTTGTCGCCATGCGCACGATTGCTGAAAAGATTTCCATCGTTCAGGAAATTGCGCGCCAGACAGACCTTCTCGCCCTGAACGCAGCCGTTGAAGCCGCACGCGCCGGTGAACATGGCAAGGGCTTTGCGGTCGTTGCTTCCGAAGTTCGCAAACTTGCCGAGCGCAGCCAGTCAGCCGCTGCGGAAATCAGCTCCATGTCCAGCGATACGGTAAAGGCTGCCGCCGATGCCGGTGAAATGCTGAACCGTCTGGTACCGGATATTCGCAAGACCGCAGAACTGGTTGCCGAGATTTCTGCAGCCTGCCGCGAGCAGGACATTGGTGCTGGCCAGATCAACGAAGCGATCCAGCAGCTGGACAAGGTAACACAGCAGAACACCAGTGCGTCTGAAGAAATGTCCGCGACATCCGAGGAACTGGCAGCACAGGCCGAAGAGTTGCAGACGAGCATCGCCTTCTTCAAAGTCGAGCGTAGCAATGGTCGTGCAACACCATCTGCTGCAAAGCAGCCTGCATTCCAGCAGCATAGAGCGCCTCAGAAGGCACCAGCTCGCAAGGCTACCTACGATCATACCGTGAGGACACAACAGGAACGCGCAAAGGGTTTCGCACTGGACATGTCCATGGGCGGTCCTGATGCCAACGACGCGGATTTCCGGGAAAGCGCTTAAACCATGGCTATCACATCTTCTGACACCCAGTATGTAACGTTCAGTCTCGGCGAGGAGGTCTTCGCCGTCCCCGTCGATGTCGTGCGAGAAATTCTCGACCATGAAGAGGCGTTCAAAATCCCCCATGGGCCGGATTACCTGCTGGGTCTCAGGGATGTGCGCGGACACGGCGTGCCAGTCATCGACCTGCGCCTGCGTCTTGGCATGAGCAGAACGGTCAAGACGCCGCATACCCGCATTCTGGTGCTGGACATTCCTGTGGGTGGCAAATTTCTGGCACTGGGGCTGGTGGCTGACAAGGTCTTTGAAGTCACCCCCTTCCGGCACGAGAACATCGAGACCGCACCTGATATCGGTGTGCGCTGGAATTCGGCCTACATCGCTGGCGTGGTCCGGCGCGAAGGTGACTTCGTCGTCATCATCGACCTTGCCGAGCTTTTCTCCAGCGAGGCCGGTAGCCTTGCCCAAATCAACAATGGCCCTGTTCGCGCTGCTTAATGGAGTAAAGACATTTGAATGCCCCCGCTTACAGTATGTTTGACGACAATCTGAGTTCGCGAGATTTTCGTCAGCTTGCCGAGTTCATTTACAATTATTGCGGCATCAAAATGCCAGACAGCAAGCGCTCAATGCTGGAAGGCCGTTTGCGCAAGCGGCTGAGGGCCACTGGCTGCCCAAGTTTCAGCGCCTATTGCGACTTTCTCTTTCGCCATGGCGGTATGGAAACAGAATCCGTTTTCCTCATCGATGTGGTGACGACCAACAAAACCGACTTTTTCCGCGAGCCGAACCATTTCGACTTTATGGAACAGGTCGCCATGCCCGCCTTGGTGGAGAAGGGGCATCAGCGCATTCGGGCCTGGAGTGCTGCCTGCTCGACCGGAGCGGAGCCCTATACCATGGCCATGGTCATGGCTGAGGCTGTCGAGAGAAAGGTCATCTCGGATTACAGCATTCTGGCAACCGACCTTTCCACGGATGTGCTGAAAAAGGCGCATAGCGGCATTTATGCCAGAGATCTGGTCGAACCCGTCCCCTCAGATCTCGCACGAAAATACGTGATGCCTGCGAGGGACAAGCACCGCGACGAGGTGCGCATAACACCCAAACTGCGCTCGAAAGTCGGTTTCGCCAGGCTCAACCTCATGAACCCCAGCTATGATGTGGGCGATCCCTATCAGATCATTTTCTGCCGAAACGTATTGATCTACTTCGACAAGAAGACGCAGGCGCATGTGCTGACCCAGCTGTGCAAATGCCTGATGCCCGGCGGCTATCTTCTGATTGGCCATTCTGAAAGCGTGACCGGCATCAATCTTCCCGTCAAGCAGGTTGCCAATACCGTATTTATGAAACAGTAATGGCGTAACATGGTGAAAAAAACGCGTGTCCTGATTGTCGATGATTCTGCCAGTGTGCGTCAGACACTGACGGCGGTGCTTGAGGCCGACCCTGCCATAGAGGTGATCGGCGCAGCATCCGATCCCTATATGGCCGCCAAGAAGATACAGGAAGACTTGCCTGATGTGATAACGCTGGATGTGGAAATGCCGCGAATGGACGGCATTACCTTCCTGCGCAAAATCATGTCGCAACACCCCATACCCGTCGTCATGTGTTCTTCACTGACGGAAGCAGGCTCGGAAACACTGCTTCAGGCACTGGAAGCAGGGGCCGTAGATATCATTCTCAAACCACGCATCGGTGCTGCCGATCATCTGGCAGAGTCGGCTCTGCGCATTTGCGAAGTCGTGAAAAGTGCTGCCCATGCGAGGGTGACGGGCGTCAAAGCTGCCCGGTCTGCGGCTGCGAGCGGACCGCAGGCCAAGCTGACCGCAGATGCCGTTTTACCCCCGCCGCCCTCTGGCCGCGCCATGGCGCGAACGACAGAAATGGTCGTCTGTGTTGGTGCCTCGACCGGCGGTACAGAAGCCTTGCGTGAGATGCTGGAAAAACTGCCTGCCAATTCGCCGGGCATGGTCATCGTCCAGCATATGCCGGAAAAATTCACCGCCGCCTTTGCCAGACGTCTGAACACGCTGTGCGAGGTCGAAATCAAGGAAGCGGAGGATGGCGATCCGGTTCTGCGCGGTCATGTGCTGATTGCTCCCGGCGACAAGCACATGCTGCTGGAACGGCAGGGCGCACGCTATTATGTTTCCGTTCGAAACGGCCCCCTCGTCTCCCGTCACCGCCCCTCGGTGGATGTGCTTTTCCGTTCCGCTGCGCGCTCGGCAGGCTCCAACGCCATGGGCGTGATCATGACAGGAATGGGCGATGATGGCGCGCGTGGAATGCTTGAAATGCATCAGGCTGGCGCTTTCACCGTCGCGCAGGACGAGGCTTCGTCCGTTGTCTTTGGCATGCCCAAAGAAGCGATTGCGCACGGCGGCGTCGATAAAACCGTTCCGCTAGATCATATCGCCCGTGAAATCCTCTCGGAAGACCGTCGCCGCTAACCGGAAGTAGCCCTGCAATCTTCAGTCCCTGTTAACCATATTGGTTAATGATTGATGAGCGCCATGATTCTGGCGCTTCACATGGGCGATGAGCGCCGCACCCATTACGGGATATGGTTATGGCGGTTATTACTTTCGCAAATACTAAGGGCGGCGCTGGCAAAACGACGGCAGTTCTGCTGCTGGCTTCGGAACTGGCACGTCGCGGGTTGAAGATTTGCGTTATCGATACCGATCCGCAGCGCTGGCTTTCCAAGTGGCGGGAAGCAGCCGACTATCGTGTCGACCTCTCCGTCATCACCTATGTTTCCGCATCCAGCCTGCAGCAGCATGTTCTGGACAACCGCAGAAAATTCGACCACGTCATCATCGATCTCCCCGGCGCCCAGTCTCCCCTTCTCGCAACAGCGGTCGGCCTTTCAAACCATGTGCTGATACCCGTTCAGGGAAGCACCATGGATGCACAGGGCGGGGCACAGGTTCTTGAACTCCTCCGCTATCTCGACGACCGCGCCTCCATCAAAATCCCCCATTCCGTCGTCCTTTCCCGCGTCAACTCCATGGTCACGACACGCGCGCTGCTGGCGGCAAAGGCATTGTTGGCAAAACGCGACGTGAACGTGCTGAACACCCCTATCATCGAACGCGCCGCCTTCCGGGACATGTTCGAATTCGGCGGCTACCTCCACATGATGAGCCCCTCTCAGGTCAGTAACCTCGACAAAGCCCTGCAAAATGCAAACGCATTTGCCGAAGACGTTCTGAGGCTTCTGCCAGCGCAGTCAATCGCGAGATATTCCTCGGCGGCTTGAGGCGACGCTAGTCGCCTCTTCGATCATCCACCGGGCTTGAATTGCGCGGTAACCACATGGCGATTGCCGGGATAGGTCAGTTGCACATAGGTCACCGGGCCGTTCGGGCCCCAAGTCAAACGTTCGATCAAAAGGCACGCATCTTTTGGGGAAATGTCGAGGTTCTTCGTCTCTTTTGGTCCTGCTGTAATTGCCTGAATGCGATGTTCCGCGGTCGTCCATGGAATTTGCGACAACAGCCAGGGACCGGGCGCCAGGCTTTCGAAATCAAAATCAGCCGCCTGCGGCACGGCGGCTAGAGAGATGAGGCGCTCTTCCAGGCAAAATGGCTGTTCACCTGCATAGTGCAGGCATGTCACCTCAATCACGGCATGCGGCTTGGACAGGGTCAGGCGGGTGCTGTCCTCTGCGCTCGCCTGCCGCTTCTTCAGCGACAGCACCTTGTAGCGATAGGCTAGATTGAGGGTCCGGACCTCCTCCTTGATATCATGGATATCGAGAATAGCAGATTGGGCGCGTGGCTGCGTTACGAAGCTACCGGATTTCTTGCGTCGCTCGATCAGCCCGGATTTGGCAAGCTGGCTCATGACCTTGTTGACGGTCATGCGGGAACAGGAATAGGCGGCAGCCATGTCCACCTCAAACGGAAGCCTATGGCCAGGCTGCCATTCTCCGGACATGATGCGACCTTCGATGTCGTTCAATATGCGCTGGTGAAGGGTTTCATCCCTGCCTGTGTCTTTTGTCACGCGTGGTCGCTCTCAATGGAATCCAAGCGATAGACCTAACTCAAACCGGGTGAAACGGGAACATCAGCGCGACAGAAGATCAGCCATTGCCGCATGAAATCGGCGGGAAATTTCGGCGCGGCGAACATGCTGCCCGCCTTCGACCTGTTTGCGCCCCGCAGACCAGACGGCATCCACCATAACACCGCCAGCAAACACCCAGTGGTCGAGCAGCTGGTCCTCGGAGAGATAAGGTACAGCACTCGTGTCCAGCGCCACCATATCGGCTGCACCGCCTTCTACGAGTCCGCATTTGGATTGAAGCGCGGCATTGCCGCCCAAGAGCGCCTGTTCGAACAGCTTGCGCCCTGTGGAACCGCCCGCATCGGCCACCACATTACGCGCCCGCAGTGCCAGACGCTGTGAATATTCCAGCATTCGCAACTCTTCCGGCGCAGAGATCAGGATGTTCGAATCCGACCCGATGCCGTAGCGTCCACCGTCTTCAAGGAAGGACGGCGCAGGGAAAACGCCGTCACCCAGATTGGCTTCGGTTATGGGGCACAGCCCTGCAACAGCACCGCTTCTTGCCATTCTGCGCGTTTCGTCGGCAGTCATATGTGTCGCGTGGATCAGGCACCAACGATCATCGACAGCCGCGTGGTCAAAGAGCCATTCGACAGGCCTTGCGCCCGACCATGCAACGCAATCTTCAACCTCTTTCACTTGCTCGGCAACGTGAATATGGATCCGCCCATTGGCAGCGAGCGGAAGGATGGCCTCAAGTTCTGCACCCGTTACTGCGCGCAGGCTGTGTGGGGCTATGCCCAGAACGCCGCCCTGCAAGCCTGCCACCACACTGGCGGCGCCCTCCATCAGCCGCCCATAACTTTCAACGGAATGAATGAAGCGCCGTTGCCCCTCGAGAGGTGCCTGACCGCCAAATCCGGAATGGGCGTAAAAGACCGGCAGTAATGTCAGACCGATACCGGTGGCAGCACTAGCAGCGCCGATGCGTTCCGCCATCTCGGCGATGTTGGCGTAGTGAGAACCGTCTTGATCATTGTGCAGATAATGAAACTCGCCGACACGGCAGAAGCCGGCTTCGAGCATTTCCATATAAAGCTGTGCTGCGACCGCCTCGACGTGATCCGGCGTCATAGACAGGGCAAACTTGTACATAACGGTGCGCCAGCTCCAGAAGCTGTCGTCGGCAGGCCCACGGATTTCGGCCAGACCCGCCATCGCACGCTGGAATGCGTGGCTGTGCAGGTTGGGCATGGCTGGCAGCAACACGGATTTTCGGTCATCGCCGGGTTGCGGCTCGACACCAACCGTCAGCGAATGGATCGTTCCGTCCATGATCTCGAAACGCACGTCGCGCGCCCAGCCGCTGGTCAACAGCGCTGATTTTGCATGGATCGCGTTCATTTAGCCTTCTCCCGATTGCGAGACATCCAGACCATCATCTCGCGGCGATTTCAATTTTTGTCTTGCCAAGACACTTATTATGTATAGACATGTTATCGGCAAATGAAAGGCGTAAATCTGATGCCCGGAAACAATTTTTCGATAAACAGGTCCGCTGATGCGCCGCCCAGCCTGTGGCTCAACGCCCGCATCGCGACACTCGACGCCGCGAAGACAGGCCTCGGCGTGATTGAAAATGGCGCTATCGCCGTGAGGGACGGTCGGATTGCCTGGGTGGGCGACGCGGATGCTGTGCCAGCCGACATGGCGAAGGGCGTGACCGTTCACGATCTCGGCGGGCGCTGGCTGACACCCGGCCTGATCGACTGCCACACCCACCTCGTCTATGGCGGCAATCGCGCCCGCGAATTTGAAATGCGCCTTGAGGGTGCGACCTATGAAGAAGTTGCGCGCGCCGGTGGAGGCATCGTTTCGTCCGTCAAGGCAACCAACGCGCTTTCGGTGGAAGAACTTGTCGAGGCGGCATTGCCCCGTCTCGATACGCTGCTTGCGGAAGGTGTAACGACCATCGAGATCAAATCCGGTTACGGTCTCAACATCGCTGCCGAACTGCGCATGCTGAAGACCGCCCGCATGCTGGAAACGATCCGGCCAGTCCGCGTCGTCACCTCCTATCTGGCTGCCCACGCTGTGCCGGTCGAGTACACAGGCCGCAACGCTGATTATATCGATGAAGTCGTGCTTCCTGGGCTGCGGCAGGGTCGCGCGGAACGGCTGATTGATGCGGTCGATGGTTTCTGCGAGGGGATCGCATTCTCGCCGGACGAAATCGTTCGCGTGTTCGATGAAGCCAAGGCTTTGGGCCTTCCCGTCAAACTCCACGCGGAGCAGCTTTCCGATCTCGGCGGCGCAAAGCTCGCCGCCTCCTATGGCGCGCTCTCGGCGGATCATCTGGAGTATCTGGACGAAGACGGCGCGCGTGCGATGGCGGAGGCCGGAACGGTTGCGGTGCTGCTGCCCGGTGCTTTCTACGCCATCAACGAGACCCGTAAGCCGCCGGTCGCTGCCCTTCGGGCAGCGGGAACGCGCATTGCAATTGCCACCGATAGCAACCCCGGAACATCCCCGCTCACCTCGCTGCTGTTGACGATGAACATGTCAGCAACGCTGTTTCGCCTAACCGTCGAAGAGTGCGTCGCCGGTGCGACACGCGAAGCCGCCCGCGCGCTTGGCCTGCTGGGGGAAACCGGCACGATCGAGGTCGGAAAGTCTGCGGACTTCGCCGTCTGGTCGATCGAAAGCCCCGCCGAGCTCGTCTATCGCATCGGCTTCAACCCGCTTTTCACACATGTCTTCAAGGGAAAGAGAATAGATCGATGACCATCACCCTCACGCCCGGCCACGTTTCCCTGAAAGAGCTGGAGCAGATTTACTGGACAGGCGAGCCCGCCCGTCTCGACCGCTCCTTCGACGCGGGCATCGAAAAGGCCGCAGCCCGGATTGCCGAGATTGCCGCTGGCAACGCGCCTGTCTACGGCATTAACACCGGTTTCGGCAAACTGGCGAGCATCAAGATCGATGCTGCCGACGTCGCCACCCTGCAGCGCAACCTCATCCTTTCCCATTGCTGCGGTGTCGGCCAGCCGCTGGCGGACAACATCGTGCGTCTGATCATGGCGTTGAAGCTTATCTCGCTGGGGCGCGGTGCATCCGGCACGCGGCTTGAACTGGTGCGATTGATCGAATCCATGCTGGAAAAGGGCGTCATCCCGGTCATTCCGGAAAAAGGCTCTGTCGGCGCATCCGGCGACCTCGCGCCGCTGGCGCATATGGCTGCGGTGATGATGGGCGAAGGGGAAGCTTTCTTCGATGGCGAGCGGCTGAATGGCCGCACAGCCCTAGAGCGAGCCGGTCTCACACCCGTCATTCTAGCCGCCAAGGAAGGCCTCGCGCTCATCAACGGCACGCAGGTTTCCACAGCGCTTGCGCTGGCTGGGCTGTTCCGCGCCCACCGCGCCGCCCAATCAGCCCTGATTACCGGCGCTCTTTCCACCGATGCCGCCATGGGCTCATCTGCACCTTTCCATCCCGATATCCACACGCTTCGTGGCCACAAGGGCCAGATCGATGCGGCTTCTGCCTTGCGCGGCCTGCTCAAAGGCTCGGTCATCCGCGACAGCCATATCGAAGGCGACGAGCGCGTTCAGGACCCCTATTGCATCCGCTGCCAGCCGCAGGTCGATGGCGCCTGCCTCGATCTTCTGCGCTCGGTTGCTCGCACGCTCGAAATCGAAGCCAACGCGGTAACGGACAATCCGCTGGTGCTTTCGGACAATTCCGTCGTTTCCGGCGGCAATTTTCACGCCGAACCGGTGGCGTTTGCTGCCGACCAGATCGCGCTCGCCATCTGCGAAATCGGTGCGATTGCACAGCGCCGTATTGCGCTGCTGGTTGATCCCGCGCTCAGCTACGGGCTGCCCGCCTTTCTCGCCAAGAAGCCCGGCCTTAACTCCGGCCTGATGATTGCCGAGGTGACGTCTGCCGCGCTGATGTCTGAAAACAAGCAGATGTCGCACCCGGCTTCCGTCGATTCCACGCCGACATCGGCCAATCAGGAGGACCATGTCTCCATGGCCTGCCATGGTGCCCGCCGCCTGTTGCAGATGACCGACAATCTCTTCTCCATCATCGGCATTGAGGCGCTGACGGCGGCGCAAGGTATCGATTTCCGTGCACCGCTTACCACCAGCCCGGAACTGACCAATGCCATCGCTGCAATCCGCAAGGTCGTGCCGACATTGGAAATCGACCGCTACATGGCAAACGACCTGAAGGCGGCCAGCGATCTGATCGCCACCGGTGCGCTCAACGCTGCGGTTTCTTCGGGTATTCTTCCGGTTCTGGAGGCGTAAATGAGCGTCTTTGAAGTCAAACAGGGTTCATCACCCGTTATTCTCGGTTTCCCACACACTGGCACCTTTGTGCCGCCTGCGATCTGGGATCGACTGAACGACACCGGTCGTCTGCTCGCCGATACCGACTGGCACATCCACCGCCTCTATGACGGCCTGCTGCCTGACGTGACGACCGTGCGCGCCACCTTCCACCGCTACGTCATCGATGCCAATCGCGACCCTGAAGGCGCGAGCCTTTATCCCGGCCAGAACACCACGGGTCTTATTCCAGATACGGATTTCGATGGCCTACCGATCTGGAAAGACAATCAGGAGCCGACGGAAGCGGATATCGCCGCACGTCTGGCCGAGTTCCATGCGCCCTATCATGCGGCTTTTTTGGCAGAGGTAGAGCGGGTCAAGGCAATTCATGGGGTAGCCGTTATCTACGATTGCCACTCCATTCGCTCGCATATCCCGTTCCTCTTTGAAGGCAAGCTGCCGGACTTCAATGTCGGCACGGATATGGGCAAGACCTGCGATCCGGCTATCGAAGCGGCAACATTCGACGTGGCCTCCAAGGCGCAAGGTTACACCAGCATTCTGAACGGTCGCTTCAAGGGCGGCTGGACGACACGTCATTATGGCAGACCAGAGACCGGCGTTCACGCCATTCAGATGGAACTGGCGCAGTCCACTCATTTGACGACCGAAGCTACGCCCTTTGCTTATCACGAAGCCAAGGCCGAGACTCTCCGTCTTCATCTCAAAGACATTCTTGCGCGCATCGAAGCGTTTGCGCTGACACTTTCTACACAAAGAGGGGAAACGAAATGACCAATCCTCGTCACAACATTCGCGACGTGCGCGCTGCTCGCGGCACCGAACTGACGGCGAAATCCTGGATGACCGAAGCGCCGCTGCGCATGCTGATGAACAATCTCGACCCTGAAGTGGCGGAAAACCCGCATGAGCTGGTGGTTTATGGCGGCATTGGCCGTGCCGCCCGCACCTGGGCGGATTTCGACAAGATTGTCGAAACGCTACGTGACCTCAACGAAGACGAAACGCTGATGGTGCAGTCCGGCAAGCCGGTCGGCGTGTTCCGCACACACAAGGATGCGCCGCGCGTTCTCATCGCCAACTCCAACCTCGTGCCGCATTGGGCAACCTGGGACCATTTCAACGAGCTGGATAAGAAGGGTCTTGCCATGTATGGCCAGATGACCGCTGGCTCGTGGATTTACATTGGCAGCCAGGGTATCGTACAAGGCACATATGAGACCTTCGTGGAGGCCGGTCGCCAGCATTATGGCGGCAACCTCACGGGCAAATGGGTATTGACCGGTGGTCTCGGCGGCATGGGCGGTGCCCAGCCACTCGCCGCCGTCATGGCCGGTGCCTGCTGCCTTGCTATCGAATGCAATCCCGATTCCATCGATTTCCGCCTGCGCACCCGCTATGTCGATGCCCGCGCCGAAACGCTTGATGAAGCCATGGAGATGATCCAGCGCTGGACCGCCGCTGGTGAGGCCAAATCGGTCGGCCTTCTCGGTAACACCGCGGAAATTCTGCCGGAAATGGTCCGTCGCGGCATCCGCCCGGATATGGTCACAGATCAGACCTCGGCACATGATCCCATCAACGGTTATCTGCCCAAGGGCTGGACGATGGCTGAGTGGAAGGAAAAGCGCGAGAGCGATCCGAAAGCGGTTGAGACGGCGGCGCGTGCTTCCATGCGCGAACATGTCGAAGCGATGATCGCCTTCCAGGACATGGGCATCCCGACCTTCGACTACGGTAATAACATCCGCCAGGTTGCCAAGGATGAGGGCCTGGAAAATGCCTTCGCCTTTCCGGGCTTCGTACCGGCCTATATCCGCCCGCTGTTCTGCCGCGGCATCGGCCCGTTCCGCTGGGCCGCGCTGTCGGGCGATCCGGAAGACATTCGCAAGACCGACGCCAAAGTCAAGGAACTGACGCCCGGCAATAAGCACCTGCACAACTGGCTGGACATGGCCGCCGAGCGTATCGCGTTTCAGGGTCTGCCAGCACGCATCTGCTGGGTCGGCCTGGGTGATCGCCACCGCCTCGGGCTGGCGTTTAACGAAATGGTCAAGAACGGCGAACTTTCCGCCCCCGTCGTCATTGGCCGCGACCATCTCGATTCAGGCTCCGTCGCCTCACCCAACCGCGAGACGGAAGCCATGAAGGATGGCTCGGACGCCGTGTCCGACTGGCCGCTCCTGAACGCACTTCTCAACACCGCGTCAGGCGCGACATGGGTATCCTTGCACCATGGCGGCGGCGTTGGCATGGGCTTTTCGCAACACTCGGGTGTGGTCATCTGCTGCGACGGATCGGATGATGCCGCACGTCGTATCGAGCGGGTGCTGTGGAACGACCCGGCCACCGGCGTCATGCGCCATGCCGATGCGGGCTATGACATCGCGCTGGATTGCGCCAAGGAAAAGGGTCTTCGCCTGCCCGGCATTCTGGGGAACTGAACCCCCATGAAAATCCTGCGGGCCAGTGATTACAAGCGCATGCCGTGGAAAAACGGCAAGGGAGAGACGGTGGAGATCGCCGTCTTTCCTTCGAACGCATCCCTTGATGATTTCGACTGGCGTATCAGCATGGCTGCCGTTGTCGAGGACGGAGCCTTTTCCACCTTCGAAAACGTCGATCGAACTCTGATTGTCTTAGACGGAGAGGGCATTTTGCTTTCCGTCGAAGGATCAGACCCAGTTGAGTTACAGCCAGATTCACCACCGCACAGCTTCGCCGCCGACGCACCCACAACGGCAATGCTGCTGGGTGGGCCCATCACCGATCTCAACATCATGACACGCCGTGGTAAGGCGACATGTTCGGTTACACGTCAGCCATCGGGACCAGTCGAGGCAGTCAATATCGGCGTGACACTCGTGTTCGCCCTCAACGCCTGCAAAAAGGACGGGCTGGAATTTCTGGCTCCCACAGACTGCTTGCTTCTCACGGCAGGAGGCCTGCTGGAACTGGACCGCGATGACAGTGCCTCTACTCTGGTGATTCATCTCTCTTGAGCGTCGGCAACGCCGTCCATAATTTAGTTTTCCTAAACTATGGAAAGGATTCCTGCCGATTGCTGCCCATACGTTCTTTTACCGGCATGGCGATAGTCTCCGCATTCTCATATTCGATTGCTTCACCAAGGTAGTCTGATCTGCGTCTGCGGGTCGAAGAGATTGACGCTTTCAGGATCGACGGTGAAAGAGATTGAGTCCCCTCTTTTTCCGGCAAAACGCGGCTCTATTCGTGCAATCACGGTTTGGCCGCCTATGAGGGTGGTGAGCATGGTGTCTGGACCGGTGGGCTCAACGACATCGATGTGGCCGCGGAAGACTTTGGCCTTGTCGTCGTGGGCGACTTTCAATTCTTCCGGGCGAACACCGAGGATCACGTCTTGTTCTGTCAGTTTCGTATCGCTGCGGCCAAGGTCAAGCAAAACGTCTTCTGCCTTGAATTGCCAACCAGACTCGCTACTCACCAGTCGCCCTTTCAAAAAATTCATCGCAGGTGAACCGATGAAACCGGCGACGAACATGTTGGCCGGGCGTTCATAGATCGTGCGCGGATCGGCCAGTTGCTGAATGTGTCCGCCTTTCATGACGGCCACTTTGGTCGCGAGTGTCATTGCCTCTATCTGGTCATGGGTGACGTAGACGATGCTCGTGCCCAATCGTTCATGCAGGCGCTTGATCTCGGTCCGCATCTCCACCCTGAGCTTGGCATCCAGATTTGAAAGAGGTTCATCGAACAGAAACAAATCCGGGTCGCGGACGATTGCACGACCCATCGCAACACGCTGGCGCTGGCCACCGGAGAGGTTTGCCGGTTTGCGATCCAGCAGATGCGTGACCTGCAGCATATCCGCCGCACGCGTAACGGCCTCGCGCCGTTGTGCAGCGTCGATGCCGCGCATTTCCAGGCCAAAGCCAATATTTCGCTCCACCGACATCGTCGGGTAAAGCGCGTAGGACTGAAACACCATTGCGATATTGCGATCCTTCGGCGGCAAATTAGAAACCGAGCGCCCGCCTATGGCGATGTCACCACTCGAGGTTTCATCAAGACCGGCGATGATATTGAGAAGCGTGGACTTGCCGCAGCCGGAAGGCCCCAGCAGCACAAGAAAACCGCCGTCTTCAAGCTCGATGTCGATGCCATGCAGCACTTCGAGTGCACCATAAGACTTGCGAACGTTGTTGAGTGAAAGCGTTGCCATTTATGTTGTTCCTTTAGCCCTTGATGGCTCCGGCGGTCAGCCCCTGAACCATTGCCCGCTGGACGATCGCAAAGAGAAGCATGACGGGAAGAATGCTGAGGATGCCGCCTGCGGCCAGAACGCCCCATGGAAGTTGGAACTCTCCCACCATCAACTGAAGCCCGACGGGCCATGTGCGAGAGCCTTGGCCTGTTGTTAGCATGAGAGCGAAGATGAACTCGTTCCACGCGGCAATGGCGATGAAGACGGAGCTTGCCACGAGCCCGTTTCTGGCCAAAGGCAGGACGATGCGCACCATGGCGCCGAGACGCGTCGATCCATCGATGCGCGCTGCACTCTCAAGCTCCTTGGGTGCGGCATCGAAAAAGCCCTTCAGCATCCACACGAAAAGCGGCAACAGGAAGCTGGTATAGGCGAGAGCCAGGCCAAACCGGCTATCCACCAACCCAACCGTTCGCATCATGACATAAAGCGGGATGATCATCATTACCGCGGGGAACATGCGAATGAGCAAATATCCCAGCATGATGTTATTCCGGCCACGAAACACCAGACGCGAAAAGGCGTAAGCGGCGAGCGTGCCGGTGACGACGCAGATGGCAACGGTAACAGTGGTGACGATAAGGCTGTTGGTAATCAGCACCGGAAAGTTCGATTGGGTCCAGATCGCCACATAGTTTTCGAACGTGATGTGCTGTGGAATATATTGCATCTGGGAGGTGACGATATCGGCCTCTGTCTTCAAAGACGTCAGAAACATCCAGACCATGGGGCCGAGGCAGAAGGCCGCCAGAGTGAACAGAACGACATAGGTCAGAATGTCGGCGGCCATTCGCCTGCTGCGATTGCTTTTAAACATGGCTCATTCTTTCGTTATGCGCGACAGGCGGATGTAAATCGTTGCGAAGACCATCAGGATGAAGAACATCACAACGGAAAGCGCGCCTGCGTAACCGAAATTGAAGTCGCGATAAGCCGTCTGAAACGCATAAAGCGACAGGACCTGCGTGGCATTGCCGGGGCCACCGCCTGTCAGCACCAGCAAGAGATCAGGCGAGTTGACGAGACTGATGACGCGCAGGATGACCGCAGCAGTGATGACCGTTTTCAGCATGGGCACGGTGATCAATCTGAACTTCGTGAAGGCGCCAGCACCATCGACGGCTGCGGCCTTGTATAGATCCTCCGGTATGCCTTTGAGACCGGCCAGAAACAGAAGTGCAAAGAATGGAAAGCCGTGCCATGCCTCGACAAGAATGGTTGCGGCGAGAGCGGTGTTGGGATCGGCAAACCAGGCCTTGTAAGCACTCAGGAACCCAAGCCGAACGAGAATGTCGTTGATGACACCAAGCCGTGGGTCGAGAAGAAGCGCCCACATATGCCCCGCCACGACATTCGGCAGGAAATACGGAAGCAGAATGAGCACACCGAAAATCTTCGTTCCCGGCACATTACGGTTCAACGCAACGGCTGCGATGAAGCCGAGTGCCATCTCGATCGTTACAGCTGCGACAACCCAGATCGCGGTGTTCTTCAGCGAAATCCAGAAAACGCGATCCGACATCATCGCGACGTAGTGCTTCATCCCCACCCAACCATTGAGAGCTGGTCGCGTCAGGCGCATTTCGCGCACACTGATGAAAAACCCATAGATCGTCGGGTAAGCCACCACGAGAAACAGAAGCAGAAGGCTTGGCAGAAGAAGAAGATACACCCAGTAACGCGTTTCCGAGATTTCTCCGAGACTGCTAAAAGGATGGCGTCTTGAATGTGAGGTCATTGAAACGCGGCGCTGACGCCGTCCCTGCTTGGCGCGCGCGATACGCTGTGGCGTACCGCGCCTGAACGAGATTAGCGAAGGGCAGCTTCAAGTCCCTCGATCATGCGATCAACGGCTTGTTCTGGCGTCAACTGGCCTGTCAAAACCGACTGGAATGTTGGATTGACGATATTTTCCGACCATCCGGCTGCGCCGACGAAGCTGTTCGGCAAACGCCCGAATTCCAGCGTCTGCGTTGCCGCAGCATAAATCGGATTTCCGGTGATCCGTTCGTCTTTCAATGCGGCAGTTGATGCGGGGAAGTAACCCGTTGCTTCGAGAAGCGCAATGGCCGCATCGGTCTGCCCCCAGAAGCTGATCCACTTCCATGCCGCCTCGACATTATCTTCCTTGAAGATACCGTTGCCAGCATAAGCAACACGCGCAATATGCGCCTTGGGACCGGCCGGCATAGGTGCGGTGGCAAATTGTACGTTGGGTTTGAGCGCGGTCGAAATTTCGATCAGCGAACCGGTATGGTGCCAGATCATCGCCGTCTGTCCGGTTCTGAAGCCTTCCATGATCTGGCGATAGCTATCGTTTGGCGCGCTCGGTGGAACAACCTTTTCTTTGCGGAACAAGTCGGCATAGAAGGTAATCGCTTCGACTGCCGCCGGCTTGTCGATAGCGGCCTGCCCATCCTTGACGAGCGGCGAGCCGAAGGCCTCCATCACGTCGATAACGTATTTGAAAGCGCCCGCGCCACCGCGCATGCCAAATGCATAGCGGTTCTTGGCGGGATCAGTCAGCTTGCGGCAGACCGTCAGAAACTCGTCAAAGGTTTTGGGCGGGGCCGAGATGCCTGCTTCTTCAAAATAATCTTTCCGATAATACATCCAGTCAACGAAGGCATAGGCGGGCACGGCGTAGATAGCGCCATCATGCGACATCCCGGCCCAGCGGTTGTCCGGCAGGTTGGCCTTGCCTTCCCACTTGTTAACCCGCTCGCTGATGTCGACAAGCGCGCCCATTGCCGTCAGATCGGCAAAACGTTCGGCGACAACCATCCCGGTGTCAGGACGACCACCCGCCACCACCGCAGACGATACTTTCGCCATATATTCCGAATTCGGTATGCTTTCCTGCGTTACGGAGATATCTGGATTTGCAGCTGCAAAGAGCTGAATGATTTTGGTCAACCCTGCCATTTCCGACTGGCTGGCGAAATGATGCCAATAATTGATTGCTGTCGCTGCGTTGGCGCTGCGCAGGCTCGCGGCAAAAGCCAGCACTGCACTTGCTGCCATAAATTCACGTTTGCTCAGATGCATCGAAACCTCCCAAGATATCAGACTCCCAATCTGATCGATCAGTAAACGCTAACACCAATTCTCAGGCTCTGCAACAACGCACATCCACGCTTCTGAATTTAATGATTGCTAATTCATACAAGACCGAGGTTACGCTGCATCGCAGCTTGAAAATGCGCCTGCAAGGCTTTCTCTGCCGCATCTGCATTTCTTGTGCCGCAGGCCTCCAGAATATCGAGATGCTCTTTCAGTGTCCGGATCAGAATCGGCGCCGTCACCTTCCGCTCCAACCGTAGCAATCGCAGGTAATTGTGCATTCGTCGGTACGCGCTCTCTATCAGCGGATTGCGCAAAGCATGGATGATTTCACCGTGTAAATCCAGCTCAAGCGCATCCATTTCAAGAAGCTGCTCAGGGCCGATACCATCCCGCTCGACGCGCCGCAAAAGGCGTGAATGCCGCACTTCCAGGGCATTCGTAATGTTCTCGTCGGCCTCTTCGGCAAAGACACGCACGGCTGCGCGCTCAACAATGGAGCGAAACTGATAGGTCGAGCGAGTGAGTTCGAGACCCGGACGAATGAACTGAATTCCTGAGCGTGGATGGATGGTCAGAATGCCCTCCGCCTCCAGCACCCGCAACGCATCGCGCAACGGCGCGACCGGCACATCGACGATGACCGAAAGTTCGTTTTGAGAAATGAAGGCGCCAACGGGCACCTTGCGCTCGAAAAGACTTTCCAGAATTCTCTCGTAGGCGACATCGCTGAGACGTTGCGCACTCGCTTCACTGGCACCTGATTTCGCACTTTGCCGCTCGAACGATTTTTTCATGATGACAGAAAAATTCCTTTCTGATAGATCAGTGTAAGTTTTTAAGCGATCAGAGAGCTCGTCATGACCATTACTCAATTCCGTATAACGCGATTTCAGTTTGCTCGCGACCGTGTAATTGGAGACAGCCAGGTTCGTGCTGACGACACCAATGTCGCCGCACTGGAATTGATCTCCGAAACTGGCGAAGTTGGGCTCGGATTCATCCAGACACTTTTCCATCCACTGCCCGATCAGGCAGAGATAGAGGCCGTTTTTGAGAACGAGGCTTGGCCAACGCTCAAGGGCCAGAAAGCTATAGGCCTCGTGCATCGTGTCAATCGACCGCGTGGCGGAAACCAGCGCGCATTTTCGCTGCCGTTCCACGAAGCACTGCAAGTTGCGCTGTGGGATCTCGCCGCCAAACAGGCCGGCATGCCGCTGCACCAGTTACTGGGAAGCAAACGTGATCGCGTCCGTGCCTATGCCAGCGGCCTTGATTTTCACCTGAGCGATGAGGCATTCTGTGCGCTCTTCTCTCATGCTGCCAGCATTGGATATACGGCGTTCAAGATCAAAGTCGGCCATCCCGATTTCAGTCGTGATCTGAAGCGGCTCGATCTGCTCCAGCAATCAGTACCGAAAGGTTCGCTGATCATGATCGATCCCAACGAGGCCTGGAACTCGAAAGAGGCGCTGGTCAAGCTGACCGCCATTCGCGACGCCGGGCACGACCTGCTCTGGGTCGAAGACCCTATTCTGCGCCATGATTTCGAAGGCCTGCGCACTCTGCGTCATGCGGTCAACTGGACCCAGATCAACAGCGGCGAATATCTCGACATGCCAGGAAAGCGCATCCTTCTCGAAAACCATGGTACGGACCTCCTCAATGTGCACGGGCAGGTGACGGATGTCATGCGCATCGGCTGGCTTGCCGCAGAAATGGGCATACCGATCAGCCTCGGCAACACCTTCCTCGAAGTTGGCGTCCATATGGCCACAGCGCTTCCAGAGGTCGAATGGCTGGAATATTCCTTCCAGAATTTCGATCATCTGGTGGAAACACCCATCGAAATTCGCGACGGCTATGCCTACGCGCCCGACAGACCCGGACATGGACTCGTACTTTCTGAAGAAGCCAGACAAGAATGGGCAAGACCCAAGCGCCTAAACAGATCACAACTTGGTGCTGCGCCAAAAAATAGTCGACTTCCGATTGATCCAAGGTTGCTTTGAAAAGCCAACCCAACGGGCACAATCATTAGCTGAACAGGCGCGCTTCACAGAGCCTTCGCCTTGATGGTTTGCGCTCTGGGCCGCCTGCCCCAACGATACATTTTTCTCGGACATCGATGTCGGATTCGCGCGTGAATTCCATCGTCAGCACACGAACTACGGCATATTGAGCCAGTGGCGCCGCAGGATTGCGGCGCCACTTTTTGCGGTTTGAAAATTACATAGGTGGCACTACCCCATTGGTGCCGACGACGACACGACCGCTCGACATGGAGCCATCGGCTGCCTTCTCAGATGGCACGAACACGGTGGCACCTGCCTTGAGATCGGCTTCGGTAGCAGGCGCGAATGTAACAACCGGCGTACCGTCAGGGATCGAAATCTTCTTTTCCTTGCCCTTATAGGTGACTGTCACGGTGCGGCCATCGACCGATTTAACCGCATCGGCGACGGTGGCATTGGTCATGGAGCTGTTGGGCTTCAAATCCCAGGCGTAGCTGCCTTCGCCGGTGCCCTTCATGGCGGCAGGGAAAATCAGCACTTCGAGCGCGCCGTCACCACCGCTTGCCGTTGGCATCGAAGCAATACCGACAAAATCGCCCGGCTTGATGTCATCGACCGAGGCCTTGGCAACGCTTGAAACTTTCCAGTCATCCTTGAGCATGATCTTGGCGTCCGTGCCTTCGCGCGTCTTGACCGACAGGGTCTTGCCCTCGAAGCTTTCGACGGTACCGCGAACCCGCACCTGATCGGCGGCCTGCGCGGCGAAGCCCGCAGACATGGCCAACAGCGTGCCTGCGATGACCGATGTGCCGGTTCTCGAAACAATCTTGGAAATGGATAGCATATCTTCTTCCTTTCAGAGCCCTATCGTTTCAAACTACCGGCAGATGCGGGTTGGAAATCCACCGGTTTTTCACAAGGGACGGCAAATACTGCCGGCCTGTTGAACATCAGATGCCGGCGTACCACTCGTAGCCGCGGTCTTCCCAGAAGCCGCCATTCCCGCCATAGATGCCCGAGAGATCGGCGACGGCTTCCATGCGCATGAGGTATTTCGCCTGCTTGTAACCGAGCTGCCGTTCGACCCGCAGCCTGAGCGGCGCGCCATGCGGTACTTCCAGATCGTGACCGTTCATGGAATGGGCGAGGATGGTCTGAGGATGAAAAGCGTCAACAAGGTCGATGCTTTCATAATACCAGCCACTGCCATCAAGGGATTTTTCGTATTCGTCCGCGCAGTGGAAAACGATGTAGCGGGCTTCCGGTTTCAACCCCACCTTGTCCAGCAGTGCGCCAAGCGGCACGCCAGTCCACTGACCGATGGCACTCCAGCCTTCGACGCAGTCGTGGCGGGTGATCTGCGTACGCGATGGCATCGCCTTCAGCGCCGCGAGCGACAATTTGGCTGGCCGTTCGACGAGACCGCCGATGTCCAGCTGCCATTGCGAGAATTTCTGGGAGAGCAGGTCCTGATATTGCGGGCTATCGGGCA
Organism: Agrobacterium vacciniicorymbosi; assembly: GCF_040427045.1. Taxonomy (NCBI): domain Bacteria; kingdom Pseudomonadati; phylum Pseudomonadota; class Alphaproteobacteria; order Hyphomicrobiales; family Rhizobiaceae; genus Agrobacterium; species Agrobacterium vacciniicorymbosi. The sequence goes on from NZ_JBETMF010000005.1 coordinate 179,235, forward strand.
TACTGGTGCCGTTGGCGCGAAAAGTCGGAGAGATGTCCGCCACGGTGAATTCGCGGGCCAGCGTATTATCCCCCAGCAACAGGCGCTGTGTGCGCATCGTCAGCCCCTCGGCCATGCGTAAAGCCTGTTGCACACTGGGATTTTCGACAAGCGCATCGCAACCGCTGAGGCCGAGCGCCGAGGCTGTCAATGTCGAGCCAATCAGAAACCGGCGGCGAGTAATGAGGCGGCTCATGGCTTCGGCTCCACTTGAATGGCGTAACGGCCCGTGATCATCGAACGCATGTTGTTGAAGACACCGGAAACCAGCACCATGACGACATGCACCACAACGAAGGCGACAAGTGCGTTAGCGGTAATGAAATGCAGCGTGCGTGCCGATTGCCGCCCACCGAACAGATCGAGCAGCCATGGCGCGAAAGCATCGAACCCCGGAGACATGGTAAGGCCTGTGCCGATCATCATCGGCAGCAGCAAAAAGATCACCAGCAGATAGGTGAGCTTTTGAAGCGCATTATAATGGCGAGCCTGCTCACCTTTAGGGAAGCGCAGCCGCGCGTGATCGGCAATCTCATGTCCGAGATGGCCGGGTGTCAGCTCGTCCCGACGCGGCAGCAGGTCACGGCGGAAATGCCGGGCGATGAAGCCGTAGGCCATATAGATCAGCCCGTTGATAACGAACAGCCATGCAAAGAAGAAGTGCCAACGGCGGCCAGTGGCAAGGTCCTGATAACTCGGCAGCGTTGCCCAGGCGGGAAAACCGCGGGCGGTCGGCTCACCATCGACATTGGAAACACCAAGCACACCGGTCGTATTGAAGGAGAGGCCGCCGATGTGAGTCATGCCCTTGACGGCATCACCATCCTGGACCGCCTCCATGGAGATGAAGGAAGGATCATTATCGGCACCGTACTGGCCCCAATAAAGGCTCGGATGGGCGTTGAATATTTGCAGGCCGCTGAAGAGGAGCACCGTCATGCACAGCACGTTGAGCCAGTGTGACAAGCGCACGGTCAGGCTATGGCGACGGATGAGCATGCGTGTTGTCGGAGCGGGCTTGGCGGAGGCGTCCATGGCTATTCCTCATGACGACGGGGTCGGTCTTGACGCGGCGCCCTCGCAAACATGCGAGGGCGCCGAGAGGTTATTTCATCGCCTCGCAGGACTTCATCATGTTGGATTTTTTCATGCTGTTCTTTTCCATGCCCGCTTTGTGCATGCAGTTAGCCTTGCGACTGCTCATCTTCATGCCGTCGTTCTTCATGCTATTTTTGCTCATCGTGTCGGTTTTCATGGCATCGGGCTTCTTCATCGAGTCCATGCTGGTCTGTGCCTGAGCCGCGCCGGTCGCAAGCGAGAGGCCAAGAAGGGCTGCAAAGGCAGCAGTGCTGAAAAGACGAATGGTCATTGTGTTTCTCCCAGTTGATGTGCCCGCCGCACTCCACGGCTGTGGTTCACAGGAGATCATTCGGAATTCAGCAAAAGCGGTTACAGTCATCACGGCGATGTGATCGTGTTTTCTTGTCCCGGGTCTTCCTCGCTTTTATTTCGGCAGGCGTGTAACTGTTTTTATGCAGGCCCGTATGAGACGGAAACGACATGAAGCAGCTGACCGAGTCCGAACTGAAAGCGCTGATGCTCTTGTCTCTCGACGGAGACGAGGCGGCATATCGCTGTCTGCTCGATATGCTGCGGCATCTGCTGAGCAATTATTATGCCCGGCGGATTGGCCGTTCCGCTTCTGCCGATGTTGATGATCTGGTGCAGGATGCACTGCTTTCGCTGCACCAGCGACGCATAACATATGACCGAGACCGGCCGTTCACGGCATGGTTCTTCACCATCGCCCGCCACAAGCTGGTGGATCATCTTCGACGAAGCGGACGCCGTTCGCACATTGGGTTGGAGGCAGTGGAGGAGATTGAGGACGGCTATAGCGAGGACGCGGTATCGGCCACCATGGATGTGAACCGGCTTCTGGCCAGTCTCCCGGCATGGCAAGGTACGATGATCAGGCAGGTGCGACTGGAAGGCCTTTCGGTCGCAGAAACGGCCGCCAGCGGTGGCAAGACAGAAGCGATGGTGAAGATCGGTGTCCACCGAGGTATCAAGGCACTGGCTGCGAGATTGAGAGGCGAACGTGGCTAAGATGGATGATTTCATGGATGGCTTGGCGAGAGACCTGCGGCCCGTGCGCAAGGGCGCATTGGGCAGGTTGCTGGCGCTTGCTCTCCTGCCGGGCCTGGCACTATCAGCAGCATTCATCCTGCTCGGCCACGGTTTTAGGCCCGACATTTCCACCGCTATTTCGCTGCCCGTTTTTTGGGTGAAATCCGCGTATCCGCTGTTTCTGTCGATTGTTGGCGTCATTGCGTTGATGAAAGTGGCGCGGCCCGGTGGAAGACCAGTGGGTGCAGCATTCCCGGCGCTGATCATCTATGGGCTTGTCTTCGCAATCGGCATTATCCAGCTCAACGCGGCGTCCTCGCCTGAGGAGCATCGCAGGCTCATTATGGGAATTTCCTATTGGATTTGCCCGCTGATCATCCTGACGACCGGTGCACCGCTGATAGCAGCGACCTTCTGGTTCCTGCGGCGCGGCGCCCCCACCCACCCGCGTCTCGCCGGTCTCATTGCCGGCATGACGGGAGGTTCAATCGGTGCCTGGGTCTACAGCTGGGGCTGCATTGAAAACGGCCTGACCTTCGTCTCCCTATGGTACACACTCGGTATTTTGCTCTGCGGACTTGTGGGCGGCCTTCTTGGACGATACCTGTTGCGGTGGTGACGGGGACCGCCAAGACACATAACGCTATTTCTACGAGCTACGCGTGAGCAGCGGAACTATCAGCAAATCCGGCGGTTAGGTTTGACACTTCACCCGAACCTCCGGAGCAATGATGTCAGAACTCACCCTACATGACCTGTCGAAAAAGATGGCGAAGCTTGATTTCGCGATGCTGACGACGTCTTCCCACGCTGGAAGTCTTACATCTCGCCCCATGAGCAACAATGGCGACGTGGAGTATGATGGAGACAGCTATTTCTTCGCTTACAAGCAGTCGCGCAAAATTGCTGAAATCAACGAAAACAGCGATGTCAGCCTGACCTATACAGGCGCGGTCGGCATGCTGGGCGGTTCGCCGCTGTTCCTCACTGTCGAGGGATCAGCAACGCTCATCGATGACAAATCCACATTTGCGGACCATTGGACAAAAGACCTGGACCGGTATTTCCCTGATGGAATCGAAACACCGGGCGTTGTTATGATCCACGTCAAAGCCAAGAATATTCGATATTGGGACGGCGAGGATGAAGGGCAAATCTCTTTGTGAGATCGCTTGACCGTTTGAAACAGGCGACGACGTCTGTGTAAATTTGCCTCTAAAAAAGGGAATTTTTATCAAGAGTGCGCGGACTAAAAGATTGCTCATATAGTGAGCCATCATATGGCTTCCGCCTACTCCACGTTATGGTTACATCATTGGGGTGCTCCCTTTTTCTGTAAGACGAAGACGCACCCCATAGTCTGCGTGAACTCGCTGCGCACGTCGCGGCGCGGGATAAAGACCGTCCTTTATTCTACCTTCTCCCACGAAGACCAATCACTCCACTCTATTCTTCGAACGGTCGCCCTCATACGATCAGTGTGAAATGTGCTTGAACATAGGGTCATTTCGTTTGACCTGACAAGACGGAACGAACTTTCCAAAAGCGCCTTCTAAAACAAAAAATTGATCTAAAAAGCCCAATTATTGAGCAAAAATAATCATTGCATATTTTTCAGATCATGCAATATTTGAATTGATTGAAGCCAATGCTGCAAAATATGCATTATAGGTCGATGATGGAAATCAAACAGCTTGAAGTGTTTCTGGCAGTTATGTCGGCAGGCAGCATTACAGCAGCTGGACGATTGCTCGACCGTTCTCAGTCTCAAGTCACGCGACTAATACAGGAGCTGGAAGCTTCAATTGGCTTCTCACTTTTCGAGCGTAACGGACCTAGAATTACGCCAACACCCAAAGCGATTTCCTTTCATTCTGAGGCCGAGCGTTTTCTGAGTGGAATGGGCCAGTTGCAGGAGCGGGCCAAGACAATTCTCTCCGAAGAACTGTCGCCAATCGAGATCGCTGCAATTCCGGCCTTTGCAAGTGGCCTCGTGCCGTTGGCACTCGCAGAGCTGTCGCAGAACATCACCCCGCGCAACGTGCATTTGCGCAGTGTTTCCGCAGAGGCTGCGGTGCAATCGGTTCTTGGTCGTACCGCAGATTTTTGCGTCGCATCGCTTCCCGTCGAGCATCCCGGTCTGGAAGTTCATGGGCTTTTTCAGTCGCCTTGCGTTGCGGCTGTATCGAGCAGTGATCCGCTGGCCCAAAAGCAGACGATTTCCATCAGCGATCTGGCAGAGCGCTGCGTCATTACCATGGCAAATCCTTTCCGGCTGCGGCGTCGCGTCAATCAGGCCTTGGCAGCCGCAAATGTCCGGCCGGCTCGACTGGTCGACACGAACGCAGCGATCAACGCGCTGCAATTGGCCTCGACCGGTTTTGGCGTCGCGATCGTAGAGCCCGCGACGGCATATGGCGTGCAGTTGAAAAACATCGAGATCAAGCCTCTCGATGTCGACATTCCATTCCTCTGGGGCATTTTTTCTGCGGCATCGAAGCCACTGCCTGAAAGCGCTCGCGAGTTGATCCAACTGATTATCCGCATTTCATCCGCCCGCATGCCCGGTTTTGTTGCGCATGATCCAGCGCATCTCGAACGTGTTGCCGATGCCACTTTTGGTGTCGATCCTCATGAACAGGAGTTTTGACGTGAACGCGCAGCCCCGTCCGTCCGTCACTGGTCTTACCAATCTCGAACAGAGACTTGCCGAGGACTTGTCCTTGCTCGAACTGCCGCCCAAGGAATGGGTGCCGGTGACGACACATGACGGTCAGCGTGTTTACGATACCGTAGTGATCGGCGCGGGCATGTGCGGACTGGTCGCTACGGCCTCGCTGAAAATGCTGGGCATTCGAAACGTGATTTGTCTGGACCGCTCACCAGAAGGGTTTGAAGGTCCATGGATTACCTATGCACGCATGGAGACACTGCGCTCTCCAAAGCAACTGACCGGCCCTGCCATTGGCCTGCCGTCGCTGACCTTTCGTGCCTGGTATGTTGCACAGTTTGGCGCTGATGCCTGGGATGTGCTCGGCAAAATCCCCAAGGGCCAATGGATGGATTATCTGGTTTGGTATCGCAAGGTGCTCGGCCTTCCTGTCCGCAACCGCATTTCCGTGAGCGACCTCGAACCTATCGGCGACGCCCTGATCGCAGTGACCGCGAATGATATGGACAGCAGCTCGACAGAACGTCTGTACGCACGGCATGTTGTGCTGGCGACCGGCCGTGACGGTCTAGGCAGCGGTTACGTACCGCCCTTCGTAGAAAAGCTTGACCATCGCTTCTGGGCGCATTCGGCAGATGATATCGATTTTGCCGCGCTGAAGGGCAAGCGCATCGCTGTCGTTGGCGCAGGAGCCTCGGCGATGGACAACGCTGCGACCGCGCTTGAGGCGGGTGCAGCAGGCGTGGACATGATCATCCGCCGTAAGGATCTTCCGCGCATCAACAAGTTCACGGGAATTTCCAGCCAGGGTGTCGTGCACGGCTTTGCTGGCTTGAGCGATGACTGGAAGTGGAAGTTTCTGCAACACACACTCGGCGCCCAGACGCCACCGCCACGCGACTCCACGCTGCGCGTGTCGCGTCACCCAAACGGCCGCTTCTTTCTCGGTACAGGCGTGAATGGTGCACGCGAAGACGGCGACCTCGTGGTTCTGGAAACCGCTCGCGGCGACATGCGCTATGATTTTCTGATTTTCGCAACTGGCTTCAATGTCGATCTTGCCGAGCGACCTGAACTGAAGAATTTCGCTTCGCAGATACGCTTCTGGAGCGATGTGTTTGAGCCTGAAACCGGCATGGAAAATGGCGAACTGGCAACCTCGCCATATCTCGGTCCAGATTTTGAGTTCACCGAAAAAGTACCGGGAAGCAGCCCGGCTCTGCGCCTGCTTCATTGCTTCAATTACCCGGCTTCGCTTAGCCATGGCAAGCTGTCGGGCGATATTCCGGCGGTTAGCGATGGCGGACGCCGACTGGCGCGCGGTATTGCCCGCAGCCTCTTCGTTGCCGATCGTCAGACCCATTTTGATAATCTGGTCGCCTATCAGACACCGGAGTTGCAGGGTGACGAATGGACAGATTCCTCCGAACTGATCCCGACCTTGACGAAAGGTGCAGCGGAATGAGGTTAGCCAGAACCGCATCAGTGGGAGGGACGCCGTGAGCCGTTACCTTCTCGTCAAGCTGGCTGAAGCAACCCTTGCCATCTGGGGTGTGGTGACGATCGTGTTTTTCGTCAGTCGCGTTCTGGGTGATCCCGCAGTGTTGCTGGTGCCGGTCGGTGCAAGCCAGCAGGATATCGATACGATCCGCGCTTCGCTCGGCCTGGATCGACCGATCATCGAACAGTATTTCGTCTCGCTTCTGTCAATGCTGCGCGGTGATTTTGGCATGTCTTTTCAGCAGGGACGGCCAGCGCTGGAGATCGTGCTGGAACGTATGCCTGATACGGCGCTTTTGGCCAGTACCGCTTTGGTGTTCGGCTCGATTATCGGTGCGGTTTGCGGTGCAATCGCGGCGCTCAAGCGAGGAACGCTTTCGGAATTCATCGTCATGGTGGCTGCTTTGCTGGGTCAGGCGACGCCCGTCTTTTGGCTCGGTATCATGTTGATCTTGATCTTTGCAGTCGATCTTGGCTGGCTGCCGACCGGTGGTGCCGGAACATGGGCTCATCTGGTTCTCCCCGGGGTGACGCTTTCCGTTTTCGTTTCCGCTTCTATCGCGCGTTTGCTGCGCTCCTCCCTGCTCGACATCATGCGGGAGGACTACGTCCGAACGGCAAGGGCGAAGGGCCTCCTGCCAAGGACCGTGTTCTTCTGGCATATCGCCCGTAACGCGCTGATCCCGGTCGTCACGATGATCGGCATCATTGCCGGCGAGTTGCTCGGCGGCTCGGTTGTCATCGAAACTGTGTTCGCTTGGCCAGGTGTTGGCCGCGTCATTATGCAGGCCATCCAGTCTCAGGACTTTCCGGTCATCCAGGCCGGTGTCGCGCTGATCGCCGCAATCTTCATCATCGTCAACCTGCTGGTCGATCTCCTTTACGGTGTTCTCGATCCGCGTATTCGTCGGCGATAGGGAGCGATGCCATGAAATCCTTTTTCTTCGCTCTCCTCAAAAGCCGCGCCGGTCTGTTCGGTTTCATACTGGTGGTCGTGTTCGTACTGGCAGCGGTGTTTGCGCCTTATCTTGGCCTGCCGTCGCCGACGCGGTCAAATCTGGTCGCCCGCATGGCTGAACCCACATGGACGGGCATTTTCTCACCCGGTGCCCACCCGCTCGGCACCGACGAGCTCGGTCGCGATGTTCTTTCCCGTATCATTCACGGCAGCCGCATCACGCTGGCGATTGCTGCAGCTTCGGTCGTGCTTGGCGGCATCGTCGGAACGCTGCTCGGCATCGTTGCCGGTTATTATCGTGGCATCGTCGACCGCATTCTGATGCGCGTCGTCGATATTCAGTTGGCTTTGCCGCTGATGCTGCTTGCGCTGCTGGTCGTGGCCGCACTCGGGCCATCGACACGGAACCTGATCATCGTTCTTGCGCTGACAAGTTGGCTCCGTTACGCCCGCATCATCCGCGGTCAGGTTCTGGCCCTGCGCGAGCGCGAATTCATTCTATCCGCCCACGCGATCGGCGCTGGCACCTGGCGCATCATGATCAAGCATCTTCTGCCCAATGTCATGACGCCGGTACTGGTGATCGCAACTCTGGAACTGGCCCGTATCATCATCATGGACGCGGCGCTTTCTTTCCTCGGTCTCGGCATACAACCGCCCAACCCAAGCTGGGGCCGAATGCTTGCCGATGGCAGAGTCTATATCTCGACCGCCTGGTGGATCGTCACCTTCCCCGGTGTTGCCATCGTGCTGACCGTGCTCAGCATCAACCTTTTGGGTGACTGGCTGCGCGACTATTTTGATCCGAAATTGAGGACTATGCGATGATCCAAACTTCCGCCCTGCCACCGCGCGTCGGTCGTCTGAAAGCTGAGATGGCGAAACACGACATCGACGTGATCGTGTCCTTCAAGCCGGAAAACAGCTTTTATTTCACAGGCTTCAACCCGATCATTTATTCACATCCGGTTATCGCCATCCTGACGCGCGATCATGATCCGATCATGCTCGTCCATGCACTTCGCGACGACCATGGCCGCGCCAGCGCCTGGGTTCCAGATATTCGTCTTTATGGATCCTGGTCCACCAAGGTGACGATGGGCCCGAACTGGCAGGACGCGCTGGCCTCCATTCTCAGTGACCTCGGGCTTGCCGGAAAAACTGTTGGCATTGAAGAAGAATTCATCTCGATCCAGCGCATGAAGCAACTGCGGGCGGCGCTGCCAGATTCGAATTTCGCCGATGCCAGCCACCTGATCGACCATTGCCGCCTGATAAAGGACCCGGACGAGATTGCGCATGCCCGCATTGCCGCGCGTGTCGCTGACCACGGCATGGATACGGCTGTGTCCGTTCTGGCCGCAGGTGGAAACGAGCGCGAAGTCGCCATCGCCTCCATGCACGAGATGAACAAACTCTGGGCTTCGGAATATCCGGATGTCGAGGTTGCCGATTTTGGTTCACTGGAAGGCGGCGTCCAGAACGGCATGGCCACCTGGGTTCTGTCTGGCCCTCGCATGTTCTTTAACTGTGATAATCCCACTCAACGCAAGCCACAGCGCGGTGAAGCAGTCTCCGTTCTGATCTGGACGATTGCCAATGGCATTCACGCGGAGAATGAGCGGACCATCGCCATGGGTTCATTGCCAGATGCCAACCGTCGTGCGCTCGACGCCATTCTGGAAATTCGCGATGAGGTCGATCGGCTGATCAGACCCGGCACCCCTTACAAGGAATTGTTTGAAAAGACCCGCGAAGGTCTAAAGGCGCGGGGCTATGGTGCCAATATTCCGGGCCGCATCGGTCACGGAATAGGTCTTGGCGCGCATGAGCATTCCTCGCTCGATGCCGCTTCGACGCTGGTGCTTGAGCCCGGCATGCTTTTCACATTCGAGCCGAATATCCGCGTTCCCGGCGTTTGCGCCACGCAGATTTCCGACACCGTTCTCATCACCGACGACGGACGCGAATATCTGACGCGCTCCGCTGGCGGTTATCTGGAGGTCTGAGGGGCACACATGGCGCCATTGCTCGAAGTCCGCAATCTGACTGTCGCATTCGACACACCATCAGGCACGGTGCATGCCGTCAATGACGTCTCCTATACGCTGGAAGAAGGCGAGACGCTGGGCATTGTCGGCGAGTCCGGTTCGGGCAAAAGCGTGCATGCGCTATCCATGGTCGGGCTGATCGCCTCGCCACCCGGTCGTATCGTTGACGGAGAGGTTCTGTTTAAAGGCCGCAACCTGCTGACGCTGTCGAAACGCGAACTGTTCGAAGTGCGCGGGCGAGAGATCGGCTTTGTTTTTCAGGACCCGATGACGTCGCTCAACCCGGTGCTGACCATCGAGCGCCAGATCGCCGAACCGCTGCGCAGGCATTTTGGAATGTCGGCAAGGACCGCACGCGACCGCGTTGTCGAACTGCTCGAACTGGTCGGCATTCCCGATGCCGCGCGCCGGGCGAAACAGTACCCGCACGAGTTTTCAGGCGGTATGCGGCAGCGGGTGATGATTGCTATCGGCATATCCTGCAATCCAAAACTGCTGATCGCCGACGAGGCAACGACCGCTCTGGATGTCACCGTACAGGCACAAATCCTCGATCTGGTGCGGGATCTGAAGCGCCGCATCGGTACGACCGTTATCTGGATCACGCATGATATGGGCGTTGTTGCCGGCCTCGCCGATACGGTTCAGGTCATGTATGGAGGCCGCATCATGGAACGCGGCCCGGTTCGTCCTGTCTTCCACGATCCGCGTAGCGCCTATACCTGGGGCCTTCTGAGATCACTGCCGCATGGCGGTAAGCGCGGCGTCAACAGGCTCTATCAAATCCCTGGCAATCCGCCCGACATGAGCAAGCCGCCAGTCGGCGATCCTTTTGCACCGCGCAATCCCTTCTCCACGCCGCGCTGCTTCGAACAGGTGCCACCGTTGGTCGATGTTGTCGGCAGTGTGCCCGGCCACAAGGTCGCAGCCTGGTACGATCTGAGAGCTGAGCTAGCTAAGCAGGAGGCCCAGCCATGACTGACATGCAGGTTTTTTCGCCCGCCGCGCAGCCGCTCGTCTCCGTTCATCATCTGAGCAAGATCTATGGCGGCGAAAAACGTTTTCTGGGTGGTAATGCGCCGTTATTGAAGGCGGTGAACAATGTCAGCTTCGACATTGCTCCGGGCGAAACGCTTGGTCTCGTCGGCGAATCCGGCTCCGGTAAAAGCACGACCGGCCGCGTTCTCCTCCAACTGGAAGCGCCAAGCGGCGGTGACATTCTTTTCAAAGGCCAGAACATTACAGGCCTTTCCAAGTCGATGCTGAAGCCTTACCGGCGTGACATGCAGATCATCTTTCAGGATCCGTATGCCTCGCTCAATCCGCGCATGACGGTCGGCGAGTTCGTGGCCGAACCTCTCGACGTGCACGGTCTGAGCGGTAATCGTAGCGAAAGACAGGATCGAGTTGCAAATCTCTTCAGGAAAGTCGGTCTTGATCCGTCTTTCATGAAACGATACCCGCACGAATTTTCCGGCGGGCAGCGCCAGCGCGTGAACATCGCTCGCGCAATCGCGCTAGACCCAGCTTTCATCGTTGCCGATGAGCCGATTACGGCACTCGATGTGTCGATCCAGGCGCAGATCGTCAATCTGTTTCAGGATTTGCAGGATGAGTTGGGGCTGACGTATCTGTTCATCGCCCATGATCTATCGATGATCCGTTATCTTTGCCACCGCGTCGCCGTCATGTTGCGTGGCCGTATTGTCGAGATCGGGCCGTGTGAAGCGATCTTCGAAAACCCGCAACATCCTTACACGCAGGCGCTGCTGTCAGCTATTCCGGTGCCTGATCCCGATATCGAGCGCGGTCGCAAGCCGTTGGTTTTCGACGTCAGCACACACTTACCCTCCGAAACCGCAGAACTACAGCCACTCGGCGGCGGTCACTTCGTGTTGCGGGGCTAAGCGATGCACCTGTTCGCCACGCATTTCGGTACTTATGAAGTCGGCCCGGATGCGCTTGGCAAACTCTGCCTCCTCCCATTCCGACATGATCCCGACCCGTCGGAAATGGGGTTCGGCTATCTGGCGCTGGCTGATCATCCGCAGCGGGTTCGCACACCAATGGTACGCAAGTCATGGCTGGAACGCGGCCCGCTGGCTGGCACTGGGCAACTGCGCGGCGATGATGAATTCGTAGAGGTTGGCTGGGATCAGGCGGCGTCTCTGGTCGCCAACGAGGTCCGACGCGTATCATCCACTCATGGTAATCAGGCGATCTTTGGTGGCTCCTATGGCTGGGCAAGTGCTGGCCGTTTCCACCATGCACAAAGCCAGCTCAAGCGCCTGCTCAATCTTGCTGGTGGCTTCACCTCCTCGGTCAATACCTATTCCTATGGAGCAGCCGGGGTGCTGCTGCCACATGTGCTCGGCGCCGATTACAAGGATGCCTGCGATACGTCGCCGTCTTGGAACGACATTGCCGATCATTGCGACCTGCTGGTCGCGTTCGGCGGCTTCCGCCTGACCAATGCACAGGTGGAAGCGGGCGGGACCGGCAGCCACCGCGCCACGGAATGGCTGAAGCGCTGCCAGGAAAAGGGCGTCGAGTTCGTCATCTTCAGCCCCGTAGCAAACGATGCACCGGCCGGGGTAAACGTCCGGCATATCCCGCTTCGCCCCAATACCGATGCGGCGGTCATGCTCGGCATGTGCCATACCCTCCTCACGCAAGGCCTTCTGGACCGCAATTTCCTGATACGCTGCACAGTCGGATTTTCGGAACTTGAAACATATCTGACCGGCGAAATCGATGGCGTGGTCAAGGATGCCGCATGGGCCTCGTCAATTTCGGGCGTGCCCACTGACACGATTGTGGCAATCGCCCAAAGCCTGCATGCTCGACCGAGCCTCATCAATGTCGCGTGGTCGCTGCAGCGGTCGCAGTCCGGCGAGCAACCGTTCTGGTCGGCAATTGCACTTGCATGCATGGCGGGCCATGTCGGTAAGGCAGGCTGCGGCTTTGCCTTTGGCTTAACGGCCGTAAACTCCGTCGGCCAGCCTGTCCGGCGTCTGAAAGGTCCGGCTTTCGATCAGGGCCGTAATCCGGTTGATCACTATATTCCCGTCGCGCGGATTACCGAGCTTCTCGAAAATCCCGGCGGAACAATGGATTATGACGGGCAGGTTCTCTCTCTGCCGGATATCAGGTTGGTCTGGTGGGCAGGGGGCAATCCCTTCCATCATCATCAGGACCTCAACCGGCTGAGAAGGGCGTTTCACAAGCCCGAAACCATCATCGTTTCCGAACCGATGTGGACAGCGACAGCGAAGATGGCCGATATCGTATTGCCATCCGCCCTTCCGTTCGAACGCGACGACATCGCCGCATCCTCGCGCGATAATTGGCTGATCTACAGTCGCCGGGTGATGGACCCACCCGCCGACGTTCTGAGCGATCATGAATTCTACTGCCTCGTTGCCGACCATTTGGGCTTTCGCCAGCAGTTCGATTGCGGACTGACCATCGAGGAGTGGCTGGCAAAAATCTACGAAGGGTATCGGGATCGTTATCCGGAACTCCCTGATTTCCCAAGCTTCCGTATGCGTGGCTTTGCCGCTCTCGACGAGGGGGAGGATGCACCGGCTCCAGCAAATCATTTCCGTCGGTTCACCCGTGATCCCGGCTCGGCACCGCTGAAGACGCCGAGTGGTCGTATCGAGATTGGCTCGAAAACGATTGCGGCATTCGGATATGACGACATGCCGGGCCATCCGGCGTGGATTCCGCCTGCGGAATGGCTTGGTGCACCACTTGCCACAAAGCACGGATTGCATCTGCTGTCCCCTCAACCGGCGCACCGGCTTCACAGCCAGCTGGAATATGGATCAGTCAGTCAGAACGCAAAACGTCATGGTTTTGAACGGTTTTCGCTGAGCGCTGCCGATGCCGCCAGCCTGAGCTTGTGTGATGGCGACCTTTGCGAGCTTTATAATGACCGCGGTCGGGTGATCGCTGCGCTGGTCGTGGATGCCGGGTTGATGCAAGGCGTGGCCGTACTAGCGACTGGCAGTTGGTATTCCCCCGGTGCCGATGGCATCGACCAGGGTGGAAATCCGAATGCGCTCACCGACATCGCGCCTGCCTCTACTTTGTCGCAGGCTACCGCGCCCAATTCCTGTCTAATCTCGGTTCGTCTGTGGAGACGGATCGGACAGGTGACAACATGAGGACTGAGAACATGGATCAGATCGATCGTTTATCCGGTATCACGCCGGACTCGGAACTGTATCAAATTCGCCGGGAACGGTCGGATTTCGTTGATGGCACCGAGCTTTGCCGTCAAACGGTTTTAACACCGGTACACGGTTTCGATCTCGGCCACGCGCTGCGCGCAGCACTTGCTGCCCGAATGGCTCGTTTCCTGGGGCACAACGATCTGGGAAAAGCCTATGATGAAATGTTGATTCAGACTGGTGCCACGCCACTTCTGTCTGGCATCGCCGGTGGCGCAGACCTCCCGGTCGATGCTGATGGTTTTCTGCGGGCTGTTCTACGTCACGTCGATCTCGTCACCAAGACACCGCGCGAAAACACCAGAGCAGATATCGAAGCGCTGAAAGCGGCAGGCATGAGCAATCCGCAGATCATCGCGCTTTCCGAGTTGATTGCCTTCGTCAATTTTGAAGCCCGCGTCATTGTGGGTCTCGAAGCCTTGGGAGAGGTTGCATGAGCGGCGCGCGTTTCAAGGTCAAAGCACTATCGTGGTCGCCTTATATCGAGCCGGTCGATGTCGCGACGGCAACGGAAGAACAGCTGGCTGCCATGCAGGTGACGCCATCCAACACCAAGGTATCGCCTTATGTCCGTACCTTGGCACATGATCCGGAATCCTACGTTGCACGGACAAAATTATTCAATGCCATTATGTACGCCAAGGGCGGTCTGGACCGCGCGGAACGGGAATTGGGAGCGCTGGTAGCCTCAGCCGTCAACCGTTGCGTCTATTGCGCTTCGGTCCATGCGCGGCGTTACGTCGAACTTTCGGATCGCAACGAAGTGGTCGAGGAAATCTATGTCCGGGGTCTTGATGGGTCGTTTGACGAGAAGACAAAAGCCATCGTCGATTTCTGCAAAACGCTGTCGCAAACGCCGTCGCAGGTGACGAAGGAACAGATCCAGAAACTGCGCGAACACGGCATGTCGAAATCCGAGATTGTCGATCTTATTCACTCGGCTGCGATTTTTGGCTGGGCCAACAGGTTGATGCATACGCTCGGTCACTCGGTGCCGGTGGACACCAAGTGATCTGAAAGATGTGGCTGTGGCATAGCCACCGCCGCGATATCAGAAAATGCGAAATACTTATTCTCAAGGAGACGAGCAAGAGGAAAACCGGTTCCTTGTGAAGGCACGACTGGCATGAAAAAGACAAGATAATTCAAGGTCATTAGGAGACGGAACATGACACGTAAACTGCCTTTGGCGGCGATTGCCGCCTTGTCTATCAGCACATTGATTTCATCCACGGCGCTGGCGCAGGAAAAGACGCTGACGATTGCCGTGACGAATATGATGAACACGTTCGATCCGCATATGACGGCTTCGGTCGGCACGGATCTGAGCCTGCTCAGCCACATCTATCCGTCGCTGGTTCTCCGTGGTCCCGATCTGAAGATCGCGCCTTCGCTTGCCACGGAATGGAGCAATGTTGATGACCTGACCTGGCGCATCAAGCTACGTTCCGACGCCAGCTTCAACGACGGTGAGAAGATCGATGCGGAAGCCGTGAAGTGGAATTTCGACCGCGTCCGCGACCCGGCTGTCAATGCTCGCATCAAGGCATGGTTCACGCTGATCAGCGACGTCAAGGTCGTCAGCCCGACAGAAATCGAGATCAAAACCAGCTCGCCTTACCCGGCATTGATCGACCAACTGTCGATGTTCTTCCTGCTGCCGCCCAAATGGGCCGCCGAACACAAACCGGCGACAGAGACCACGTCGGGCGGACCTTATGTGATATCGTCGGTCAAGGCCGGTGACAGCATCACGCTCGAAGCCAATCCCAAATACTGGGGCGAAAAGCCAGCCTTCGACAAATACATCATTCGTGTCATTCCAGATGCGGCAAGTCGTGTTGCAGCCCTTTTGGCCGGTGAAGTCGATTTCATCAATTCAATCCCGACCACCGAGATCGAGCGCATCAAGACCAGTGGTAACGCACAGGCGGGCGCTGTGCCGAGCACGCGCACCGTGTTCATCAAATTCAACACGCTGAAAGCCCCGCTTGATAACAAGCTGTTGCGCCAGGCGCTGAACTACGCCGTCGATAAGGAAGGCATCGTCAAGGCTATTTTCAACGATCAGGCGGAAGTCGCACATTGCCAGGTGACGTCGAAAAGCTATTTCGGATTCAATCCAGACCTCAAGGCTTATCCGTATGATCCCGACAAGGCAGCTGAGCTGCTGGAAAAAGCAGGTGGGGCGCCAGCAGAGCCAATCGAATTGGAAGTTCCCACGGGCACCTATTTGAACGGTGAAGAAGTTGTTCAGGCGGTTGCGAGCCAGTTGGAAGAGATTGGCGTGAAGACCAAGATCACCGAGATGCAGTTCAGCACCTATATGGACAAATATCTAAAGGCAAAGGACCTGGGCCGAATGAGCCTGCTGAGCCAGGCATGGCCGACCATTGATGCCGATGGCCTTCTGACGCTTTTTGCACCGGGTAACATGTACGCCTATTGGAACAACGCCGATTTTGGCAAAGCGCTGGCCGATGGCCGCTCGACCATGGACAAGACCAAGCGGCTGGAAGCCTATAAAAAGGCAACCGAAATCATGTGTGATGACGCCCCTGCCCTCTTCCTTTACACGCAACCGACCACCTATGGCATGTCGAAAAAGATCACCTGGGCGGCCCGCGGTGACGATTGGGTTCGCGCCTTCGACATGAAGCCAGCGGCAAACTAACGGAACCGGCACTTCGCGCCCTGCTGTGCGAAGTGCCGCCTCACCGCCAAATTTGCGGCCTCTCTATTTTTCCCGAGAATGCCATGCCGACTGTCGATTTTCCCGCCGACCGGACACTTGCCGATATCGCTGCGCGCGAATGGTCGTTCCGGCGTCAGCATGTGGTGCGCGAACTCGGCGCCTATGTGCCGCTGAGAAGCGTACTTCCAAAACTGGATCCAGTAAGCCAAGCCGAAAAGCTGGCATTCTGGACGACGGTTCTCCGCGAACTTGATGAACTGGATGTCAGTAAGCTATCGCCAACCGAGCGCGAGGACCGGCTTGTTCTGCGCCAGCAAGTGGAGGCTCTGCGGCTCTCTCAAATATTTCGAGAATACGAGCGTCCATTCAACGCTTTCACCAGTTTCTGGGATGACACCGCGGCCTCCATTCGCGAGGAGAGCTTCGACCACGAAAACAAATATCGTGATGCGATCAGCATGATGCGCGACGTGCCACGGTATTTCGACGAGGCGATCGCCAATATGGAGACCGGGTTGGCGCGCGGTTTCAGCCAGCCAAAGATTGTTCTGCCAGCAGCGATCCGCACCATCCAAGCCGTGCTTTCGCAGAGCCCGGAGGAGACCGATTACTTTCGGCCTTATCACACGTTTCCGGAGACAGTGCCGGTTAATGTGCGGCCTGAGCTTTTGCAGGAGGCGAAGGCAGCGATAATAGAAGCCGTTCTGCCTGCCCATGCCCGGCTTCTCGCTTTCATGCGAGATGTTTACGCTCCGAGCGCAATCACGAGCATCGCCGCGATAGATCTTCCAAAAGGGCCTGCTTATTATAATGCCAAAGTAAAGGAATTCACGACGCTCAAAATGCCCGCTGAAGACATTTATGAGCTCGGGCTTGCCGAAGTCGAAACCTGCAGCGCTCACATGCTTGCCGCTGTTCGCGACAGTGGTTTCGGGGGGACGCTTGAGGAATTCCTGACCTTCCTGAAATCTGAACCGCAATTTTATCCAACGTCAGCGGAAGACCTGCTGATGCGTGCCGCATGGATAACCAAAAAGGTTGAGGCCAAGCTCGGCAGCTTTTTTGGCCTATTGCCACGCCGCCGCTTTGCCATTGAGCCGGTGCCAGAAAATATTGCACCAAATTACCCGATGGGCACCGGCGCGCCGGGCCTATACCTGCTCAACACATTCAATCTGGCATCACGACCGCTCTATATCTTGCCTGTGCTAACGCTGCATGAGGCGGTGCCAGGTCATTGCTTTCAAATGTCGCTTGCTGCCGAAAACACTGCACGACCACCTTTCCGGGCGCAGACGTATGGCATCGCTTATGGCAATGCCTGGGCGCTGTATTGCGAAAAGCGGCTGGGCGTGGAAATGGGCATCTACGAGACGCCCTATGACATCTTTGGCATGTGGAGCCTGCTGACTCTCAGGGCGGTACGCATGGTTGTGGATGTCGGTGTTCACGCCAAGGGCTGGAGCTACGACCGCGCTCGCGACTACATGAGCGAAAAGACTGGCTTGCCGCTGTCGATCGTCGAAGCCGAACTCCAGCGCTACATCAGCTGGCCTGGTCAAGCACTGGGCTATTATCTTGGCATGATGGCCATTGAGCGCGCACGCGAAAAGGTGGAGAGAATGCTCGGTCAGGCTTTCGATATCCGCGCTTTCCATGACCGCATTCTGGCGCTTGGCCCGGTTCCGATGACATTGGTCGAAGACAGCATCGACCAGATGATAACCGAGCAGCTTGATGAGCAAGCAAAGCGCGTATGACACTACAAAGAGGAGATATTCTATGCCGACCGTGACCCTCAATGACGCCACTTTCGTCTATGACGAGGCTGGTGATCCGGACGCCGAAACAATCATCGCCCTGCACGGTGGCCGGGGCATTGGCGATCGCAAAGGCGAGTTCAACGCCTATAAGGTGCTTTCAGACAACTACAGGGTCATCGCCTATGACCAGCGCGGCTGCGGCGAAACCAGCCTGACGCCGCCCTATACGTTCGAGCAACTGGCAGACGATGTCGAGGCATTCCGCGTCAATCTCTGCGGAGGCAGGAAGATCATTCTCGAAGGCGGCTCGTTCGGCGGCATGATCGCGCTGACATACGCGGTCAAATATGGCCACAATCTCTCGCGCCTCATTCTGCGCGGTACGGCAGCAAGTTATCATCACGAGGACGATGCTATGGTTGTCTTCAAGGAGCGCATCCACAAGGCGCCGAGCGCATCGCTGGACATGCTCGACAAGATGTTCTCCGACCGGGTCATCGACGATACCGAGCTGCGGCTGATCTGGCTGGCGCTGCAGCCTCTCTATTACGAAAAGTTCGATCCCGACGCAGCACTCGAGCGCACCCGCACCATGCATCTACACGCAGAGACGCATAACGCCTTGTTCAAAGAGCGGCTCTACGATTTGCGTGACCGTTTGAAGGATATTTCAGTACCGACGCTTGTCATCTGCGGCGCCGAAGACTGGATTTGCCCACCCAACCATTCACGCCTGATTGCCGAAAGCGTCCAAAACGGCGAGTTCTTCGAAGTTCCGGGCGCCAATCACGCCGTCCATGCGGAAGCGCCCGACAAGGTCATTTCCGCCTTTCGCAGTTTCTTAGACAGGACTAAGACTGACGGATAAGAATTGCCTTTGTCGAGTTGCAAGAGATGGATTCGACCATGGCTGACCAAAGCGGATTCGCCCTTGCCGGAATCGCCGCAAATGGTCTCGCTTTGTCCGCCGTTTCCATTGTTCGACCCAAGAGCGGCCACGGCAACATGTGCACCGTGCCGGATCTACGAGATCGAAGCCTTGGTTCACCACCTCAATGATACTGGATTTACAACCGCAAACATAACGACGTGCTTTTAGCGTGAAATCTTCACCGCTTGTTCGGTCTGATCTGCTGGCGCAACTCTACCAGCCGGTCGAGCGCTGCGAGCGTTTTGTCCCTGTTTCTGGCGGCGAGGCCAAGGGTCAATACTTCCACGCAGACCAGTGAAGCGCCGTGCATGGCGACCTTTTCAGTCTTCGCACGCGGTAGAACGATTGCTGCTGCGGCATGCGCAGCGAGAGCCGTCTCTTGTTTTCCAACGATGGCGACGATCGGTATCGAGAGGCGCTCAGCCTCCGAAATCGCCGTCATGACCTCGCGGTGCGGGCGACCTTGAGCGAGGATCAGCAGGACATCGCCTGTCTCCATCTCAAGAAGCTGTTCAGCCAGCATGATGCCTGTCCGGTTCAGCGAATAGGACGGAAAGCCCGATCTGACGAAGTTGCGCGAGGCGTAGGTTCCAATGATACCCGAGGCGCCAATTCCGAATACGCCGATCTTTCTGGCATCCGATAACAAGCTCACCGCGAGTGCAACTGCGCCCCTGTTTTCGTCAGAGGACAAGGCTGCCATGGCGTGACCCATATCGGCCACCACGAAGTCGATTGCGGAATTGGTGTCATCAAGCAGTTCGTTGGTGGTCGCCGCCATTTTCTCGGACGGTGAATCCGTTTCTCCGAGATGGCTTTCCAGTGTATCCTTGAGGTCCACGAGGCCTTCGAAACCGAGTGCCTGTATTGCTCTGATGACGGTGGCGTCCGACGTTCCAATCTCGCGGCCAATTTCCAGCGCGGATTGCGCCAGCACCGCATGTCGATGCTTGTCGATATATTCGGCCACGGCCAGAAGCCCGGGCGATAGCGTGTCTCGCTTCTTCTTCAATCGCTCTCCGAAGCGATCTATATGGCGTTTCTTCTGAACGGAATGACCTGTCGATACCATGCTTGTGACTTTAAAAGGGGCGGTTCAGGCACACTGCCTGACGCACCGCAGTTTTTAAAGTCGAAAGCTCTACCTCATTCCTGGTCGTGGTGCGATTGCAGATTTTACGACCGCTGTCATCAGAGCCATGGCAGCATAACTGTTTGAAATCGCTTCTTCTCTGGACACCATGATGTAGTGACCCGCGATACAGGCCTTCAGGAAACTGCAAAAATCCGGCACGACCTTCTCCATGGCGTCGATTTCCTGTTTCGACGTGCCGCCAGTATCCGAGCGATACGGGTCGAATATGAAGTCTGCATCGACATCTGGAAGACGCTCGCCGCTGACCTCAATGCGTCCGCCTTCAGGGATATCATCGATGATCTTCGGAAATTTGAAGCCTGCATCCCGCAGAACCTGACCCAGCGCCCGGTAGGTGTGATAAATATTGATCTTTCCGTTAAGTGGCTGGATGACGGAAACGGAGATGTTTCCAGTGTCGATCGCAGTTTTGAGTTCTTCAATTCCCGCCCGGTATCTCTGGTCGAGAATGGCGAGCCTGTTTTCGGTTCCCGTCAATTCGGCCAGTTTTCGATAGGCATGCGCCGTTCCAAATCTGGTGGGATCAATCTCCACGGTTGGCGCTACTTTCTCCAGCGTCGCGATGGGGGTCGGTCGGCCAGCAGCGGTTATGATCAGGTCCGGCTTCTGTTCGGCCAGCGCCTCGAGGTCTATGTCCACCGCACCGAGAAAAGCCATGCCGGAATTGCCGAAATCGACGCCGGTCAGGATCGCGCTAGAGCGCAGATAGGGCTTGCCGTCGAGACCGACCCTGCCATGGCTGGCAATGGGCGTGATGCCGAGTTCGATCAGCGGAATGGTGACGTCGATATCGTGGAGCGATGCGATGCGCAGCGGGCTGCTCGGAATGATAACAGTGCGTCCGGTATCGTCCTGAAACGTTCGCGTATCCTGCGCTGCCACAACGTTAGGAACGACAAGAAGCAGAAGCGTAAAAACAAGCATGCGCATCATGGAAAACCTTTCACAATTGATCACGGCGGCGCCAGAGGAGCAGGAGTAAAACCGGAACACCGACGAGTGCGAGGACGATGCCAGCAGGAATTTGCAGCGGCGCGACGGCGGTGCGGCCAATGGTGTCGGCGAGAACGACTAGCGCTGCACCTATCAGCATGCTTGCCGTCAGCAATGCAGTCTGGCCACCGCCAATCGTCATTCTTGCCGCGTGCGGAGCAATAAGCCCGACGAAGCCGATACTTCCAACGCAGGAGACGGCGGTCGCGGTCATCAGAACCGGGGCCAAAAGGTTTATGATTGCAAGTGCCTTGGCGCGAACACCCAGTCCTATGCTTGCGCTGTCTCCAAGTGTGGCCACGTCCGCTGCGCGTGCTGTGGCAAACAGCAGTGCGGCCCCGACGCATAAGCCCGTAAGCGCAATCGGGAGCATGTCCGGCGTGACTGTTGCCAGGCTTCCCGCCATCCATGTCAGGGCGATCTGAATGCGGTCGATATCCGACACCGTCAGCAACAGCGAGATGGCGGCGGACAAAGCCCAAGAAAACCCAATGCCGATCAAGACGAAGCGCAGACGGGAAAACGATCCCGCCAGCATCGCAACCGCGGCAGCAACCGCAAACCCGCCCGCTATGCCGATGAATGGCCGCAGCACCAGAGGTGTTTGCGGAAAGGCGATGATGACGGTGACGATAGCAAGGGCTGCGCCCTCTCGCACGCCCAGCAGACCCGGATCGGCCAGCCCGTTTCGCGTCAGGGATTGCAACGCCGCACCCGCAAGCCCAAGCATGGCTCCGCAACTCAGTGCCATGACGGTACGCGGCAGCCGCAGGTCACCGATGATGGATAAATCCCCCGGTTTGGCAGAACCGCTGACAAATACCACGAGGTCGCCAATCCCAGCGCGCCCGCTTCCTGAAACAAGCGCCAGAAGGATCAGAAGCGCAAGGACTATCAAAAAGGCCGTTGCTCCAGCCAACCTTGTCGGGTGCAGCTTTACGCTCAGGGCATGGAATTGAACAAGGCGATAGCCGCCGCCCAGCTTTTTCACACTCATCGCAGCACCCGCGTAACGACTGCGATGAAGACAGGAGCACCGATGAAGGCCGTCAGCACCCCCGTTGCCAGATCCTGAGGTGCGGCAATGGTTCTGGCGGCGATATCGGCAGCGATCATGAGATTGGCGCCGAGCAATGCCGCCAGCGGGACGGAAACCATGTGCCGCCCACCAGTCATGCGATGGGCGACACCGCCAACGATGAGGCCGACGAAGCCGATGGGGCCTGACAGCGAGACGGACGAGCCGCAAAAGAGCGCGGTGGCTATCAGCCCGATCAGTCTGGTTTGGCGCACCGGCACGCCTAGGCTTGTCGCGGCCTTGTCTCCCAATACCATGATATCCAGTCGCAAGGTGATCCAGGCGGCAGCTATTGCGGCAACAGTTACGATGGGGAGGACGGTCTGAATATCGGAAAGGGAAATTCCAGAGAGATCGCCTGCCAGCCAGAACCGCATCTGTTCAAGTGTTTCCTGATCGAGAATGAGGATAGCCGATACGCAGGCCGAGGCCAGGGCAGACAGCGCTATGCCGCAGAAAGTAACTTTGGTCATCGTCAGCCCGCTACGTCCTGCCGATGACAGAAACAGAACAAGCGCAAAAAGAACGCCGCTTCCAGCCGCGGCAATCAGCGGGCGGCTGGCCGGAAACACCATCATGCTCGCAGGCATAGCCGTGCTTGCCACCAAGGCAAGGCTTGCTCCCGCATTCAGTCCAAGAATATGCGGTTCAGCAATTGGGTTTCTCAGGATCGATTGCAGCAACCGACCTGCAATGCCGAGCGACGCACCGCACAAAATTGCGGCCAGCAGGCGCGGCAGACGGAGCTTGAGAAGGATTTGTTGCTCGAAACTGGTATGGTCTTGGGCCGTCCACGCGTCGATGATCAGTTGCGGTGATATGGGTCTTGCACCGACGCTCAGATGCATGAGGCCAAGAGCCAGCAGCACAACAAGGCCGCAGGGGAGCCATAGACCGTAAAGTGCTGTTTTCGAGCCCCGTATGTTGAAGGCCTCCGTCACAACACGGATGCTCCGGAATGCGGATCGGGCAGGAAGACAGGCCTGCCGGTCGTCGGATGCCTGACAGCGATGACCTTCGTCTCGAAAACGCTTTCTATATGATGGGCAGAGCATTGATCGACGGTTTCGGCAACATGATGAATAGCACCGCCCTTGAGGAAAACGATGCGATCCGCATATTGCAGGGCGGCGTTCAGATCATGCAGAACGGCAACGACGGTTCGATTGGCCTTGCGGCTAAGGCTTGACAGAAGCTCCATGACCTCGACCTGATACCGCAGGTCGAGAAACGTCGTCGGCTCATCGAACAGGATCGTCGCCGTATCCTGCGCCAGAGCAAGCGCGATAAAGCAACGTTGGCGCTGCCCGCCCGACAGACTATCTACCGACCGTGCAGAAAGTTCGCTGATGCCGGTTATATGCAAGGCTTGGGTGACGGCCTCTTCATCCCCTTCATCCCAGGATTTGAGAATGCCGCGATGCGGATAACGCCCACGTGACACCAGATCATAGACGCTGAGACCTTCAGGCACGATGGGCGCCTGGGGAAGCAAGGCAAGCTTGCGCGCCACCTCTTTTGTCGGCAGTCGGTTCACATCCTGTCCGTCGATAAGGACCGTTCCGCCGGATGGTTTGAGAATGCGCGACAGCACGGCCAGCAACGTTGATTTGCCCGATCCGTTCGGGCCTGCAAGAGCGGTGAACTTTCCTTTGGGAACGATAACGGAGACATCGGCAAGAACATTCAGGCGTCCATAACCTGCCGTCACCCGCTGGGTATCCAGCGCATTGTCAGTGTTATCGGATTGCATCAATTCAGCCGTTTTCTTTCCGCAAGCATGCGCTTGATCTGTAATTTATGAATGTAGTAGTCAACAATTATCCTGCTCGAATTTTCTTTTCCAGACACGTTTCAAAGCTGTGTACGCGGATTTTTGGCCGCCAAACTCTCCTCGAAACACTAAAAATCGAGCCTCTCGAAAGCTTTGCTACACAGAACAAAGTTGACTACTACATTCATGAAATACAGAAGGCCAGCATTCTGATGACAAGACGAGCGTTGGTGGGGACTAATGACGATGAGATTTCATGGACTTGATCGATCGACGGCTTTGGCCGTGATTGCCATTGCCGGAACAATGGTTGCCTTGCCGTTGCAGGCGCAAGAACGTGCTGAAATCAAAAAGACATCGCGCCAGTCGGACAACGCCAAACCTGTCACCTCAGAACCCTCAACCGTTCTCGCGCCTATCGTCGTCACCGGTGCCGGTGCGACGCAGGGTTATCAGCCGAAGTCGACCAGCACGGCAACGCGCACGGATACGCCGCTCATCGACATTCCGCAGGCGGTCAATGTCGTCAGCGAACAGGTTCTTAAAGACCAGAATGCAAGCAATCTGGATGAAGCGCTGGGCAATATCAGCGGCGTGACCCAGACGAATACGCTGGGTGGCACTCAGGACTCTGTTATCCGCCGTGGCTTTGGCGATAATCGCGACGGGTCGATCCTGACGAACGGGCTGAAGACCGCCCTGCCGCGCTCCTTCAACGCCATGACTGAACGGGTGGAGGTTCTTAAAGGCCCCTCCTCCACGCTCTATGGTATTCTTGATCCGGGCGGCATGGTGAATGTGGTTACAAAGAAACCGCAAGATACGTTCGGCGGCGAAATCTACGGCGGTCTTTCCAGTTTTGGCGGCGGCACGACGGGGCTGGATTTTACAGGCCCGATTGAGGGCACCGACTTTTCCTATCGTTTGATCGGGGAATATAAGGACATCGATTATTGGCGCAACTTCGGCGAAACCAAGAACTGGCTGATTTCTCCATCGCTGACATGGACAGGCGAAGACACGGAAATTACGGCCACCTACATGCACGAGGATTACAGCGTGCCGTTTGATCGCGGCACGATCTTCGATGTCACAACAGGCCGCCCAGTCAATGTGGACCGGAAAATACGCTTCGATGAGCCCTATAACATCACCGACGGAAAATCCGATCTGTTTCAGGTCGAGATCGATCACGAATTGTCGGAAAACTGGAAGCTGGGCATCGATTACAGCTACAGCCGGAATGTGTATTCGGACAATCAGGCGCGTGTCACCGAATATATCGCCGCCACCGGCGATTTGCGACGCAGGTCAGACGCGACAGACTATTCCACAATCTACAACCACGCGCTTCGAGCAGATCTAACTGGCGACGTCGAGATCGGCGGAATGCAGCACGATATATTGATCGGAGCATCCTATGATTATAGCGACACGCTTCGCACGAATATGATCCGGTGCAATCCGTCGATAAATTTCAACATCTACAACCCTGTCTACGGCAACCTGCCTGAGTGCACGACGGTTTCCATCAACGAAAGTGATCAGACCGAGAAACTGTCTACTGCGTCATTCTATGTACAGGACTCGGTTCACCTCAGTGACCAATGGATCGTGGTCGGTGGACTGCGTTATCAATATTACGATTTGTTGGCTGGCAGAGGCAGGCCCTTAAAAAACAATACTGATAGCTTCGGCGATGCTATCGTTCCCAACGCGGGTATTGTTTACAAGCTAGCGCCCGATGTTTCGCTTTACGCGAATGCCGCTAAGACCTTCCGTCCACAATCGTCCATTGCAAGCGAGTACGGTAATCTGAAACCGGAGGAAGGCGTGTCCTATGAGGTCGGCTCGAAGTTCGAATTGCCTTCGGGACTGACCGCCAACCTTGCGCTCTACACATCCGACAAGGAGAATGTCGCCTATACTGAAGGAACCGTCGTCAAAACCGCAGGGTTGGTCAGAGCACGAGGCGTGGAAGTAGATGTCGCCGGGTCGTTAACAGACAATCTAGACTTCATCGCAAGTTATGCTTTTACCGATGCGAAGGTTTTGGAAGGTGAAAATGCTGGCAAACGCCCCGTGAACGTAGCGCGCCATACAGGGTCACTTTACCTTGCCTATGATGTGGGAGAAGTCAGCGCGTCTGGCAATACCCTGAAAGTCGGTGGCGGCATCAGAGCGGTCGGTGACCGGGCCGGTATCAACAGCAACTCCTATTTCTTACCCGGCTATGCAGTTGTCGATGCCTTTGCCGCCTATACGTTCGAGCTTGAACGCCCAATCACCGTTCAACTCAACCTGAAGAATATTTTTGATCGCACTTATTACACGTCCTCTATTGGCGGGACCGCCTTCGGGAACCAGATCGGTGAGCCTTTCAACGCAACGCTGACAGCGCGCGTAAAATTCTGATGCAGTTAAGTCGAGCGTCGGCGGACTAGATCAGACGTTATGAACGCTAGCCTCGGCCCAATCGATCATCGATGAAATTCGTCAGATCGATTGGGTGCCTGCGATCAAGCCCTTCATGAAGCTTTGGTTTTCTGCACACGCTGAAGGGTCTGGTTGCAATCGGACGGAAAGTTACCGCTAATTCTACGGCTACGCCTGTGGCCATCGGACAAGGGCGTCGCGACCAGCATCGGTCAGGCCATAGACGCCTCTGTCCATGCGCTCGAACCAGCCGTAAACATTCGACAACAGGATCTTACCGGCTTCAGGAACGCCGGCCCTAATATCGCGTACACGCAGCGGTCCGTTCAAAAGAGCCGCGGCACAGCCCAGTGCCTGCTGGCGATAGGCGGTCATGACAGGCACACGCGTGCTGCCGCCAAGAACAGGATCGCCGCGTCTTTTCTGGTGTTCTCGCACAAGCCTTGATCGCCGCTTTGGATTGGTCCTCGGCATTGGCGTGACGGAGGCGACGATCACGCTGACATCTCCACGGTCGGAAATGCCGAGCATGCCTATGCCGAGCCGACGACAGAGATCGCGGTAGCGCTTGTCGGCCTCCCGCCCCCTGCCCTTGGCGGATATTTTTGCGGCAATCCAGACCTCGTCCGCGATTGCAGCCCTATCGACAGCCTGAAGAACGACCTCCAGATTGAAGCTCATCTTCAACTCGCAGATCACGACGACAGGCGGCTCGTCGCCGCTGATCCCCACAAGATCGCAACCGGCAATCTCACCCTTCACCAAATAGCCCGCGGACTCGAGAAAGGCTTTTACGGGAAGGTATAGGGAAGTTTCCATGTAACGCGCTGATCCACAACCGAGTGAAGGAAATGCGGATATTCCTGTTTATCGAAGATGATCAATATTGCTGAATACCCGACATCGACAAAAGGCTTAGGACCCTGAGAATTTCACCGTCACGCCGCGTTGCCGGAAATAAGCCTGCATTAGCTTCCTGCCGGAACGATTGTTCTGAACCAGCCTCGTCGGGTCGAATACGGCCTCTTTCAAACCAGCCTGCATCAACGCAGCCTTGAGCGTTGCGATATGAGCGTCGATATCGGCATTATCCGCCTGAAGCGATTCATAGATGCGGTTGGTTGCATCTGCTACGGTAAGTTCGCTCACGAAAATTCTCCTGCTGTTGTTTGGCTGGCGCATACCACAGTTTTTGTCTTTACCCCAACACTGGGCAAGATTTTCTGAAGATGAATTGCAACGTGCCTCCAAGACCTGGACGGGGACATGTCGCCTGACCGTTCCCGGTCGCATGGCTCTGCCTCATTCCATTATCGGTTGCAGCCATCTGCGGCGTAATGGTATTTGGATATTTACATCGCGGCCTTCGCGTCGCGGCAAGACTGGACTAACGGAGCAAGGCTTTGAACGACAGCGGCCAAGAGCAGATCTATCTTCACACGATGCTGACGCAACAGCGGCAAGCTTTCGAGCAAGAACCGTTTCCGTCTCTGGCGGTCCGACGTGACAGGCTCGACCGGATCGGCCGTTTGCTGAAGAACCATCGCAACGAATTGTGCGAGGTGGTTTCCAGAGACTTTGGACACCGCTCCTCGCACGAAACGACGATGCTGGAAATCGTGCCAATGATGGGCTCCCTGCGTCACACCCGTTCCCATCTGCGCAGCTGGATGCGGCCGGAACGGCGCGGTCGCTCGATTGAATTCCTGCAAATGTCCAACTGGGTGCAGCACCAGCCACTCGGTGTCGTCGGCATCATGGCGCCCTGGAACTATCCGCTGCTGCTCGCGCTCGGCCCACTCATCGATATTCTGGCGGCTGGAAACCGGGCGATGATCAAACCATCGGAGCTTGTTCCGGAAACATCGGCATTGCTGGCAAAACTCGTTGCCGAGTATTTCAAGCCCGAAGAGGTGACCGTTATCGAGGGTGGGGTGGAGGTAGCCGCTGCGTTTTCCGCCCTGCCATTCGACCATCTGCTGTTTACCGGCTCCACCAATGTCGGAAAGAAAGTCATGGCGGCAGCGGCGGCCAACCTGACGCCGCTCACGCTGGAACTCGGAGGAAAATCGCCGACGATCATCGCGCCGGACTATCCAGTCGCCAGCGCCACGCAGGATATCGTTTTTGGCAAGCTGATGAATGCGGGACAGACCTGCATCGCCCCGGACTATGTGCTTGTCAAAAAAGACAAACTCGATTCGTTTGTTGAGGCATTTTTTGAACAGGTCCAACGCTTCTACCCGAGCGCTACGGGATCGGCACATTTTACCAGCCTTGTAGGCGCGAGGGCCCATGAACGCCTCCTAAAGGGACTGAATGAGTGCCGGGAGCGCGGTATCGATATCCGCACGGTTGACATACCGCTGCCAAAATCAGGCCTTGGCCTCCAGCCAACCCTGCTGATCAATCCTCCGGCGGATTGCCTGTTGATGGAGGAAGAGATTTTCGGACCGGTTCTTCCTGTCATTCCCTATAATACGCTGGACGATGCCATCGCTTTCGTCCGCTCGCGCCCCCGCCCGCTGGCGCTTTACATTTTCACGCATGAGTCCGAGACACAGCAAAAGGTTCTCGAAAAAACGATCTCCGGCAATGTGACCGTTAATGGGACACTGTTGCACATCGCACAAAATGACCTGCCCTTCGGCGGTGTCGGCCCCAGCGGCCTTGGCGCTTATCATGGCTATGAAGGCTTCAAGCGATTTTCCCATGCACGGGGTATCGCCAAAGTCAGGCTGTTCAACCCCGCCCGCCTGGCCACTCCGCCCTATGGACGCTTCACGGCACTTCTTGCACGGTTTATGGGACGATAGGTGGCGCAACGAAAAAGGGCGGTCAAGCCGCCCTTGTTTCAGCATATCCAGAAAATCACTTATGCCGGAACCGATGCCAGTGCGCGGGCGACAGCCTTGCGGATATCCGGCAGAGCAAAGGGCTTTGGCACCACATCGATGATTTTTTCCATCAAATCGTCGGCGCGCTCGCGCTGCTCGGCATAACCCGTCATCAGCAGAATTTTGAGGCTTGGAAATTGCGATGCGGCGCGGTGCGCCAGCTCGATGCCATCCATAACCGGCATGCGGATATCGGAAAGGAGAAGGTCGAACTTGTGTTCGCTCAGCTTCTCGAATCCCTGCTCGCCATCGGCGGCTTCATAGGTTTCGTGCCCATCCAGACGTAACGCACGCGCTACAAAGGTGCGCAACGCATCTTCGTCTTCAGTAATCAGAATCTTCGCCATTTTCCATCGCTCCTGGTATTCATTCCAGCGAGCAACAAACTCGGTCATTTCCCTTTGCAAGAGGTAAATGGCCGGGGCTATCCGGGTGGCATGGTTAACAATCCATGGCTGTAACCACCCGGCGTCGTCTCAGATTGAGACGGGCATTCTACTCAGCGTCACCCGTGACGACGCCGACGAAAGGCAGTTCGCGGAAGGCGTAAGCCACGTCCATTCCATAGCCGACGACGAAGTAATCCGGGCATTCGAAGCCGACATAATCCGCTTCGAGTTGTTCCTTGCGCTTCACTTTCTTGTCCAGGAGAACGGCAATTGACACGTTGCGCGCGCCGCGCTCGTACAGCAGTTCCTTTGCGAAAAGCAGCGTGCGACCGGATTCCAGAATATCGTCGATCAACAGAACGTCGCGGTCCTTCACATCGCTGTCGATGTCTTTTACGATTCTCACACCTTGAGACACCGTGCCGGTGCCATAGCTGGAAAGCGTGATGAATTCGACTTCCGGAGCCAGCCCGCTGTCATGCAAGGCGCGAATGAGATCGGCGGCGAAAATGAAGGAGCCCTTCAGAACCGCAATGACCAGCAAGTCATTCGTCGGACCGCTTGCAATACGCTTGGCCAGATCGCGATTACGCTCGGCAATCTGCTCGGCAGTATAAAGCGGCTCGATATTTTTTCCACGAACGACGGGCATGTCTTCTCCTGCGCTTATCCGGCGCCAGCATCAAAGAATACGGGCATCAGGGACGGAACGAAGGGCGTCCGGTAGCACAGTCAGCGCTCGGAAACACCCGTTTGCGCGAAAGAAAGCTTGATTTCCGGCGTTTTTCCACCGGGATGGCGCAATTTTGCTGAGAAGCCATGGCTCAGACCCGGCTCGATCTCTGTCACAGGCGGCTCGATCAGCATGCTTGCGACCTTCTCACCCTTGGCCGCAAACAAATCCGCGCGGATGGCCGGTATGGTCTCGACCTCACCGCCATTGTTTTCAACGATGCCGTTGATGACAAGCACTTCCATACCGCCCGCGTCCTGCGGCGTGACGGTGATGTGGCTGATCCCCAGCGGGGAAACCGGGGCCGCGGTGGCGGATTTTTCCTGCATCATCACGGTAAAGCCGCCCGACAGAAAGAACACGCCGACAACGGCGGCTGCCACGATGGCCGAATAACCATCGACGGAAAGGCCGGATAGCTTTCTGTCCACCCAGTCGATGAACGAGCGCAGCGCGCTCAAGGCTGAAACGGGTTTCGACTCGTTCTGTTGATAAGCTTTGTGGCGATTGTCGTTTCCGTAGTCACGAAACGGCGTTTCCTTTATCGTGACAAACTCGGCATCTACGATGTCATCACCGTTGCGCGTTCGCCATGTCTGGCGAAGCGGCGTTTCCGGCATCAAAAGGTCCAAATCGAGTGCCGCGTGCCGGCGAGATGAACGGAACATACCCATGAAGTTCCCTCGGTCAGGTTTTCGGCCCGATAAAAACTGGGCATTGAATGAAATCCTGCCTAGTCGTAAATTTAATTGGTTAATGCTTTGCAAAGATCGTTCGATGAGCCGCCCGCAGGGCCGCCTAGCGTGTAAAAGGCTCCAACGATGACGCAAATCACGCGCCACGAAAGCAAAAGACTGGAAGTTCGTTGATCCATTTCGAAAATGTCGGGTTGCGGTACGGCATGGGCCCGGAAATCCTGCGGGATATGACCTTCGATATCCCCAAGGGCTCGTTCCAGTTTCTGACCGGCCCATCTGGCGCGGGCAAAACCACACTTCTGCGCCTGTTGTTGATGTCGCTGCAGCCGACGCGTGGTCATATCCGCATGTTCAGCCGGGACGTGTCGCGCATTCCGCGCAGCGAATTGCCGCTGCTGCGTCGCCGCGTCGGCATCGTGTTCCAGGATTTCCGCCTTCTCGATCATCTCACCACCTATGAGAATGTCGCGCTGCCGCTGCGTGTGCGCGGCAAGGAAGAGAGCGCTTATCGCAATGATGTGATCGAGCTGTTGAAATGGGTTGGCCTTGGCGAGCGCATCAATGTTTTGCCGCCGATCCTGTCCGGCGGGGAAAAGCAGCGTGCCGCCATTGCCCGCGCCCTGATGGACCAGCCCGAAATTCTGCTGGCCGACGAGCCGACGGGTAACGTCGATCCGCCTATGGCCAAGCGTCTGCTCAACCTGTTTCTGGAGCTGAACCGGCTGGGCACGGCTGTCGTTATCGCCACCCATGATTTCGGACTGATGGATCAGATCGATGCGCGGCGGATGATCCTGACGGAAGGACGGCTTGACGTTTATGAATGAGATAAGCCGCAAACCGCTTAAACCCGAACAAAAGCCAGCTCCCAAGCTGCCGCAGATGCGCATCAGGCCCATGGCACCTATTCTGCCGCCATCCAATATTCAGGGCAATGCGCTGATCGTCGTCATTGCCATCATGGCGTTTCTGGCCTGTCTGACGCTGGGCGCGGTCAGCATGGTGCGCGCCACCGCCGCAACATGGCAGAGCCAGATTTCGCGTGAAATCACCATTCAGATCAAGCCGGAGGAAGGGCTGGATATGAATGCAGCGCTGAACAAAGCCCGCAATCTTGCGCTGAGCTTCGTCGGCACGCGTGAAGGCACGATCATGGATGATGCGGCCACCGCGCGCCTGCTGGAGCCCTGGCTCGGCACCGGCCTTGACCTTTCGGAACTGCCCGTGCCGCGCCTCGTCATCATCACCATCGATGAAAGCAATCCGCCGGACTTCGAGGCGATGCGCGCCATGCTGAAGACCGAAATTCCACAAGCGTTTCTCGATGATCACCGCACATGGGTGGACCGCCTGGTCTCCATGGCGCATACCACGGTCATGATCGGCCTTGGCGTGCTGGTCCTCGTTTTCAGCGCCATGGTATTGACGGTGGTTTTTGCCACACGCGGTGCACTTTCAGGCAACCGACACATTGTTGAGGTTTTGCATTTCGTCGGCGCAGAAAGCAGCTTTGTCGCCCGCGAATTCCAAAAGCATTTCCTCAAGATCAGTCTCAAGGGTTCGGGCGCCGGAAGTGCCCTCGCGGCCTTGGTCTTTCTCGCCGCCGGCTTCTGGCAGTCCCGCACACTGGCGACGCCGCAGAGCGATCAGGCCAGCGCTCTATTCGGCTCGTTTTCTGTCGGAGTAGATGGTTATCTCGGGATTTTCGCGACCATGATGATCATCGCTTTGTTGACCACCATCACCGCCCGCGTCACCGTCATCCGCACGATTGATGACATCGACCGCGTGCGTTCCGATCCGTCGAAAAGCGAGGGCGTTTGAGGTTGAATAAGCGCGCCGCAGAGCCGTCACAACCGCCTGTTCCTTGCCTTAATCCACGCTTATGGATAACTCATGGCAATGAGTCGCACAGACCCTGATGACCAGTCAACACAGACGCCGCGAAACCGCTGGTTTTCGCGGCGTGGGCGTTTGCGCCGGTTCGTGCGGGCCGCCATCCTGATTTTTGTGGTTATTGTGGGGGCCATTTTCGGCGGTTTTTTGTGGTTCGCTGATTCGGTCGCTTCGATGCGCCCACCATCTTCAACCAAGGCCGATGGCATCATCGTCCTGACCGGCGGCTATCTCAGAATTGATCAGGCCGTTGGCCTGTTGCGCGATGGTGTTGGCAAACGCCTTTTGATTTCCGGCGTCAATCCTTCCACCACCCGCGCACAAATCCGAAAAATGACGCAGAGTTCGTCCGATCTTTTCGCCTGCTGCGTGGACATGGGCTATCAGGCTGTCGATACAATTGGCAACGCGAGTGAAGCGGCGCAATGGATCAAGGACCGCGGTTACGCAACGGTTGTTGTCGTCACCAACAACTACCACATGCACCGCAGCCTGCATGAATTGCGCAGTTCCAGCCCAGACACGAACTTCATTGCCTATCCGGTCATCAATTCTGATCTGGCCCGCACCAACTGGTTTTCCAACCCGGATGTGGTGCGCACGATGATCTCCGAATATATCAAATTCGTTGCCGCCGCCGCCCGCGATCTGACCGGGCTTGGCAAGGGTAACGGCCTGCGCAACGGCTCATCCGCGACCTGACTGCTCCCGTGTGTTCAACGTCGGATTGGCCTTGCTGAAACACCCTGTTTTCGTGTAGGCGTTCAGCCCTGCGCACGACATCGGAGATTGCTTCCTTTCGTTGAGACGGATGCGCCTGGAGAAGCTTTTTTCATGCTCAGACTGCGTTCCATTCTCTTCAACACGCTGTTCTATCTCAACCTCATCCTGCGGATGGTCGTGCTGACGCCAATCTATTTCCTCGTGCCGCGCAAGATGGCATTTGAGATACCGAAAGCCTGGGCGCGTTCCAATCACTGGCTGATGAAAGTCATCGTCGGGACCACCTTCGAGATTGAAGGTCTGGAAAACATTCCCGAATCCGGCTGCATCTTTGCGCCGAAACACCAGTCCTTCTGGGATACCTATGCGCTGCTGCCCAATCTCAAAGACCCCGTTTACATTCTGAAGCGGGAATTGATGTGGATACCGCTTTTTGGCTGGTACGTGGCCAAGCAGCGGATGATCCCGGTCAACCGCGCCGCGCGGGGCAAAGTCATGCTCAAGGTCATGGAGCGCGCCAAGGAAGAAATGGCCAAGGGGCGCGAACTCATCATCTATCCGGAAGGCACGCGCCGCCCACCCGGTGCCGAACCTGAATATCGCTATGGCATCGCCCGGCTCTACCGCGACCTGAAAGTCCCCGTCGTGCCTGTCGCCATGCATCCCGGCCTGTTCTGGCCGCGCCGCTCGACAATGCGCTATCCCGGCCACTTCAAGGTCCGCATCCTGCCCGCCATTCAGCCCGGTCTCGACCCGGATGTCTTTTTCAAGCAGCTGATCGAGGTCACGGAGAAGGCAAGCGACGAGCTGCTGCTG
Source organism: Agrobacterium vacciniicorymbosi (assembly GCF_040427045.1). Lineage (NCBI taxonomy): Bacteria > Pseudomonadati > Pseudomonadota > Alphaproteobacteria > Hyphomicrobiales > Rhizobiaceae > Agrobacterium > Agrobacterium vacciniicorymbosi. Next base: position 213,800 of record NZ_JBETMF010000005.1, read on the forward strand.
GAAACCGCACGCAACAATCCTGATCTTCCCATGCCGCCAACCGCCGTCAAACGGCTGGCAGAACTTCAGGGCACGGCCGCAGACTGAGCCTTAACATTGGAGACGACACGCTCCAGAAGCGCGTCCCGGATACCCATGTCTTTCAGGTGTGCAACGGTGTTGAACACGTAATCGACATTGGGGCCGGAGCGGCCTGACGCATGGCGCACGATGGTTGCGGCATCTTCCAGCGCCAGATCACCGATATATTGCGGATGCTTGCAGTCTGCCACATAGGTCAGCGCCATCTGCCGCCTGCCATCTGACAGGCCAACGGACAAGACCCGTTCCTTATAGACGTTGCTGACAAGCTCGCGCTCGCGCAGATAATCGAGAACGGGCTCACGGTCTGCATTCGATACGCGGAATGCAACGCCGAGGCAGGAGCCGCCGCGTTCCAGTCCCAGAACCAATCCCGGATTTTCATCCGTTCCGCGATACACATTCGAGCGTATGCACAGCGAACGCCGGTATCCATATAAACGCGCCTGCTGGCGCTCCTCAAACGGGAAGCCGGGGTTCCACATCAACGAACCGTAGCCAAAGACCCAAAAATCGTCCATATCGCAAGCCAAACCAAATCACCTGTGTGTACCATTGGAGATCATCATGGCAGCGTCAAGCCAATCCCGAACCGGTCGAAAATTCCTTTTTCTCGGTCTTGGGATAATAGTTTTCGTTGCCATTTACACTGCGGGCTGGTTTTACGCCGCGCACAGGCTTCAGGAAACCGTTATTCGCACACTGGCCCCCGGCGGCTCAGCTGGCGTCACCGGTGAGTGCCGCGATATCGCCTTCAGGGGTTACCCCTTCCGCATCGGCTTATTCTGCTCCAAGGTCGATGTCCAGAATACCCGCAACGACATGACCGCCTCCTTTGGCGCGCTTCGCTCGGCTGCGCAGCTTTATGCTCCCGGCCACATCGTCTGGGAACTGGATTCGCCAGCCACCATCAAGACCGGCCATGGCCTCGACATTTCCGCGCAATGGACCAGCCTTCAATCCAGCCTCGTGACGAAGCTGAAAGGTATAGACCGCACATCACTGGTTATCGACGGGCTGAAGGCAACCGCCGTGTCCTCGGTCACCAGCCAGACAATCGATTTCGATGCCGCCAAGACGGAAGTTCACCTGCGCCAGAATGGTCCAGACCTCGATGGTGCCGTGACGTTGACCGACGCATCCACGGTCATCAAGGACTGGCCGCAGCTTCTGCCGCGCCTGAATGCGATTGCCGATGTGACGCTTGCCGGCAAGGCTGGCATGATCGACGGCAGTGATCGCACCGGGCTTTATGGTGCCAGCGGTGAATTGCGTCGTGTCATGCTGGATATTGGCGATGGCCGCACCATGCGCATCACAGGCCCCTTCTCCTTCGATGATCAAGGCTATCTCTCGGGCCAGTTCAAGCTGGAGATCGAGAAGCTGGGGGATTGGGCCAACAATGCCAAACAGGCCTTTCCGCAATTGCGCTCGACAATCGATACGGCCCGCAAACTGCTCGGCGCTCTCGCCGGAGGCGGCGATAGAGCATCGGTCGATCTGGTGGTTGATCGCGGTCGTGCCACCGTCAGCGGCTTCATTCCACTCGGAAAGATCCCGCCGATCTGATGTTCAGGTAGAACGAAGGCCGTGGCCTTCGTTCCGCAGTTTGAAGCAGATTATTTCTTCTGATCCAGCGTATGGCGCCCGAAGTCTGGCGCATCCACATCCTGTCCTGCCTGAACGATGGAACGGCGAATTGTGCGCGTGCGAGTAAAGAGTTCGAACAGCTTGTCGCCCTCACCCCAACGGATCGCTCGCTGTAGATAGGCCAAATCCTCGGAGAAACGCGCAAGCATTTCCAGAATGGCATCCTTGTTGTGCAGGCAGATATCCCGCCACATGGTGGGGTCGGATGCGGCCAGACGAGTGAAGTCACGGAAACCGGAGGCGGAATATTTGATGACTTCCGATTCCGTTACCGTGCCCAGGTCATCCGCCGTGCCAACGATATTGTAGGCGATGATGTGCGGCAGATGCGAGACGATGGCGAGAACCTTATCGTGGTGCTCCGGCTCCATCTCATCGACGCGCGAACCGAGCTTTTCCCAGAACGCCTTGAGCTTGCCGAGTGCCACCGCATCCGTGCCCGGCAGCGGTGTGAAGATGCACCAACGATCATGAAACAGGCCTTCAAAACCGGCATCCGGGCCTGATTTTTCCGTACCTGCCAGCGGATGGCCTGGAATGAAATGGATATTGTCAGGCATGTGCGGTGCCATCTGGGCAATCACCGATGCCTTGGTAGAGCCCACATCGGTCACGATAGAACCGGCTTTGAGATGCGGCGCGATCTGCTGTGCCACGCTTTCGGACGCGCCGACCGGCACGGACACGATCACCAGATCGGCATCCTTCACCGCATCCGCTGCGGAGACGGTATAGGACGTTCCGAGCCCAAGCTCTTCCGCCCGCTTCAGCGTCGCTTCGCTTCGGGTAGAAATGACGACCTCGCGGGCAAGCCCCAATGCCTTGATATCGCGTGCGATGGACGAGCCAATGAGACCAATGCCGATGAGGGCAATGCGGTCGAACAGAATATCACTCATTACGCCTGCCCCATAAATTCGGTGAGAGCAGCGATAACGCCGAGGTTTGCTTCTTCCGAGCCGACCGTCATGCGCAGCGCATTGGCAAAACCATAGCCGCGCACGGCTCTTAAAATATAACCGCGCCGCGTCAGGAATTCGTCCGCCTCTGCCGCGCGCTTACCATCCACGTCAGGGAAATGGATGAGAACGAAATTGGCAACCGACGGCGTAACTGTCAGCCCAAGTTCGGTAAACGCACTGGTCAGCTTGTCCAGCCATTCCAGATTATGCGCCACAGCCTGTTGCATGAACGCCTGATCGCGTATCGCAGCTCCACCGGCAGCAATGGCCGGGGCATTCATGTTGAAGGGACCGCGCACACGATTCAGCGCATCAATAATGGCGGCGGGACCATACATCCAACCGACACGCAGTGCCGCCAGACCATAAACCTTGGAAAAAGTACGCGTCATGACGACATTGGCGTTGCCGGACACAAGCTCCAGACCCGCCTCATAATCGTTCTTGCGGACATATTCTGCATAGGCGGCATCCAGCACCAGAAGGACATGCGTGGGCAGGCCCGCTTGCAAACGGCGGATTTCCGAAACCGGTACATAGGTTCCTGTCGGATTGCCGGGATTGGCGATGAAGACCATCTTCGTCTTGGGTGTCACGGCGGCTAGGATTGCGTCTACATCGACGGTACAATCCCTTTCCTTCACGGTCACGACGGTTGCGCCTGCGCCCATGATCTGGATCTTGTAGACCAGAAAGCCATGTTCGGTGATGATCGCCTCATCATCTGCACCCAGATAGACGTGGCAAAGCAGGCCCAGCAGCTCATCCGAACCGTTGCCGCAAATGATATTGGCGATATTCAACCCATGAACATCGGCAATGGCCTGACGCAGCGCGGTTGCCTGTCCATCCGGATAGATTTGCAGATTGGAAGCGGCGGCCTTGAAGGCCTCTATGGCTTTTGGGCTTGCACCAAGCGGCGTTTCATTGGAGGAGAGCTTATAGACCTTGGCCACCCCTTCCGCATGCTCCTTACCCGGAACATAAGCGGCGATATCCAGAATACCTGGACGCGGAACAGGTTGGTTAAGCTCTGCACTCATTTCATCGACCTTCGGAAAAACGCCAGTGACCCGGCAAGACAATGCCGCAGGCATTAGACCGGAATGTGCTATTTGTCGAGTGTCAGCGAGGCTTTCCCGGTTCCGTCGACGTCCTTGTGGTTGGAACACCCTGAGGCGCTAAAACGGGAACGAAAACGCGGCGTGACGCCCGCTGGCTGACGGGCAAGCCCTGATAGAGCCGCTTTTGCGCTTCCACGATAATCACACCGGAAAAGACCGGCCACAGCTTGCGGCCTGTCGTTTCCAGATACCGCCGAAACCGCAGGATGGACCGCACTTTCGAGGGCGGAAAAAACAGCGCTTCGGCCGTGGCACCGGGGGTGAAGTTCGTCTCGCGCAGAAGCGATGTCAACTGGCTGCGGGAATAGGGTCGACCGGAACCGAAGGGCGTGTGTTCCATTCGCGCCCAGACGCCGCGTCGGTTCGGCACCACGATCACCAGCCTTCCGCCGGGGGCCAGAACCCGCCAGAACTCTTTCAAAGTCTCGCGCGGATTTTCCGCAAATTCCAGCGAATGGACCATCAAAACCCGGTCAATCGAGGAATCGGGCAACGGCAATTCCTCATCGAAAACAAGCGCGGTCGAAGAAAGCTCGCCAGCTGGCCAGTTTACCGCCCCCTGCCCGGCGGGCATGAAAGCGAAGGTCCGCTCGGTGTCACGCCGAAAACGCTCCAGAAACGGCACCGCATAGCCCACACCCACCAGCCGCTCGTCCGGCAAGGGAGGCCAAAGCGTCGATAGCGCCATGGTAATCGCCTGCTCGGCGGAGCGGCCAAGCGGAGAATGGTAAAATTCGCGCAGATCGACAATATCGGTGTTCATGGTCAGAATGTAGCAGTCCCCGGTTGGACTTCAAGGCTGACGGGTCTACATAGAACATAGTCATGGTCTGAAAGCGCGAAGATGGAGAGGAAACATGAAGCCGTTGGAAATAGAGGTCTTTTCTTGTCGCAGCGATAATTTCGGTGTTCTGCTGCATGATAGCGAAACTGGCGTCACCATTTCGATAGACGCGCCCGAGGAAGCCCCCATCATCGATGCGCTCAACCGTCGCGGATGGACGCTGACCCATATTTTCACCACCCATCACCACATGGATCACGTCGAGGCCAATCTTTCGCTAAAGGAAAAATTCGGCTGCGAAATCCATGGGCCTTATGAAGAGGCAGTCGCTATACCCGGGCTGGATAAATCTGCCGCTGATGGTGACGAGTTCGAACTTGCCGGACGCCGCGTGCAGATCATTGCCACACCCGGCCACACCGCCGGACACATCTGCTATTATCTGCCGGATGACGCCCTGCTGTTTGCCGCCGACACGCTGTTTGCCATGGGCTGTGGCCGTCTGTTCGAACGCCCCGCTGCCGATATGTGGCATTCCTTCCAGAAGCTCATGGCGCTTCCCGATGATACCAAGGTCTATTTCGGCCACGAATACACGCTCTCCAACGCCCGTTTCGCGTTGACAGTCGATCCAGACAACGCCGCGCTTCAGCAACGCGCGCGCGAAGTGGAAGACTTGCGGAGCCGGGGAGACTTCACCATTCCCACGACAATCGGCCTTGAGAAACAGACAAACCCCTATATGCGCGTGGCCGATGCCAGCATCCGCGCCCATCTCAACTTTGAGAGTGCAACGGATGCGGAAGTGTTTGCGGAAATCAGAACCCGCAAGGACAATTTCTGATGCCGGGAAGCGTGCTTTCCGCTGAGGCCATCATTGCTGAACTGAAACTGGAGCCACACCCGGAAGGCGGCTTTTACCGCCAGACCTTTCGCGATGCGCCGGATGGTGGACGCGGCCATTCCACAGCCATCTATTATCTGCTGGAGAAGGGCCAACGCTCTCACTGGCACCGGGTCATCGACGCTGCCGAAATCTGGCACCATTATGCCGGTGCGCCGCTTGCGCTGCACTTGAGCATGGATGGGAAATCCGTGGAGACGGTAAAGCTCGGACCTTCCCTCTTCGAAGGCGAAAGACCGCAGGCTATCGTCCCCGCCAATTGCTGGCAGGCCGCCGAAAGCCTCGGCGATTTCACGCTTGTCGGCTGCACCGTTTCACCGGGCTTCGTCTTTGAAAGCTTCGTCATGGCAGAGCCCGGCTGGTCACCGGGCTGAGCCCATTGCCGTCTCAAACGCGAAGCGCCTCAATCAGCACCCGCACGCCTGCCGACAGATATTTCCGTGTCGGATAATAAAGGTAAAGCCAGTCTTCCGGCGCACTCCAGGATGCGAGGCACTCCGTCAGCCGTCCATCGGCAATATAGGGGCGCGCACGCTCTTCCCAGACATAGGCAAGGCAGACGCCGGAAAGCGCGGCTTCCACCATCAACTCATGATCATCCAGCGAAAGCGGACCAGTCGGCTCGAATTCGATGATCTTTCCCGCGCGGCTGAACTCCCACGGATAGGCTTTTCCGTTTGGATAGATATTTCGGATGCACACATGCTGGCGAAGATCCGCAGGCGACTTTGGCAGGGAATGCTGCTCGAAATAAGCGGGCGAACCGACCACCGCAAAACGCAATCGCGGCTTGATCTTGACCGCCGTCATGCCATCGCGAAGGCTTTCCCCAAGCCGAATTCCGGCATCGAAGCCCTCTTCGACAATATCGACGAGGCGATCCGTCGCGACGATTTCCAGTTGCAGATTGGGGTTTTGCGCAATCACCGGCCCCAGCACGGAACGAAAAACAAAGGGCGCCACGGAATTGGGCGCATTGATGCGAACCTTCCCGAACGGCGTGTCCCTGAACTGATTGAGCGCATCGAGCGCCGAACCGATGTCCCCGAAGGCCGGGGACAACTGAGCAATCAACATCGCGCCTGCATCGGTGAGCGATACGCTACGGGTCGTGCGGTTCAGCAGACGAAGTCCAATGCGTGCCTCCAGATTGCTGACCGCATGGCTGATGGCAGATGCGGTTACGCCGCGCTCTTCTGCGGCGCGCCGGAAATTGCGATGACGGGCAACGGCATCGAAAGCCGCAAGTTCTGAGAGATCTGTTGAGCGCATTACTGAATCTCACTCAGCATTGATGAAAACATTATCCATCTAATCCTTCAGATCAAAAAGGTCCAGATTTCTCCTCGTAAACGGCGCTGGTGCCGAAAAACAAGGAGACAGGACAATGGCCGACTTCATTCCTCCCGCACATAATCGCACATCGCCCTTTGCCGATATGCGTGGTCATCACGTCGCGGTTCGCACGCCGGACCTCGAAACAGCCAAGCGCTGGTATGTCGAAAAGCTCGACTTCCGCGTCGTTGCCAAATGGGATTATGCCGATGAGCAGCTCGCCTACCTCGCCCCTGCCACGGACGACCATTTCTATGTTGAAATTCTGGGCGGCGGAGATCCATCCCCCAAGGAGGTTCGCCCCTATATCGATCTCGGCGAAAGCCTCAACTATGCAGGCTACCACCACTTCTGCCTGAGCGTTGAAAGCGTGGATGCCACCGTCGAGGAATTGCGGTCCCGTGGTGTCACCATCGTTACCGAACCGTTCGAACTTCTGGCCATCAGCCGCCGCCTCGCCTTTTTCTGCGATCCGTTCGGCAATCTGATCGAGTTGGCCGAGGTCCTGCCCTGAGCCTCTCACCGAGAGGCCGGCTTTCGCCCTCAATACGTCAACAGTCCTATTTCACTGAAACGGCGCTGAGCGCCAAACACTCATCGAAGGATAATGATCATGAAAGTATGGTTCATCACTGGTGCCTCCCGCGGCTTCGGCGCACTGGTCACCACAAGAGCACTCGCACAGGGCGATGCCGTGGTTGCCACCGCCCGCAATCCCAAAAGCGTCAGCGAGCGCTTTGGTGAACACCCCAATCTGTTGCCCGTGGCCCTTGACGTTACCGATGACAAGCAGGCGGTTGCCGCCGCCAATGCCGCAATCGAACGCTTCGGTAAGATCGATGTCCTGCTGAACAATGCCGGATTCGGCCTGATGGGCGCCGTCGAAGAAGCAACACCCGCAGAAGTCGAAGCCGTTTACCGCACGAATGTCTTCGGTCTTCTGAATGTCACTCGCGCCGTGCTGCCCTTCATGCGAAAAGCGCGCTCAGGCCGCATCCTCAACATTTCCTCCATCGGGGGTTATCGCGGGGCAGCAGGTTTCGGTGTCTATTCCTCCACCAAATTCGCGGTCGAGGGATTAAGCGAAGCGCTGCATGACGAACTTGCACCTCTTGGCATCAAGGTCACGGTGGTAGAGCCGGGATATTTCCGCACGGACTTTCTGGACTCGTCTTCGCTGTCCGTCAGCAACACGGTCATCGAGGATTACGAAGCAACGGCGGGAAAAGTCCGTACCATCGCCGCAGGTCTCAGCCACAACCAGCCCGGAGATCCGCAGAAGCTGGCCGACGTTCTGACAGCCTTCGCGGATGCGCCAAATCCACCGGTACGCCTGCCGCTCGGTAGCGATACAGTCGCTGCAATCGAGGACAAACACCACAAGGATGGTTTGATACTGTCTGAATGGCGCTCGGTATCAGTCTCAACCGATTTCGCTGCCGGTGCGTGATCTTACCGGTCAGGCATACATCTGGTCTCGATAAGAATTAAAAAGCCGCCCGGCAGAACCGGGCGGCCAAAACCATTTTAAAATCAGGCGAATTTACCCGCCATATTTGGTCGCGGTGATATAGACCTGACCCACCTTGGTGGGGATACGCGCGTAGACCGGCGCATAGACATCCATATTGCTTGCCTTGGCAAACCAGATTTCCATGGAAATCGACTTCAGATACTCAATGTCTTTTCGGCCCTTGCGGAAACCGGACTTCGGCACATAGCGCGCATTGCAGACAATGGCGTCACCGGTAAATCCATTGGTCGCAAAAGGCTTGGTGCCGCCGGAGCTCAAGACCAGATCCAGACGCGATTCCCCATCATAGATCGGCAGGCGGCTGGGGCAGATGCGGCCACCAACGGGAAAGATCAACCCCGAAATCGGATCGAGCACCGAGCGCAGATCGCGGTCCTTCACATCGACCCAATTGTCGGGCCGCGTTTTCGGCGCGGGATCGACGGTCGTGGAGGTCACATTACCGTTGCGGTACTGCACATCATAAGTGCGGGTGCGCTTGCCATCCTTGTAAACCAGCGAATATTCGTTGGCCTGCATGCGGTTTCCACGCTTGGCACCGGAGACATTTGTGCGCCCGGAAATATCCTTCAGTACGCTGGCGATGCCTGCGGAACTGAACGAGCCCGAAATGGAATAGGTCGTGCCTTCCATACGAGTCGAAAAATTCGCGCGCGCAATGGGCAGAAGACCCAGATTGATGCTGTATTCGCTATCGTGGCGTGTTTCCGCGGCCATGGCTGGCGACAGGCTTGCAAGCGTGATGGCAAGGGCTGCGAAAAACCTTTGTGCTTTGACATTCATTCAGGTAACACCTCGACAGACAGGAAAAGCTGTCCTCTGCCGCGATGATATACGCCGACTTATGGCAATAAAAAAGCAGAGTAACGTGGAAATCCGGCGAAATCGCTCACAAAAAAGAGCGAGCGGCTTGACTGGAAGTTCCTGTCTGACTATAGAACCGCAACTTTCCAATCATTGCCAGTTGGATTGCTCACCGGATTTTGCCGGGTAGCGAGCCGTTGGTGAAACAGACGATAACAAATAGGTGTACCCATGTCCCGTGTATGCGAATTGACCGGCAAGGGCGTCCAGACGGGCAACAACGTCAGCCACGCCAACAACAGAACCAAGCGCCGGTTCCTTCCGAACCTCTGCCAGGTTACGTTGATCTCCGATTCTCTCGGCCAGCGCTTCCGTCTGCGCGTTTCTGCAGCTGCTCTGCGTTCCGTTGAGCATCGTGGCGGCCTCGACGCGTTCCTGCTGAAGGCCAGCGAAAACGACCTTTCGATGCGCGCTCGTCTGCTGCGTCGTCAGATCGCAAAGAAGACTGTTGAAGCCGCTTAATAGCCGTTTCAATATCACGTACTTTCAGAAGGCTTGACTGGCATCTGCCGCTCAAGCCTTTTGCTTGTTTTCATTTGGCTCCAACTGGTGGCATCACCCAGGATAAAAAAATGCCCTACCTGCGCTCGACCATCATTTACGTTCTCCTGATGACCCTCGTTGTCGTCGCATCGAACATTCTCGTTCAGCACCCGCTTTCCGGAACCTTGTTCGGCATCAATCTCGGCGATCTGCTGACATGGGGTGCGTTCACATATCCCATCGCCTTTCTGATCACCGATCTGACCAACCGGCAATTCGGGCCATCCATCGCTCGCCGAGTCGTGCTGGCAGGCTTCGTCGTCGGCGTGACGCTGTCCTTCTGGACATCCATACCGCGCATCGCGATTGCGTCGGGCACGGCCTATCTCATCGGTCAGTTGCTGGATATCTCGGTCTTCAATCGCCTGCGCCGTCAAAGCTGGTGGCGGGCACCGCTGGCTGGCTCCATGCTCGGCTCAGTGCTGGATACCGCCCTGTTCTTCTCGATTGCCTTTGCGGCCACCTTCTCCTTCGTCGGCCCCAATGATGCTTTCGCCATCGAACAGGCCCCGATCCTCGGGATTTTCGCAAGCGAGGCTCCGCGTTGGATTTCCTGGGCCCTGGGCGATCTCTCCGTGAAAGTGCTTGTCGGCATCGTCATGCTACTGCCCTACGGCGCATTGATGAACACGCTAAAGCCAATGCCACCTGCCAAGGCGCAGTAATGGGCGAGAGCTGAAATTTAGGCGGGAATATCGGACGTGAATTGGGACGTTTTTAAAGTCAAAACGAGCATTCGCCATACCGCCCAACCTCAGATTAAGCTATAACTGAAATACACCTGTGATTCCTTCTACCGACCCGTTGCGGTCGCCTGAAGTTTACGGCAATCATGCGTTAAGTTTTACGTTTTTGGAGTCTTGCATCATCATGAAAAAGTCACCCAATTCGACCGATATACATGTGGGCTCACGGATTCGGCTGCGCCGCGTGATGCTGGGCCTCAGCCAGGAAAAGCTTGGCGACGGGCTGGGCATTACGTTCCAGCAGGTTCAGAAATACGAGAAGGGCACCAACCGGGTTGGCGCAAGCCGCCTGCAGCACATTTCAGAATTGCTGGACGTTCACATCTCCTACTTCTTCGAAGGTGGGCCTGATGCGACGGAAGACAAGGCCCTCGCCGTTCCAAGCGTGCTGTCACAGTTCATGAACTCGAAGGAAGGCGTGTCGCTCGCAAAGGCATTCTCGGCCATCGAAGACAGCCGCGTCCGTCGTCGCGTTCTGGAACTGGTTCAGTCCCTGGGCGGCAGCGCTTCAGCCGAGACACAGAAGAACACAGAAACCTCCGTATCCACGACACATTGACCGATATGCCATTCAGACTGGCTGCATGGTATATCTGTCAACGCCGCAGCGTTCACGAAAGTAATGAGTAATCATGCAGCTCGATAACCAACGGGCATGTTCTGCGGGCGAAACTCTGGAAAGGGTTTCGCCTTTTCTTCGTCGCCTCGGCATTACGCGGCTCGCCCGGCAGACTGATCTGGATGATATCGGCATTGCCGTCTGGTGCGCTTATGCGCCCAATGCCAAGGCTATCGTCATTGCCCAGGGCAAAGGGATGGATGACAACGCGGCCAAAACATCGGCCGCCATGGAAGCTATCGAACGGTCGGTCGCTACCAATCCCGCGTGCATATTGCGTGTCACAAACTGGAATAATCTCGAGGCGGAAGGACAGACCGTCCACACGCTGGATTGCCTGCTTTCCCCTCACGCAAAAGCGGTAACACCAGCAGAAGACTTAAGCTGGGTGCGCGCCAATCATCTTCTCACCGGTAAACCCTTATGGCTGCCATATGATGCGGTCCATCTTGACCGCACGGTTTTATCGCCACGCTATTGGCAATCCTCCGATGGGCTAGCCTCAGGCAATACGCGGGAAGAGGCTCTGTTACATGGCCTGCTGGAGCGGGTGGAGCGCGACGCGCTCACCCTGTGGCAGGTGACCCCAGCCGCCAAACGATACAGATCGGCCATCGATACGAAGACAATCACCCAGCCCGACCTTCGCGAAGCTCTGGACAAGATAGATCGCGCCGGTCTCGATATCGTGTTGTTCGATATCACCACGGATTTGGCGATCCCCTGTATCGTCGCGCTTCTCGGTCCGAAAAACCGCACAAATCCACGCGCCATTCGCCATGTCGATATAACGCTCGGCGCTGGCGCCTCCACCATGCCCGAAGTCGCTGCCATGAGGGCAGTCACAGAGGCGGTGCAATCTCGAATGACATTCATCGCTGGGGCGAGAGACGATCTTTTGCCGGATATATTCTCGCAAAGCGCAGAGATCGCGTCGGTCGAAGCGTTGAATGCAGAAGCCTGCAAGGACCTAAACAATCTTCCTTCGCTGGATTCGACATCAACAAAAGCCTCGCTTCAAACTGTTCTGACCCGTCTGGAAAGTTGCGGCATCCACGAACTGTTCGCGGTCGATCTCTCGCCCGAATGGCTGCCTGCCTCCGTGGTCAAGGTCATCGCGCCGCAGCTTGAAAATCCGGACGGCGACCGCCATCGCCGCTTCGGCAGCCGCGCACTTTCCAAGGCTTTGTAATGAAGATCGTCTTTGTCGGGCCGAGCTTGCCGAAAGCTCAAGATTTCGCCGCGCCAGACATCGAACTGCGTCCACCCGCCTGTCAGGGAGATGTCATGCGGGCCTTGGCGGATGGCGCAACCGCCATTGGCTTGATCGATGGCCAATTCGCTATGGCGGCCCCCGTCTGGCACAAGGAATTGCTGTTTGCCCTGTCGAAAGACATTCCCGTTTTCGGTGCGGCCAGCATGGGCGCATTGCGAGCTGCGGAATGCGCGGCCTTTGGCATGATCGGCATCGGCAAAATCTTCGAGGATTTCGCCTCTGGTAAACGTGTTGATGACGCGGATGTCGCCCTGACCTATTGCCCCGCCGAGCTTGGATATCCGGCCTTGAGCATTCCGCTTGTGAATGTAGACGCCACCATCGATAAAATATCCGATCTCGCATTGTTAAGCGAAGCCACTTGCCAGACGTTGCGAGATGCGGCCCGCAAGATTTTCTTCAAAAGGCGCAACTGGAAGAGTATCGCAGATTTGTCAGGCATCGAATTCGAGGTGCTAAAACCCATTCTCGCAAGGTGCCAGGTCGATCAGAAAAAGCTGGACGCGATCGCACTCTTGCAAGTGATGCAGCGAGAGTTGCCGCTGAGAAACGTAAGAGACTGGGAATTCAACGCCACGCCGCTATTTCGGCAGATGTACTTATAGTTTCCGTATAAAGCGAATATGATTTTATCGAAATCTAGCACTGCGTGTGCAACGCTTTTGCAACGCGCTAAATGCAACGTCTGCGCATAGGATGACTCATCGCAACCGAAATTTGATGAGCTTACCGATGACATCCATTCATACTGACGCCCAGATCAATGAACGCCAGGAAGATTTCCTCACCCTCATCAACATGCTGACCTACGCAGAAGGCGTAGCAGAATCACTGGGTGCCCCTTCCGCCAGCTGGTATATCGACGTCGCCAAACAGGCCCTTCAGTCTGCTTTGAGCAGCGAAATGGAAATTGAACTTTCCAACGCTGAGATCGTCAATCTGGCCTCTGTTCGCGCCGGTCACTGCTGATTATTATTTCTTTTCAAGAAATCTCCCACGCCAGGATGAGGGTCACTCCTTATTCTGGCGTTTCTTTGCGTAGCGTCTGGATGATGGCGGAAAAGTCCTTTGCCCCAGCCCCGGCATCACTGAAGCGCTGATAAAGAGCCGCAGCCTCATGGCCAAGCGGTGTTTGCGCCCCTGCCATTTTGGCCGCATCCTGCGACAGCAGCAGATCCTTCAGCATCAACGCCGTGGCGAAACCGGGCTGATAATCCTGATTGGCAGGCGAGGATGGAACGGGGCCCGGCACGGGGCAATAGGTCGTCAGGGACCAGCATTGGCCCGACGAAACCGACGCGACATCGAACAGTGACTGTTGCGAAAGGCCAAGCTTTTCCGCCAGCACAAAGGCCTCCGAGACGGCAATCATCGATATCCCGAGGATCATATTGTTGCAAATCTTAGCGGCCTGCCCCATCGACGCGCCGCCACAATGCACGATCCGCTTGCCCATAGTCTGCAAGATCGCTTCCGCCTTAGCGTAGGTTTCGGCCTCGCCACCAACCATGAAGGTCAAGGTGCCCGCCTGTGCGCCCGTGGTTCCGCCCGATACGGGCGCATCCAGTGACGGACAGCCTTTCTCCTTGGCCATTTCATGCGCATTCCGGGAGCTTTCAATATCGATGGTCGAGCAATCGATCAGCAATGTTCCCGATGGTACGAAAGACACGAGTTCGGTCCAAACGGCCATCACATGTTTCCCCGCGGGCAACATGGTGATGACGACATCGCAACCTTGCAAGGCCTCTTCCATCGAGCCGCAGGCGGTAACACCCCGCGCCGCGGCTTCAGCTAGCAACTCATCCACCAGATCACAGCCTCTGACCGTGTGCCCGGCTTTGACGAGATTGGCGGCCATGGGTCCGCCCATATGACCAAGACCGATAAATGCGATGGATGTCATGTCCGCCTCCCTCCTAAACCCTGCCCACGCCTAGCCATGCAGACCATGGCCCAGCGCCTTGAACGCTGCTTCCTGAAATGCCTCGCTTCGCGTCGGGTGTGTGTGGATCGTGCCCGCAATGTCTTCGAGGCGAGCGCCCATTTCGACAGCCAGCGCAAATGCGCCAGACAGTTCGGAGACACCAGAACCAACCGCCTGTATGCCCAGCACCAGATGATTATCGGCGCGCGCGACAATTCGCACGAAACCGCTTTCATCCCCCATGGTCATAGCCCGGCCGTTGGCACTGAACGAAAATTGCCCGATTGTCACTTCATTGCCCTGCGCTCTCGCTTCGGCAGGCGAAAGACCGACACTGACCACTTCCGGATCTGTAAAACAGACAGCCGGAATGCACCGCTTATCCCACACGCGCTTTGCGCCGGATACAATCTCGGCCACCATCTCACCCTGAGCCGAAGCGCGATGCGCCAGCATCGGCTCACCCGTGACATCGCCTATGGCAAACACGCCGCGCATGGAGGTGCGGCAGCGCTCATCGATACGAATTAAGCGCCCGGCCATATCGAGACCGAGTTCTTCGAGGCCAAGCCCATCCGTGCGCGGTCTTCTGCCGACCGTCACCAGAACCTTGTCGGCACGTAGTGTTTGTTGGTTCCCATCGGGATCAGCAATAACCAATCCCTTGTTATCGAGGCTTTTGGCTATCATATTCGTCAGCACGGTAACGCCGAGTTCGGAAAGCCGCTTTGCGACGGGCTTCACCAGATCGGCATCATATTGCGGAAGAATTTGCCCGGTCGCCTCCACAATCGTGACGTCCGAGCCCATTTTGGCAAAGGCCGTTCCCAGTTCGAGCCCGATATAGCCGCCACCGACGACAACCAGCCTGCGCGGCACCTCTTGCAATGAAAGTGCCTCTGCCGAGGAAAGCACATCGCCGCCGAAGGGCAGATCAGGCAGCTCCACCGGTGCTGACCCGGTGGCAATAACGATGTTTTCCGCCCGCACGATTTGCGAGCCCGTTTCTGTCTCGACCAGCACGGTTTTGCCGTCTCGAAATCTTGCTTTGCCCTCCAGCACCTTGACCTTGGCTTTTTGCAACAGGCCGACAATGCCATTGCTCAGGTGGCTGACGATGCCGCTTTTCCAGACCATCGTCTCGGCCAGATCAAGCGTCGGCTGCTGCACCCGAATGCCGAAAAGGGCTTTGTCCCCGGCCATCTGGCGAACCTTGTGAAACTCTTCGCCCGCATGAATCAGCGCCTTGGAGGGAATGCAGCCGACATTGAGGCATGTGCCGCCAGACTTTGCCTGTTCGACAATGACTGTATCGATACCCAGCTGGCCCGCGCGAATGGCGCAGACATAACCACCCGGTCCCGCGCCAATGATGAGAAGTTTGCAATTTATCTCTTTCATGTCGGCCTCAGCTTTCAATGAAAATCAGGGCTGGCGTTTCAAGCAGCGCTTTGATGCGCTGAATGAAATGCGCCGCATCCCAGCCATCGACAATGCGGTGATCGAAGCTGGAAGACAGGTTCATCATCTTGCGTGGAATGAACTGGCTGCCATCCCAAACCGGCCGCGTCACGATCTTGTTCACGCCAATGATCGCCACCTCGGGGTGATTGATGACGGGCGTCGAGGCAATTCCGCCCATGGCACCCAGCGAACTGACGGTGATGGTGGAGCCAGACAGTTCCTCCCGCTGCGCGCTGCCATTGCGGGCGGCATCGGCAACGCGGGCAAGTTCGGTTGCGCAGTCCCATATGCCCCGCGCCTCGGCGTGGCGGACGACAGGAACGACAAGCCCCGCCGGTGTCTGGGTTGCGATGCCGATATGGACGGCGCTGTAACGGCTGATCACACCCGCCGCATCATCAAACGTCGCATTCATCGCCGGTTGCTCAGCAACAGTTTTGACGATTGCCTGCATCAGAAACGGCAAAATGGTCAGCTTGGGTTGCTCCGGCTTGCGACCGGCATTCATCTTCGCCCGTAATTCCTCGAGATCGCTGACATCCACCTCCTCGACATAGGTAATGTGCGGAATGCGCGAGACGGAGAGCGCCATTTTCTCAGCGATTTTTCGCCGCAGGCCAGTGATCTTGATCTCGTCGACCGCTGTCTTTCTGATGGGTCCGGCGGGTTTCGCTTCCCGAACACCGGAGCCTGAAAATGCGTCGATATCCTCATGCGTTATCCGGCCTGCCGGACCGCTGCCTTGCACCTGGCGAAGGTCGATCCCCCCATCCAGCGCACGGCGACGAACGGCGGGTGAGGCCAGAGGTTTTTGCGCGGATAGCGTTGCAGGGGCGGAAGCCGGCTGCGCCTTTGGAGTTGCGGCCTTCAACGGTTCAGCAATTGGTGCGGCAGCGGGCTTCTCCGTTTCCGGCATCTTTTCCGCTACGGCAACATCACCACTGCCCTCCGTTTCAATGCGGACCAATGGCGCTTTGACGGCAACCGTTTCCCCCACTTCCACGGCAATCCATGTTACGGTGCCAGCCACGGGCGCGGGTATCTCAATCGTTGCCTTATCCGTCATCACGGCGGCAAGAACCATGTCTTCGCGCACCGGATCGCCCGGTTTCACATGCCATTCCACCACTTCGGCTTCCGCGACACCTTCTCCCACGTCAGGCATTTTCAGAACATATTCCGCCATGGTCACGCCTCCATCAGTTCGGTCAGTGCGCGGCCAACGCGGGCGGGGCCGGGGAAATAATCCCATTCCTGCGCATGCGGATAAGGTGTGTCCCAACCGGCGACGCGGATGATCGGCGTTTCCAGATGATAGAAGCAATGTTCCTGCACCAGCGAAACAACCTCTGCACCGAAACCTGAGGTCAACGTCGCCTCATGCACCATCAGACAGCGACCCGTTTTGGAGACGGATTGCACGATCGTATCGAGATCAAGCGGAAGCAGGCTGCGCAGATCGATCACCTCGGCATCGATACCCGTCTCTTCGGCAGCGGCCAGCGCCACATGCACCATCGTGCCATAAGCGATGACGGTAACCTGCGCGCCCGCCCGGCGGACTTCCGCCTTGCCGATGGGGATCGTATAATGTTCTTCCGGCACCTCCCCCAGATCGTGCTTGGACCATGGAATGACTGGCCGATCATGGTGACCGTCGAAGGGGCCGTTGTAGAGCCGCTTCGGCTCCAGAAACATCACCGGGTCCGGGTCTTCGATGGCCGAAATCAACAGCCCTTTGGCATCATAGGGGTTGGAGGGCACCACGACTTTCAGCCCGCAGACATGGGTAAAAAGCGCTTCCGGGCTCTGGCTATGCGTCTGCCCACCAAATATGCCACCGCCTGTCGGCATACGAATGACGATGGGGCAGGTGAAATCGCCATTGGAGCGATAACGGATGCGCGCCGCCTCCTGCGTGATCTGATCGTAAGCCGGGTACATATAATCTGCGAACTGGATTTCGATGCAGGGTTTCAGCCCATAAGCTGCCATGCCGATGGCGGTTCCGACGATGCCGGATTCGCTGATCGGCGCATCGAAACAGCGTGTCCTGCCATATTTGGCCTGAAGCCCCTGGGTCGCGCGAAACACACCGCCGAAATAACCGACATCTTCGCCAAACACGACGACATCGTCATCGCGGCCCATCGAGACATCCATGGCGCTGCGCACCGCTTCGATCATGGTCATTCTGCTCATGTCAGTACCCTGCCTTCTGGCGCTGTCGGCGAATATGGGGCGGCATTTCGGCGTAAACGCCTTCGAAAATATCGCGAACGGAAGGTTTTCCGCCGGCATGCAGCGTGCCGTGGCTTTCCGCCTCCTTCTTTGCCTCGATCACTTCATCCATGATTTCGGCCTCTGCCTGTTCATGCCGCTCTTCAGACCAGACTCCGCGAACGATGAGATGGTTTTTCAGCCGCAAAATAGGATCGCCCAGCGGCCAAGCCTCGGATTCCGTCTTCGGGCGGTAGGCACTTGGATCATCGGAGGTGGAATGTGCGCCCGCGCGGTAGGTGACATATTCCACCAGCGTCGGCCCCAGATTGCGCCGCGCGCGCTCCACCGCCCATTTCGCCACGGCATGGACAGCCAGATAGTCATTGCCATCGACACGCAGTGCCGGAATGCCGAAGCCTAGGCCACGCGCAGCAAAAGTGCCCGATCCACCCCGGGCGATGCCCTGAAAGGTGGAAATGGCCCATTGGTTGTTGACGATGTTGAGGACGATGGGCGCCTTATAGGTAGAGGCAAAAACCAGCGCCGAATGAAAATCCGATTCCGCCGTCGAACCATCACCGATCCACGCCGCCGCGATCTTGGTATCACCCTTGATGGCGGATGCCATGGCCCAGCCCACGGCCTGCACATATTGCGTGGCCAGATTGCCGGAGACCGTGAAGAACCCATGTTCCTTGGAGGAATGAAGAACCGGCATCTGCCGCCCATGCAGCGGGTCTTTTTCGTTGGAGAAAATCTGGTTCATCATGGTGACGAGCGGGTAATCGTCGGCGATCAGAAGCCCGGCCTGCCGGTAAGTCGGGAAGTTCATGTCGCCCTTGGACAGCGCCTTCCGGAAGGCGCAACTGACCGCTTCCTCGCCCAGATGCTGCATATAGAAAGATGTCTTGCCCTGCCGCTGCGCCATCAGCATGCGGGCATCAAACGCTCTTAACCGCATCATATTGCGAAGCCCGACCAGAAGCTCATCATCCGAAAGCGTGCCCGCCCATGGCCCGACTGCCTCGCCGTGGCGGTTCAGAACCCGGATGATCGAGTAAGCGAGATCGCGCATTGTCTCCGGCGCGGCATCCACTTCCGGTCTCGGCACAGCACCGGCTGCGGGTATTTTGACATTGGAGAAATCCGGCTGCCCACCGGGCCGCACCGCAGGTTCCGGCACATGCAGGCTCAAAGGCGTTGTTTCCGTCATCGCTGTCCGCTCCTCCTCAGAACATCCGCCTCCTCAAGCGGTCGACAAACTTCATAAATTGCGCGCGATCACCATCCGCTGCACATCGCTCGTCCCCTCGTAAATCTGGCAAATCCGCACATCGCGATAGATGCGCTCGACCGGGTAATCGGCCATGTAGCCGTAACCGCCATGGATTTGGATGGCATCGGAACAGACCCGTTCAGCCATTTCGGATGCGAAGAGCTTGGCCATGGAAGCCTGCATGAGACAGGGCTCACCCGCCTCTTTCAAAGCAGCGGCGTGCAGCACCAATTGCCGCGCCCCCTCGATCTGCGTGGCCATATCCGCAAGCCGGAAGGCCACGGCCTGATGTTCGCCAATCGGCTTTCCAAAAGCCTTCCGTTCCCCGGCATAATGCTTCGCCGCTTCAAAAGCGGCCCGCGCCATGCCAACGGCTTGCGCCGCAATGCCAATGCGCCCGCCCTCGAGATTGGCAAGCGCAATCCTGTATCCCTCACCCTCGTCACCCAATCGCAACGCGGCAGGGATTCGCATATCCGTAAAGGCAATCTCGCAGGTATCGGAGGAATGAAGCCCCAGCTTCTCCTCCACCCTCACCACCTCATAGCCAGTTGTATCCGTTGGAACGATGAAGGCCGTTATGCCCTTCTTGCCCGCGTCAGGGTCCGTCACAGCAAAGACGATGATGACATTGCCGTTTTTGCCTGATGTGATGAATTGTTTCGAACCGTTGATGATGTAATCGTCGCCATCGCGCACAGCACGCGTTTTGAGATTGGAAGCATCCGATCCGGCTTGCGGCTCTGTCAGTGCAAACCCTCCGATCCATTCGCCGCTGCTGAGCTTCGGCAGGAAACGCTGCTTTTGAGCCTCTGACCCGAATTTCAGAATCGGCACACAGCCGACCGAATTGTGCACGCTCATGATCGTAGAACAGGCACCATCGGCAGCCGCAATCTCTTCCAGCGCCAAAACATAGGCAACCGCACCGGTGTCAGAGCCACCATAATCTTCCGAAACCAGCATGCCGAGAAAACCCAGCTGTCCCATGTCGTGCAATTCATCGCGTGGAAAACGGCTTTGCCTGTCCCGCTCGGCAGCGCCGGGTAGCAAGCGTTCCTGCGCGAAAGACCGCGCCATATCTCTGATCTGTTGCTGGGATTCACTCAGGATCATGCCGCCTCCCAAACGAAGGCTGGCGTGAAACCGCCGATAGCAATCCTGTCTGATGCAGTCACTTTCCACCTCCCTGGAAAGAGCCCTGATGTCGCACCCACCCTCCTCCAAGGGTCAGTGCGTGGCAGCGCTTGAACGCCCGCCATTCATGAACGGTAACACCACAAGCACGAGGATACAAAGCCAATTTGATTGACATTTATTGCCAATAACGTAGGCTTGATCTAACATTCTCCAAAACATTAGATCAATTGATCCAATATGGAACTCGACAGCTTCGATCAGAAAATTCTGCATGTTTTAGGCGAAGATGGCCGCATCAGCTGGCGCGATCTCGCCGACCGCATCGGTCTGTCTTTTTCGCCGACATTGCGGCGCGTGCGCAAGCTGGAGGAGCAAGGCATCATCAGAGGCTATACCGCCGTTTTCGATGAAAACCGCCTGCTCGGCACCATGGGCGTTTTCATTTCCGTCACCCTGGAACGTCAGATCAAGGATGCACTGGTTACTTTCGAACACAGCGTTGCCTCCATGCCGGAGGTGGTCGGCGGATACCAGACCAGCGGCAGCTCGGATTATCTCATCCACGCCATGGTACGGGATTTGCCACACTATCAGCAGCTGCTGGATTTCCTGACGACAGTACCCGGCGTTGCGCGCATCCAGACCAACTTCGCCACGAAAACTTTCGTCAGACGGTCTGCCGCTTTCACGGGTGAGCCTTAGAGCTCAGCGTGATGGTGGAAACTGCATCGCAATCGCCCTGACCTCATCAGCCCAGGCGTGACGCGCTTCGGCGGTCGTAAGGTTATGATCGGCGTTGGCAATATAGACGATGCGCGGATTGCCATAGCGGCTGGTCAGCAGCCGACCACGCGGGCCGAAATTCGTCTCCAGCATTGCAGCCCCGATATCGCCATCCGTATAGACGATCGACATGCGCGTATCATTGGCAGCAATCGCAGTAAAATCCCGAGACAGCTGATGGAAACGGGCAGACAGGAACGGGAAACGCACCATGATCGGCGTCGTGAAGGACACGACTTTGCTGACGATCATGGCCCAGAGATTGACGATACCGTTTCTGATACGAACTTCGCCGCTCAAAACCCTGCGCCAGAACTTGCCGGACATCAGCTTTGCGCCATAGCTTGAAAGAGGCTGGCGCGAAGAAATCAGCAATGCTTCGACGTCGGCATCGTCAGGGATATAAAAATCAAACACATTGACCGGCACGACGCCGCTGAAACGTTTGTCTCTCACCCCACTTCGAAATGCCGCCCAACCGCCGCTGCATCGCCCGGTGGCCACAACGGGAAAGAGGTTCCGCTCTTCCAGGAAGTCCATGGCGTCATCGATATCCGCCATTTGCCCATCGCCATAGATGATCTGATCCGGCTGGCCGGGAACAGGCGGGCTATCGGCAATATTCGCCATATCGAAACGCAGGCTGGCGATGCCAGATTTTGCCAGATCTCTACAAAGCCGTGCGGTAATGCGACCCCAACCGGAGGCGCGCTCATAGCCGGTCGGTAGCACCAGCACGGTCGCGCCGGTGCGCGGTCCCATCGGCTCGGACAAGACGCCATAGAGGCGATTTTCCTCACCGAAGCGAACCGGCGTTTCCTTGAAGCCCAAGCCTTCCAGCGCCGTAGGCAACGGAACCCGCCGCTTGGCTTGAAGTTCTGGCGTAACTGGGCCTCGCCCGGCAATACCGCTGGCCCAATCGGCCAGAGTTTCAATGGCAGCTGTGGGCGGGACAGAGAACAGGACATCGCGGATAAAGCGATCATATCCTTCAAACAGCAGAGACCGGGTCGTTACACCCAATGTCTGGATATGCTCTGCAAACTCCGCATCCGCGTGGCGGTTTTCCTGTTGCAGCAACAGAATATCAGGTGCAGGCGCGCGGGTGGCGGACGCTATGGTCAGCTTTCGCAATCCGGCGGCCACCGGGTCTGGAATGATTTGCTCGCCCATGGCCGGACCAGCAGAGGTCGTCATGGGCAGCGCACCTTGATTGGCGATGCGGCTCAAGGCCACGAATTCACGCAGCCAATGGCGACCGGATAGCGCAGGCGCTGCCAGTGCCAGACCTGAAACATCGTCCATCGCCTCTGCCACGCGCCATGCCAAAGCACCGCCAATGCCATGGCCGATCAGCAGAATCCGCTCCGCGCCCGACAGTTCCTTTAACGTCTTTGCGGCGACCCTTGTCGTGTCGAGCCAGACATCGAGGCCTGTGCTGTAATCTGGATGGTCAAGCGCATCGCCCGTACCGGGATAATCGAAACGCATGCTCGCCATGCCCCGCTTCGATAATTCGACCGCAAGCCTTTGCCAGAACTTACGCGCGCAAAGTTCTTCAAAACCCCATGAGCCGACAAAAAGAACAGCCGTATTCGTTGCTGGCGACACGCCTTCCAGCTGAGACAGATTTCCGAATGCGATGGAGTCGGCAGGCCGGAAAAGGCCAACCGTATCTGCAAAGGTAACGGGATAATCAGCAGCGATTTGCGCGCTATGTCCCTTCATCTGATGCAGACCAAAACCGGCATTCATATTCCACCCTCCAATGGATGCACCAAGTAAAAACAACGCAACAATGCGCCACCCAGGTTAAGTAATCTTGAAACCCTGCTCTCAATAATGACACGTTGTTGTCTGCTCAAACAATTATCAGGCTGAATCTACATTCCTGGCAGCAAGTGCTGTTTCCAGAATGCCATTAAGCCGCTGGTAATAATGGGAGACTTCCGATGTTCCCTGAAAGCCCACAATGCCCGGAAAATGTGTGTCCCGTTCCAGCCACCAGCGCTCATGCCCAATAGAGAGCGCTTTTTCCAAAGTCTCGACAAGAGAGTTCTCCCGGTCGGGATCGTAACACCAGCCCGTTCCAAGGTCGCGCAAAATCTCCGGTGTGCCGCCGCGTTCCGTTCCGATGACAGGCACGCCATAGGTTGCGGCCTCCATCAGGATCAGGCTTTGCGGCTCGTGCCAGCGTGATGGCACCACCACGACGTCCGCGATCTTATAGACCTCTTCCGGTGGCACGAAACCAAGGAATTCTATGGGAGCGTTTCCGACCAGTGATTTCAAATGTCGCACATAGTCTTCACGACCGCGCCCGGCAATCAGCAACGTCGCGGGCTCAGGATGCGATTGTTTCAGGAATGCCCGGATCAAATCCTCGACACCCTTCTCCTCAGCCAGAGCGCCAAGATATCCAAATGTGAAACGCTCGCTCGTGCCGCTTTTACGGCCAACCATTGGCGCGTGAAACAGCGTCTCGCTGCGATTGGCGTTCAAAAGCACATGCCAGTCGGCTTTCGGCAGCACACCATTGCGCAAAAATCTCTGGCGCAGCGCATCGCTGACCGAAATTGCCGTCACGCCTTCGCCATCGCTGGATTTGATGCGCGCGGTCAGAACGCGACATTCCAGACACGGCTTTTCGCAATTGCCGGAACTGCGGAACATGCTCGATTTCGGGCATAGCAGGGCATAATCATGCAGATGCAGACAGAGCGGAATGTTAAGCGCGCTGGTGGCCTCAAAAATCGCAGGCTGCATGCGTGCGGAATTATGGGCGTAAACGAGGTCCACTTTCTCGCGCAGCAGCAGATCCTTCACCTCTTTTGCAGACGTCGCACCCAGTGCGCTGCGAATATGCCATGCGAGTTTGCCAAGCTTGCTGACCGCCGGTTTGCGTGGACCCGGCAGATAGCTATTGTGCCAGTTGACGCGCAGAACCCTGATGCCATCGCTATTGATGCTCTCACCCGGAGGCGCAACCTTGTCGCCCTCAAGGCCCAGGGAAAGAATGATGACATCGTGATAGCGCGCTAGCTCTGCCGCGCACATGCGTGCCACGATCTCTGCACCGCCCTCCTCCTGGGGAGCAAATGTCTGTGCGACGATACAGATTTTCATGGGTTTCGTTTCTTCTCCATCACGCACTCATCATCCGGCGGGGCCGGGAGTGACGCTGATCTCATATTATTTCAGCAAGTGTAAACATAGCATCAAAGATCGGAGACAGCTTTCAGCAAGGCGCTTGCACTTCTGTCCCATGAAAATGCAGCTGCCCTTGCATGTCCGCGCGCAATCATCTCACCACGCAGATCGGGATTTGCGGTCAAATGATCAACAGCCTTGACGATGTCCTGAGCATCTTTGGGGTCGAAATAAATGGCCGCATCGCCACAGACTTCACGCGCAGGCTCTATGTTGGAGGACAGAACCGGACAACCGAGGAACATTGCTTCCAGCGGCGGAATTCCAAATCCTTCATAGAGACTGGGAAACAGCAACGCCCCGGCATTGGCATAAAGCGCAACGATTTCCTCGTCGGACAGGCGACCGGTAAAGACGACCCGCTCGTTTTTCGGGCGTCCAGCCTCCGCATCCCCCTTGAAAACACTGGCGGCTGCGGCCCCAACGACTACGAATTGCGGCGCTCTCTGACCCATGATCCCGATGGCCTCGACACCGCGCAGAATATTCTTGTTCGGCGTCGGAGAGCCGACAAACAGCAAATAGGTCTTCGGCGTCAGACCAAGACGGTGCAGCACCGTCTCATCCGACTTGATGGATGCCATGTGCTCGCAGCTGTTGGGAATGATCGAAACGTTTTTTGCACCGATGGTCTGCGTCAGTTCCCGCCGCGAAAATTCCGACACGGTCGCAATCCGGCCGCGACGTGCCAGAATATTCCCAAGCGCGCCGTGCACCATACGGTAGGCAGCTGAGAAATTCTCCGGCGTGCGAAAAATCATCGCATCATGAATGACCGTCAGGCTTTTGCCATGCAGAACAGGACCGCTATTGCAGAGATTGACCAGCCCGCCTTTGCGGGACGCAGCAAAAAGCTGGGTCTGCTCCCAAATATGTCCAGACAGGGTACCCTCATGCCTCTGTTTGATCGAAGAAAGCTGCATATCCAGCACGGCACCCTTCGGGGCCAGCAGAACCCATTCATCCGTGCTTTGGGTGGATACCAGATACCGGTCCAGCGCCTTGACGATCTCTCGCGCAAACCGCTGAACACCGCTGGTCTTCTGAGTCAAAAACCGGCCATTGATGAAATTCGTCATGCGATTTTTCGTCTCTCAACGCGCTCCACACCCACCAAGACATCGTTGAAATAGGTCACAGTCCCACCGGGTATCGTCTCAAAAACGCGCAGAATCATCATGATCCACCTCATTCACAGCATCGCATCGAATGACGACCTGCCATTTCGCAGATAACTTAAATCGTAAATTCCTTAATCAAGATGGAACAGAAGGAGCGAAATATTCTTCCCCCTATCTAATTTCGCAAGCAGCGTGGACACAACATTTAAGAGTGTTTCGAAGTTCTGCGCTCCGCTCATTCTATTGTGATGGGACGTCTCAAGACTATGATTTTTGCTGTGCTGCCATTCAATATATTTAAATAGTTGAGCGGGCATAAGTACGGGTAAGCAAAAACACGACGCGTTTCGCGGAAAAGGGAAGCGGATTTGAAAATCTGCATCGTATCGCAAACTTTCGCTCCACAAGAGGAGGGCGGCGCAGAGATTTCAGCGCGTCTGGGTGCGATGGAGCTTGGGCAGCGTCACGATGTCACCGTACTGGCGCTGGGCAAAGAAGGCGATGCCATTGCTCCGCCGGGTGAGAGCCGGCTGCAAGGCGGCATCCGCGTCGTTCGTCTTCCCTGGAACAATAGCTATCTGCCGCTACCCCGTAAATCTTCCGCCGGTTTGCTGCGACGTGCCAGCTGGCACCTGCGCACGGCATTCGGGGCGATCTGTCCTGAACAGCTGACCCAGTTTCTGGTCAAAGAAAAGTTCGAC
Source organism: Agrobacterium vacciniicorymbosi (assembly GCF_040427045.1). Lineage (NCBI taxonomy): Bacteria > Pseudomonadati > Pseudomonadota > Alphaproteobacteria > Hyphomicrobiales > Rhizobiaceae > Agrobacterium > Agrobacterium vacciniicorymbosi. Next base: position 240,067 of record NZ_JBETMF010000005.1, read on the forward strand.
CTGATCTATGCCCAGAATTCCGCCTATATGCAGCCGGCGCTCTTCATTGCCGCACGGACGGCAAACATCCCCATTTGCCTGCATCTCAGGGATTACGGCCTGCTCTGTCCCAAAACCAGCATGTTTCGCAATGGCGACAATTGCAAACGCCCCTGCCTCGACTGTTCACTGCTGAAGCGCCGCACACGAGAACTGACCGGCAGCGATATGACCGTCATCGCCGTCAGCGATGCTCTGCGGGAAAGATTTCTCAGCAATGGCGTGTTGCAGGATGCCGACTGGCACGTCATGCACAACACCAATGCGACCGAAAGCAGTTTCGAAACGGCACTGATGGGCAGACAGGCCCCCGCCGCACCGGTTTTCACCTTTGGCTATCTTGGTTCTCTTGCAGATGAGAAGGGCGTGAAAGACCTGATCAACGCCTTCCTATCGTTGCCGAACCACAAGGATGCGAGGTTGATCATCGCGGGACGCGGTCGTCCGCGCGATCTGGAAAAGCTGAAGCAACTGTCGCAAGATGCCTCCGTCGATTTCAAGGGTTTCGTTCGACCGGAAGAGATTTACCGTGTTGCAGATGTCGTCATCGTGCCGTCCCGCTGGCACGAGCCGCAGAGCCGTATTCTCGTAGAAGCGCCAATTTACGGCATTCCCGTTATCGGCACCGCGCGGGGCGGTACGACGGAAATCATCCGCAAACATCAGACGGGCTGGTTCTACGATCCCGACAAGCCAAACGCCTTGTCGGAACTCATGGCGAATGCCCTGTCCATCGGCCAAAGGCATTGGTGGGAAAAACGCGACGAGATTTTTCCGGGTCTGGCAAACTTCAAGGGTACTGCCGAACAATCCGGCTATTACGGACAGCTCGAAACCATCTTGGTTTCGGCCGCAACGCGTTAAGCGTCATTCCTGTCCGGTGTGGAACGTCCCCCTCGGCTTTTCCTTCCAGAAGGTGCCGAGCCACGCATCCGTCGAGGGTGGTCTGAATGCACCGAAGCTGGATGTGGGGCTGAAGGTCATTTCCCCGAATATAGGGCCGGATGGTTTGTCGTAAAAATCGATACGGACGAATTCGAAACCCTGTGCCAGCGTGCGTGCAGCCGCCAGAATGTCCTCCAGATGCGGTGGGCGTGGCAGTTCGCCGGTTTCGAGCGGATAATAATGTCCAAAATCGAGCTTGTTCCAGTGCTCGTCATAAAAGCAGCGGCGGTGATCGGTAAAGCGCGCCGTATCGATCTGGATGCAGGGAATATCGTTTTCAAAGCAGAAAAGCTTGTAATCGACAGGCGCTTCGCCATCGTCACCGATGAAAGGCTCGATAAAGATTTCGGGATCGATGTGGTTGTACCACTCTTCCGCCAAGCGCCAAGCGGTGCGCCCCGCCAGCCAAGCGTCGCATTTTTCCTTGGCGCCGACCAGATCCTCAGGACCATAGACGAAGATATTGCGGTCCGAGCCGTGATTGACCTTGATGACATAGGGAAATGGCAGCGGTGGGCAGTCATTAAGGTTCTTGCCGCGCCACAGGATGGGCGTCACCCATTTTTCACCCAGAACCTTCGCAACATGCGCCTTCACTGCAATCTTGTCGCTCAGCATGACAAGACGCGGATCGGACTCCGGCCCGGTCCAGGCAATCTTGCGGGCGGCCAGATGCTCGTTCAGCGTCTTCGGAGTGTCGAGGTTCGCCCATAATTTGTGGTAGCGGTAATATTGCAGCTGCGTCGCCTGCTTGATCGGCAGGCTTTGAATGACGGCATGATAAAGTTTTTTGAATATGCGACGTCCGAGAGAATGCTGTGGCTGATCCGATGCCATGGTTTCAATCGCCCCTGATAAAATGGTTCTTCAATATAAAATGTCTCATAGCCCTTAAGATCGCGAGGCCCGCCACAGCAAGGTGCTGGAAATCGTCGCGGTCACAAGCGCTGTGAAAAATGCGGAAAGTCCGGCGCCGATGAAGCCGAACGTGCTGATCAACAAGACGCTCATGCCGATCGACAAAAGCACGCTGGACAGGTTCACGAAGGCGTAATGGCTGTCTTTGCGCAAGCTGTTGAGGCCAAGCCCCATGAGATCGGTACAGGACCGCACAACCGCGGTCAGCAGCAGAAGCGCAAAGATACCCTGATGCTGACCCAGCTCTGGCATGTTCATCAGATGCACGAGAATATTGCCGCTGACGAAAATCGCCACGCCGAGCCCGAATGCGACGGCAGCCGTCTTGGTAAACTGCCAGATCATCACGTCCCGCCACTCCTTCATGGAGCCGGTATTATAGGCTTTGAAAAGCGCGGGGATCGCCACTTGCAGCACTGCGGTCGAAATCAGCGTCTGCAAGGCATTCGCCAGCGACCAGTAGAATGTGTAAACGCCGGTCAGGGAGAGCGTCAGCAAAAGCGACACGATGTATCGGTCGGCATAGACGAGCCCGACATTGCTCATATCGCTGATATAGATCAGCCATGCCTTACGCATGCGCTTCTTGACCCAGCGATAGCGCATTTTTGTCTGAAAAATACGCCGGAACGGCCAGTTGCGCAGGAAGAATGCAAGGCAAACAAACATCGGAATATAGCCCAGCGCCCAGGCTGCCATGATCGTTTCGATGTTGCGGAAAAACGGAAAGGCCAGTCCCAGACCAACAACGGGCACGATCCACGATGATGTTCGAAGGAAAAACAGCACATTGGCCTGGCTGGACATTTCCTGCGCAATCAGCGGCACATGAATGTCGCAGGAGATGGTCTCGAGCCAGACGACCAGCAGAATGAGGAAATAGAGCGGTATCACGGGGTGACCCATGAAATAGGCCGCGATCAGACCGATGGCTGTCATCGCGGCCAGTGACGTCACCGTCACCATCAGCCTTGTCTTCATGTAAAGACCGGCTATTCCAGAGGTTTTACCGCTGATATCGCGGGAGATGAAATAGTTCAGCCCCCAGCCGAGAATGGCCGGTGCCGCACTGACGACGCCGAGCGCCAGGCCATAAACGCCTGCCGCTTCAAGGCCGATGAATTTGACGATGTAGAACGACAGCGCAAAACGCAGAACAAGCGTGGAGCCGCGAAGGCCCATATTGAAGATGACATTCAGGCCCGTGACGGAACGTCCCTGCAGAAAAGGGATGCGCATAGCCGCCCGTTCGTTGTTCTCAGCCAAAGTCAGCCCTCAATATTGCAGACCGGAACGCGTCATGCGTAACACTTTGATGTCGTCCATTCCGCTTTCTTCCAACGTGACGAGTGCGATGACGACACTGCCGGTATCGTCTTCATGCTGCATGAGGAACACTTCAGCCAGATCCCGACGAAGGCTTGGGCGAATGCGCGATTTCGCCGCCACACCACCATCGACCACGATGAGATCGAAAGCGTCGCCATTCTTGTCCTTCGGGTCGCGGATCGCGATCTCACCCTGCGGATATGCCGGTGCGAATTGGAGAAAGGGAACGGCTTCCACGCCGTAAAAATCATCTGCTTCTGTTTCAGCGGCACTCTGCTCAGGTAAAAGCATGGCCGTCAACAACGGATCGTGGGTTGCTCCATCCACCAGAAGAACCCGCCGTCCCAGCTTCGACACTTCGACGGCAAGGTTGAAAGCGGAATAGGGCGCGCGATTTTTAGGGCCGGTGGAAACGACCAGAATGGCATGATTGGCCGCAGGTTTGATATGCGAAGAGACAAACGCCGCAAGCCCGCCGAAATCCTCGACGGTAGGTGCATTCAATGCCTTGGTATCGGCTTCCCGAATGAGGCGCGGTTGGTGAGCGGCAGGAGGTGCGGCAACTGCCTCGACCTTATCGGATGCCGGTAACAGCGTGACCGTGCCATTGCCATCTCCGCTTGCAACAAAAGGCGTGCGGACAAGCTGTTTTGGCTCGTCCTGCTGCCCGCGGAACTGGTCACGCAAAATTAGAAGTCCGGCAGCGAGAATAAGGCCCAGAATGCCACCACCCGCCGTTATCAGCGCGCGCGGCGGGCCAGCGGCACGCAATGGCGGTTCTGCACTGGAAATGATCTGCGGATTTTCGCTGGATGTGCCCTGCTGCTCGGAAAGCTGCTTGGTTCTCAAAAGAAATGCTTCATAAACCGCCCTGTCGCTTTCCAGCTTGCGCTGCAATTCGCGCAGGCGAACCATGGTCTGCTCATCGCTGTTGAGCGTGGTCTTCAAGGTATTGGCGTTGGTTCTGAGCAGCGTCAGCTGGTTCTTCAACCGCTCCAGATTGCCTGAAGTCGCGGTTGCGAAATTGCGCAGTTGTTCATCGAGAATATTGGCAAGCGATTGCGTTCTTGCGCGCGCCGCCTGCAAGGACGGATGCTGTGCGCCGAGCGAATTCGCCTGAACGGATTCCTCTTCGCGACTTTCCTGATACCGCGCCCGCAGGGAAATAATCGCTGGTGTCAGCGATGTGTCGGGAATGGAACGCAGATATTGCCGGTCGTTTCTCGCACGGTTGAGTTCCGCGACAAGCGCTTCGCTTTCGGCAACCGTCGCAGACAGTCGGGAAATCTCGGTATTGGCGTCTGCAATGCGCTGCTCGACGTCAGGGCGGCCCTGAATATCAGCCAGATTATGCTCTGCCCTATAGGCCTGAACCGCGCGGTCACCATCTTCCACGGCTTTGCGCAGCTGATCGAGTTGTGCAGCGAGCCCGCCACCGGTGCGGCGCAGAACATCGCTGTTCATTTCGACGCGCACTTGCGTGTAGGTGTTGGCGATGAGATTGGCGAGGTCGGCGGCCCGTTGCGGGCTGTCGGACCTGACAATCACGTTGACGACGTAGCTTCGGCCCGCAGCATCGACGGATATGACCTTGCGCAACGCATCGAGCGCCAGATTGCTGCGGCTTTCCTTGTCCGGATAAAACGGCTTAGCCGCACCGAACTTCGGGTCGTCATAGAGTTTCTCACTCTCCACGATGCGGGAAAGCACCTGCGCGGATGTGATGATGTATTGCTGATTGAGGACGTGCGAATCCACGGACCTCGGCTGGCCCGGCAGATCGCTTTCTAGAACGCGCGAACCTTCCGGGTCGAGCAGAATTTGCGACGTGGCGACGTAATAGTTCGGGATCAACAGAGACACGCCGAATGCCAGCGCCGCGCAGATGATGCCGATAAGGACGATGAACAGGATGTTGCGCCACAGCAGGGCCGCCAGGCGCAGGAGATTTTTCGGTCCACTGGCTTGCTCACGGTAATGCGGCTCGTAAGACGTGGTGTCGTTAATCGCCATATCGGTTTACGATCCCATATTCTTGCGGAAGCTGCCGTGTGCGATGTCCTGATATCGCCATGCTCTTCAACGTTTGCTCACTGTGTTCTGGCATTCGAAACATCGGGGCTGACACGCCAAAGGCGGAGCCTTTCAGTCTCACCTGCCGACACCGGACAGAACGATGCCCGGCATTTGGCCAGCCCGCAGTTTAGGGATGACGTGTTAATATACCGTTTTGCGAAAACACCCTCGCCCCAACTCTACCGTCACTGGATGTGCGCGCATCGACCGACGCAAGCTCAGTAATTGACGGTCACCACCACCGTATCGGAATAGAGTCCCGGTGCAGGCGTATTTTGCGCGGGAACACGACCATAAACCGTCAGCGTCTGCGCCGTGCCATTTCCGGTGCCGGAAGCGATCTGTCCCGCAGCGCTTCCCCAGACATTGGCCCGGTTTGTGTCACGATAAAGACCATAGGTCACGGAAGCGCCTGAGCGAGTCATTTGGCGCGCCGCCGGCGGGCTGTTGCTCAGGCCGCCATTGAGCGAAACAGTGTAAGGCAGATTGGCTGTGCAGGTCAGCGAGATAGAGCCCGTTGCATCCACGGCTGTCCTGAGAACGCCGTGACTGCCAAAATTGATCGACTGCGCGGACACGATACAGGTCGGCTCGACCGCCGCCGTGACGGTAAAGGGTACACGGGTCAAGCCTTGCGTCATCCCCGTGCAGCTCGGAGCCCCAAGAGTATATGCGGCGTAGTTGAACCTGGTTTCCATGCCAGCAAAACTGGATGTGTATAGGCCCTTCGCTGCCGAGGCCTGTGAGGCGGAAATCCTGCCATAAACCGTATAAGTGGCACTGTTGATCAATGCTGGCAGCAGCATGTCGATCACCAGAGGTGAGCCAATCGCCGTCTGATCAACCGAGCCCCAGGGCGTTAAACGCAACGCATCCTGATACAATTGATAATTGAGAGCGGTGGACGTGCTGCCCAATTTCATCTGCCGGACACCGCTGACCTGCCCTCCACTTCCTGCATTGATGTTTGCGCAAATGCGGACCGACAGACCGCTGCCGGAGTTGTTGTTGCAGGTGACGTTGAGCGTACCCGTACTGTTCGCAGAAGCACCGCCAGCGAGATTGACGAAGCCGAAATTCATGTCGGACATGCTGAAACTGCAAGTTTGCGCCCAGACCGGTGAGCCACAAAGAATTGCGCTTAAAGCGACTATGGTATGGCTAAACCTCATCATGGAACACTCCTGCAAATGGCATCCAGCGTGACGCGTTTTTCCTCACCCGCTACCGCAACCACGTCCGCCTCGCATTTTCCCTTTGTCGGTTGGGTGATGGTGAGACGTTGCCTGTCCGCGACATCATCGAGATAGGCCTGCCCGTCATAACCCACGACGAAATCGCCCTTTGCGTCGGTAACGCCCGTCGATCCCGTCTCAACGAACTCTCCGCTTTCGTCCCTCAGCGTAATCAGCGCCACGCGCCCCTGCGTTTCCACCTGAAAATCGACAACCGCCCCTGCCCTGTCGGCCGGAACGACCACCTGCTTGGTGCGGTCTATTTTTGCATCAAGAGGAAGATTGCTCGGGTCCAGCGTAATATTGTTGGCATCATACGATCTGAGATTGGGCAGCAATATCTTGCCGCGACGGTTGGTCTGGCCGATGGGGCGGTTCTCCAGCAGGATTTCTACACCCGGCGCTCCCGCATCCACCACAGCAAAAGCGTCGTCGATCCGGTTTCCAACGAATATGTCCCCACCTGCCACGGCAATCGAGCCCTCGATCTGCCCATAAGCCTGCGTCGAGCCGTTGAACTGATCGACCCCCGCCGAAACGCGCGCGACGCTGCCGCGATAGCTGCCCGCTGCCGATATGATATCGTTGGCACCCCTGGAACCGCGCATCCGCCAGCCGTAACTTCCCTCTTTCTGCTCTTCGGATTTGGCAATGTCAGCCGTCATCGAATACCCGTTGGCATCGCCCGACAAAGCCGCCGACGTCGAGATGCCGCCCCCGAAAGCCCAGGAAAGCCCGGCAAAAATACCGTAGGAATTCTTGTCTTCGAGGTCCTTATAGGCGGTGACGTAGATATTGCCGTTTTCGCCCAGAGGACGCGTGGCCGACAGTCCCAGCAACCGGGATTTTTGCCCATCAGCACTTTCGAACTGGGTGTAGGAAAAATTCAAGCTCGTTTCATCGAAGACGAGCGGGGTGGAAACCGATATCTGGTCCACGGCACGCGGCGCACGCGCACTTAGCAATCCCGATGGCGTTTGGATTTTGCTCGTGTCTGCGGAAACGGACGCCAGATCATTGTAGTCGCCAAAGGTCCGCTGGGATCGCGCGAAGAAATTCATACCGAACAACTCGGCTTCCGCACTTGCGGCAAGCTGATAGCCGCTTTCACCGCCAAATCGGCTGGAAGAACCGGACAGGGTTCCCAAGCCGTAGGTGCCAATCGAAAAGACGCCCCCGACGCCGAAATTGTAGAAATCCTCTCCCCCTTCCGCGTGCCCTTCGATTGTCAGCCTATCGGAATATCCATATCTGACCGTTGCCGAGCCGAGTGGACTTTCATCATAATCGAAGGACTCAAGACCGTAATTGCGCCGCGCAAAACCAAGCTCGGCGGAAAAATCCAGCAGGCCCGGAGCCAGAAGATTGGTGGAGGCAAAGAACGGTGTTTCCGACACGGTCTCGCGGCCCAGTGCATCGCGCACGACCAGCCGTGCATTGCCCGACCCGTTGATGACCGGAAGGTTTGTGATGGAGAACGGCCCCTCGGGGACTTTTTGAGAAATGCGCTTCACATTATCTATATAGACATCCACGGTCGAAGGCACTGCCGCCGAACCTGCAAATTCGGGCAGCGGCATGGTCACGATATCGGACCGCAAATCGAAGTTGCGCCTAATCTGTATGCCGCCAAGCCTTGCCGGTCGTGTCCAGGAAAGACCGCCGGTGATCATGTCGCCCGCCCGGTAGGTGGTCAGGTTTTCCTCATCCGAATAGGTCCAGTAGCTATCCAGGCGCTTGGTATCGAATTGTTCGTTTTGCGATGTGCTCAGGATTTGAGAGGACGAGATCACCCCCAGTGGCCCGAACACGCGGCTTTCCAGAAGAGCGGAGGCCCCGTTGAAATCCGTCAGATCAGACCAGCGATTTCCACCGGAGGCACCATAGAGCGTGTAGTTGACGAGCGCACCCATGTCCTTCGCCACCCTCTGTTTGCTCTCGCCGTCCTCATCCTCCTCGGCTGGCTTCGGACGGCCCGAGACATCGATCACCTTGCTGGCGCGGGCCTCCATCGGCAGGTCGAAATAGATGGACTGGCTGGCTTCATCGTAGCGTGACGTCACACCGGGCAATTTGGAAATATCGATCCAGCCGTTATCGGCCTTCGCAGTTTCCACCGGCGTGATCCCGACATTGGTCAACTGTTGTGGCTCGATTAGCAGCGACCCGGCACTGTCTTGACGAAATGTAGCGATCAGTTCCGTGGACACATTGTTGATGTACACTTCGAGCTGTAACTGTCCGGCCTGTTCGGCGGCAACAGAGACGGGCGGTGCCGCAGGAACATCCTGCGCCACGGAAAAACGGCTCGATGAAAGGATCGTCAAACTTGCAATCGCCAAAACAGCGAGGCTATCCGCCTGTAACGCGCGCCGTCGCATTGACGGGGCCGCCTTCGCTGTCTGCCGAAATCTTCAATGCGCCACCGGATCGCTTGCCGCCTGCCGCCGGAACCAGCCAACTGGCGCCGGATTTGCCCAGCACATAACCCACCAGCCCATCCTGCCCCGCCACGGGTTTGCCGCTTTCATTCAGCAGTTTCAGATTGGCGACACGCAGTCGCTTGGTGCCATTGTTGGAAACCGACACCCGGTAGCCATTCGCCTGTGGCGTCACCGACCAGACCGTCTGCGCCTCACTGGCCGTATTCTCTGAGAAGAAAACCGGGATCGAGTGGCGGAGAACGAGATTGATCGTGCCTGACGGTTGTTGACCCGTCGGCGGCAGTTCATCGACAATGATGCGGTAGCTCTCTTCCGCTTTCACCGGCTTTTTGGAAAGCCGGACAATGCGCACCACATTTTCCGCGCCCGGTTTTAGAAGCGTCATCGGCGGACTGGCAACCACATCATTTGCAGGGGTCAGAACATCCGACCCGTTCTCCTGCGTCCAACGGAAGATGCGCACCTGAACATTGATCGGCGTTTTGGCATCGTTCCATACGCGCAAAGTAGACGATGCGGTCGGGGCCTTGAGGTCGAGAATGACGGGCGACACCCGCAGCGACGCAGCATTGACCGGCGACACGGACAGACCGGCAAGGAACACAGCCGCTAAGGTTAAAAGACGCATAGGCAATCCTCCCTTGAGCGTTTTAGTAATTGATGGTGGCCCTGACGGTGTCGTTATAGGTGCCAGCCGCGGGCGTCGTCTGGGCTGCGACGCGGCCATAAACGTTGAAGGACTGGGTCGCGCCTGTCCCCGTTCCCGTCAGCCTGTCGACGTTTTCTGTCACTCCCCAAACATTCGCGCGGTCGGAGTCGCGATAGAGGGAATAGGCGATCGTCGGTGCACCGGCAGCAGAAGACGTCATCAATCTGGTCGCAACCGTAGCGCCATTACCAGCCCCTATTCCCAGACTGATTGAGAAGGGCGTATTGTTCGTGCACTGGACGATGATCTGACTTTGCGCATCGACATTGCCATTGATCACGCCGCGGGTGCCAAAATTCAACGCGCTGGCCGAGTTGATCCGGCATTCCGCCTGAATGGTGATCTGGACGTTGAAATCCGTTGTCGCGACCTGCGCAACTGCCATACTCGGCGCAAAGATCAAGGCTGCAACGACCATTCCATAGCCTGTTGTGGTGAACTTCATGCTCGCTCCCTCCCGGCTGATGCATCGCCGATGCTACCCCACAGGCGGCAAAAAGTCACGCCGATAGCGGGTAATAAGAATATGCTAATGCTCGCTTGAGGAGGGTTAACGGTGTCTTAACGTGGCAATAGGAAGAATTAACAGGCGAAATACAACAGCGGATACAACCAGTTTTAGAATAAAACTTTTCTGGCATCGGCGCCTTTTATGGCCACCGACATGATCTCTTAATAAACCACACAAAATAATTCGTCGGCTACCTTTTTATACTACCACGATCAGAAGCTCGGAGGCGTGCAGGCACTGATCACCTCGCACGGCACCGGCCCCACGCATCGAAACGTATGGGGTCGCCTGCTCTCGAAATAATAGGCATCGCCCGGCCCCAGAATGCGGCGCTCGTCATCCACGGTGACCTCCAGCCGCCCGGACAGCACGATACCGCCCTCCTCTCCCTCATGCACCAGGGGCACGCGCCCAGTTCCGGCACCGGGTTGGTAGCACTCCTTCAAAATCTGCAGGCTGCGGCCAAACAGATTATCACCGATCTGGCGATAGGAAATTGGTCCCTTGCCAATCTCCACCAGCTCTTCAGCGGCGTAAAAAGCCTTGCGCGGTTTGTCCGGCTCGAAGGCAAAGAATTCCGCAAGCCCGATGGGAATGCCGTCCAGGATGCGTTTCAATGCTCCGACGGACGGGTTGGCCGAGTTGGACTCGATCAGCGAAATCGTTGAGTTCGTCACGCCCGCACGTCGTGCCAATTCGCGTTGTGAGAGTTTGTGAATGGAGCGCAGATGGCGCAACCTGTTACCAATATCAACGACCACCTTAAGCTCCGCGATTTGCATATGTTCGATATATCGCAAACCTTACAGATCACCTCAATGATTACAATGAATTAGAGGACGAAAGAAAAAGACTTGTTCGGTCGAGAGAAGTCAGGATTGATACGTCATCTCAAAGAGGGAAATTCGATGGACCACAGCAGCAAACCCAACATGCCCAACCTTGCCAATTTCTGGATGCCGTTCACGGCTAACCGGCAGTTCAAGGCCTCGCCGCGTCTTCTGGCGAGCGCGGAAGGCATGTATTACACCGATGTCGATGGCAACAAGGTTCTGGATGGCACGGCGGGCCTGTGGTGCGTCAACGCCGGCCATGGCCGCCGCCGCATCACGGAGGCTGTAGAGCGTCAGCTCTCGACCATGGATTTCGCCCCGACCTTCCAGATGGGTCACCCCATCGCTTTCGAATTTGCCGAGAAGCTGGCAGCCAATGCGCCCGGTGGCGCAGAGGCGCAGCTCGACCGCGTCTTCTTCACAGGCTCCGGTTCCGAGTCGGTCGATACGGCGCTGAAGATCGCAATTGCCTATCAGCGTGCCATCGGACAGGGAACGCGCAGCCGCATCATCGGTCGTGAAAAGGGCTATCACGGTGTCGGCTTCGGCGGTATTTCTGTCGGCGGCCTCGTCAACAACCGCCGCGTCTTTCCGCAAATTCCCGCTGACCATATGCGCCACACGCTGGACGTGGAACGCAACGCCTTTTCGAAAGGCCTGCCGGAACATGGTCTGGAACTGGCGGAAGATCTGGAACGGCTGGTCGCTCTGCACGGCGCAGAAACCATTGCCGCCGTTATCGTTGAACCCATGTCGGGCTCAGCCGGTGTCATCCTGCCGCCGAAGGGTTATCTCGAGCGTCTGCGCGCCATTGCAGACAAGCACGGCATCTTGGTGATCTTTGATGAAGTCATCACCGGCTTCGGTCGCCTCGGCAAACCCTTCGCCACGGATTACTTCGGCGTTGTGCCCGATCTCATCACCACGGCAAAGGGCATCACCAACGGCGCAATCCCCATGGGCGCAGTCTTCGCCAAGCGCGCTGTTTACGATGCTCTGATGCAGGGGCCAGAAAACCAGATCGAGCTTTTCCACGGCTACACCTATTCCGGCCATCCGGTTGCCTGCGCCGCTGGTATTGCAACACTGGAAATCTATGAGGAAGAGGGCCTGCTCACCCGCGCCGCCGATCTGGCCGAAGCCTGGCAAAATGCCCTCCACTCCCTCAAAGGCCTGCCGCATGTTGTCGATATCCGCAACCTCGGCCTCGTCGGTGCTATCGAACTGGCACCGCGTGATGGCGCGCCGGGCACCCGCGCCTATGACGTCTTTGTGGACTGCTTCCAGAAGGGTCTGCTGATCCGCGTCACGGGCGACATCATTGCGCTGTCGCCTCCTCTCATTGTTGAGGAAAGCCAGATTGGCGATATTGTTTCGATCATTGCCGACGCTCTCAAGCGCGTGGCTTGACCAAACAAATGTGGGGAGCGATGTTCGTCGCTCCCCACATAAATTCATTGACTTTGACTTAATTTTTTAGAAATTTACGCCGTTGTTTTCGTTGACGAAAAACCGCCAAACGAAACCTAAGCGGCATTTACATTTCACCACTTCGTATGGACAAATCTGTATACTCTGGAAGAGCCTGCGCGTGAGACTTGGCTGAAAGTTCGGCTATCTCTTCAGCCACTTTGCGAGTCTGTATTCTTATGTCAGGCACAGCAGTAATTTCCCAAAACTGCCCCGCTGTCAAGGCACCTACCGCAAACAACCCTTGCCGTGGATCACCCTCACAGGACAGAACGCGGAAATGGTCGTCCACACGAATACCCAGCCCGAGAGCATCCGTGTCGAGCATATTCTGCTTCTGCATATCCTGCAGCAACGGTGAGTGACCGATCCCGGCGCGCTCCATACCGGTACAATTCACAAGCCAGTCGAAGTCCAGCGATGTCTCCTCAGTTGAGCCACGCTGGCGGAAGGTCAGGATGTTTTGGTCCTCGCTGCGTGAGATCTTAGATACGAAACCAGCATGAACCATAACCGTCCCATCTTGCATGAGGTCATCGAACACCTCGTGGACCTGCGGCGCGACCCGGTGGCGGTGAATGTTCCACCATGCCAAGGCATGGCGGAGAAAGCGCGAGCGTTGCTCTTGCCCCAGGCCTTGCCAGAGTGTTTGCGTCTTCGGTCGCAATCCATCCATGACCGCTCGCCACGCGACGCCTCCCCTCACCTGCGCTTTGAGCCCAGCCAGAATCTGGCTGATCTCAAGCCGCGACATATCAATGGAGGGCTCCACAGGTGGAACGGGCACAGTGCTATGCGAATGCGGCACGAGCCCACGCCGGGACAGGACATGGATTTTGCCGCGGTGTCCTTTGTTGCGCAAAGACAGGACCTGGTCGATCATCGTCAGTCCTGACCCCAGAATGGCGATAGTATCGTCAGGCTTCACCCGCGACAGCCAACCCAGCCGCCATGGATTTCGAACCACACGCCGCAGCAGCGCAATATCCGCATCGGAAGTTAGCCGCGGCAAACTTGCGGTGCCAACACCAAGACACAGGGCAACATTGAGCGCGCGAAACTCGCGACCGTCACCCAGTTTGAAAACCGACCCTTCATCACTATGCGACAAACAGGACACGGCTTTGGCCTTAATGAAATCCACCCGCGCGCGCTGCTGCTTGCTTCTCAACTGAGACGCCAGCGTGTCCCGGAGATAAAGACCATAATCATTTCGGGAGGCAAAGCTGCTCCCATCGACAGAGCGCCCTCTCTTCGTCAGCCACTCAAGAAAATCATTCGGCTTGTCCGTGAAGGCACTCATGCGCGCAGCTGGCACATTGAGGCGATGGAGATGTAGCTCCGTTCGATAAGCGGTACCGCGCCCAAAAGCGGAGTCGTCACCCACAATCGCAATTGACGCCGTGGCAGGAAGCAACTGGAGAAGATTGGTGACGAGACTGATTGCGGAGAACCCGGAGCCGACGACAGCGACATCATAGATCACTTAATATCTCCTCTTCATTCATGCGCCGCGCAGAAGACCTGAAAAGACCTTCAAAGGCAAACATCAATTCAATGAAGCCTACAAGGTTCCGACGTCGAAGAAGTGACAGCTGGATCGCCGCTGACAGGGAGTTAGCCGCGGCTAACTCGATACGTTCCTGATGAGGTTGAGATGAAAAACGCTGAGATATTTCAATCTCCAACATCAAAAATGACTCTTAGCCGGCTGAAAAGATTCATGTTTAGGCAGGACGAATGGCTATTGCACCAAAAAGAGAATCGGCGCTTATATCTCAGTTGCGGAAAAAACCGATTTCAGCGGAAAAAAACGCAACTGATCCAACAAGTGGAAAAGACGAGATATGACACAAAGCGCCGATCTGAAATCTGCTGACAAGGCACCCGATTTGACGGGCCTTATCCTACAGCATTCGGCCGCGCTGTCCGCGCAGCTGCAAGCGCACAACGCAAATACCTTCGCACCGCTTGCGGAAAAAAGCATGCGAAATTTTTCGCCGTCTGAAACCGCCAAGCTCATCGGTATCGGTGAAGCCTATCTTCGCCAGATCGCCGCCGAGCAGCCGGACCTCAGCGCGTCCCAAAGCGGTGGACGGCGAAGCTACTCCGTCGAAGACATTCACGAGATCCGCAAGTTCCTTGATCAGGGCGCACGCGGCACGCGTCGCTATCTTCCGCATCGTCGTGAAGGTGAAGATTTGCAGGTCATCGCTGTGATGAATTTCAAGGGCGGCTCCGGCAAGACAACGACATCTGCGCATCTTGCACAATATTTGGCGCTGCGCGGTTACCGCGTGCTTGCCATCGATCTTGATCCGCAGGCCAGTTTGTCGGCGCTTTTTGGTCATCAGCCTGAACTCGATGTCGGGCCGAATGAGACGCTCTACGGCGCAATTCGTTACGATAGCGAGCAGCGCCCTATCGCCGAGATCGTTCGTGGAACCTACATTCCCGATCTCCATATCATTCCCGGTAATCTGGAACTGATGGAATTCGAGCATGATACGCCAAGGGCTCTCATGCGCCGCGCGCCGGGGGACACATTGTTCTTCGCCCGTATTGGCCAAGCTATCGCCCAAGCGCAAAACTTTTATGACGTGGTCGTTATCGATTGCCCACCGCAGCTTGGTTATCTGACGCTTTCGGCTTTGACAGCTGCAACATCGGTTCTGGTGACGGTTCACCCGCAGATGCTGGATGTCATGTCCATGAACCAGTTTCTGGCAATGACCGGTGATCTCCTGGCCGAAATCGGCAGAGCCGGTGCACGTTCGGATTATCATTGGATGCGTTATCTCGTGACCCGCTTTGAACCCAGCGACGGACCGCAGAACCAGATGGTCGCGTTTTTGCGCTCGATCTTCGGTGAGCATGTGTTGAACCATCCCATGCTCAAAACCACCGCCGTTTCCGATGCTGGACTGACGAACCAGACCTTGTTCGAGGTGGAGCGCACGCAGTTCACCCGGTCCACCTATGACCGCGCGCTGGAATCCATGACCAATGTAAATGCCGAAATTGAAGGCTTGATCAAGAAAGCCTGGGGTAGGGCCGCATGAGCAGAAAAGAAATCTTCGCCAATCTGGGCGGTAAGTCCAACGAGAACACGGAAGCGCCTGTTGAGCGCGCACGTCCACGTATCCGTCCAATCCTCGGTTCGCCGGAGTTGGTCACGGATGTCGTGAATTCTCCCGTTGGTATGATCGGTCAATCGCTGAACGAAGTTTCGGAGCGCTCCAAACGCGCCGAAGAGATCGAGAAGAAGCTTGCCGAAGGCCTGACCATCGTTGCGCTCGATCCTGCTGATGTCGATCCATCCTTTATCCCTGACCGTATGCCGTCCTCCATCGAGGCTGATGTCGGTCTGGTGGAAGCCATTCGTGAGCAGGGCCAGCAGGTTCCGATTCTCGTTCGTCCCCACCCTGAGCATGCTGGTCGTTATCAGGTCGCCTTCGGTCACCGCCGTCTGCGTGCCGTGGCTGAGATCGGTATTCCCGTTCGCGCTGTCGTTCGTAACCTGACGGATGAGCAGCTCGTCGTTGCGCAGGGACAGGAAAACAACGAACGCCGTGACCTGAGCTATATCGAGAAGGCGCGCTTTGCCCAGAAGCTTCAAATGCGCTTTACCCGCGAAACCATCATGGCGGCCATGTCTCTCTACAAGGGCGATTTGTCCAACATGCTCTCGGTTGTCGGACGCATACCTGATGACATCGTTGACAGCATCGGCCCAGCGCCGGGTGTTGGACGCCGCAACTGGATGGATCTGGCTGAGCAGCTTTCTTCATCGAAGGTCAATGAAGCCGCTCGTGCTTATCTGCGCGACGAGACCGTTGCTCGGCTTCCGTCTGAAGAGAAGTTTAAATCCATTCTCGAGTTTCTGAAGCCCAAGGCAGAGCCTAAGAAGACCGGCGTTCTGTCGACTGAAAGCGGCCAGAAACTCGCAAAGATCGTCGAGACCGACAATCGTCTCGATATTTCCATCGACCGTAGGCAAGCGCCGGAATTCGCTGCCTTCGTTCTTGAGCATCTGCAATCGCTGTTCGAAGAGCATAGCTCCAGACAGTAAGCAGCCATTTCGATTGAACCACTAACAGGAGCAGCAAGCACAAAAGAAAAAAGCCCCCGAACGTTGCCGCACGGAAGCCTTTCTTTGATCTAAGCACCCAAAGAATCTCATTTCCGCGAATCATAGTCAAGAGTCTTGGCATCGATATTTCTTCGGTGAGCGATTTTCTTTTGCCTTTTTGAAGGTGAAAGACATGAATAGCCATATTGTAACGACGCCTTTCGGGCGGCGAGGGGTTTCTGTTGGCCTTCTCGCAAGCCAGTTCGCGTCGAGAGACATCGATCCTGCGCGGTCGATCGATAAATGGAAACTGTTTCGTGCCACGTGCGAAGCCCGTCCTCTGCTCGGTATATCCGACAGATCACTGGCTGTGCTCAACGCGCTGATCAGTTTCTACCCAAAAGCGGAACTGTCCGAGGAAAACGGCCTGGTGGTCTTTCCGTCGAACCAGCAGCTTTCTCTTCGCGCCCACGGTATGCCGGAACAAACTTTGCGCCGTCATCTCGCGGCACTTGTCGAAGCCGGCCTCATTCTGCGCAAGGACAGTCCGAACGGAAAACGCTATGCCCGCAAAGACCGAAGCGGTGGTATCAGCGATGCATATGGGTTTTCGCTCGCTCCCCTGATTGCGCGTGCGGATGAAATCCAGTCGATTGCCGAACAGGTCGTCGAAGAGCGTTTGCAGCTCCAAAGACTGCGCGAAAAGATCAGCCTCTGCCGTCGCGACATTATCAAGTTCGGTGAGATCGCCATTGCCGACGGCATCGACGGTGATTGGGATCGCTATCGCCAGCAATATCTCATCGTCACTTCCGCGCTCGATCGTAAATCCAAGGCTCCTTATCTGGAACTGGTTTTGGAAGATTTGAGCCATTTGCGCGAGGAGATGGCTAACCAGTTGGAAAAACATGTAGAAAAACAAAAAATAAGCGCCAATGCCTATCAAAATGAGCGGCTTATACAGAGTTCAGAATCCGAATCCATTATTGAAGTGCAACATGTGGATAACGAGGAAAGCCACACTGCTGCCGAGCAAGTGGAAAGGCGAGCAGCTTTGAAAAAGTGGAGTGCGGGAAACAATCAGATCGATGTGACCAAACCAGCCAGAGGTGAAGGTTTCGATCTTCAAACACTGCTGAAGGCCTGCCCGGAGATCGCTTTCTACGGCCCAAATGGCACCGTGAGGAGCTGGAACGACCTGAAACAGGCCACCAATGTGGTCAAAACCATGCTCTCCATCAGCCAGTCTGCTTATGATGAGGCGGAGAAAGCCATGGGATCACAGAACACGAACGCAATCATAGCGTGTATATTGGAGCGTTCCAGCGCCATTCAATCGGCAGGAGGATATCTGCGCAGCCTCACCGAGAAATCGCGAGCGAAGCAATTTTCGATCAAGCCCATGCTGATGGCGCTGCTGAGAACACGGCTATCGCCACCATCTTCGAGCAGTCATTCCCTTTGCTCATGAAAAGCATGTATTTAAAGAACAGATAGCGCCGATAAAATTTGACTCTGAAAGGAAAGATTTTTATGTGCGCTGGAGCGATGACGAAAAGGATCAAGACATGACTGCTGCAGAACTGGCCATTCAGACACCCGAGCTTGAACCAAGCCGGACGAAACGTCTGAAAGCAGCAACGCGTGAAGCCCATGAAGTGCTTGACGGTTTCATCATGTCTGCAAAACCTTTCGAAAGCCGCGAGAACTTCGGCAAATTCGTGCAGACACAATATCTGTTTCACAACGACCTCGATGTCTTCTTTTTCAACGAAACTCTGGACGGACTTCTTCCCGACCTGAAGGGCCGCCGCCGTCTTGGCTTCATCGAGCAGGACCTTGCCGATCTGGAGATTTCGACACCTGAGAGCGAAAATGTCCACTTCAGCCAGAATGATGCTGCTTTCGATCTGCCAGAGGCTCTGGGCTGGCTTTATGTCGTGGAAGGGTCCAACCTCGGCGCTGCCTTTCTTTTGAAGGATGCAGCGAAACTCGGCCTTGGAGAGACATTCGGCGCGCGCCATCTGGCTGGTGCACCGGAAGGACGCGGGTTGCATTGGCGCACATTCGTGGCCGCGCTCGATGCCATCGAGTTGAGCGAAGCGGAAGAGGGCAGGGTCATTGCCGGTGCCGAAGCCGCATTCCGTGCAGTGCATGCCCATGCAAAGCGTATGATGGCCTGATACCAGCGCGCGAAGGCATAGACTTTCGCGTAACTTGCTCTCAAGCGCTGTTGAGCTACACTGTTACGGTGGCGGGGAGGCCACTCTACAGGAGGTTCAATGACACATTCGCTTTTCAAACGGCGTGCTGCTCTGGCGCTCGCCGCATCTGCACTGTCCTTTCTTTCGTTTAGCAGCACAGGGCAGGCACAGACTTTCCCGGATCGGACCATCACGCTGGTCGTACCCTTCGCTGCCGGTGGGTCCACGGATGTCGTTGCTCGCGTCATCGCACAGAAAATGGGTGATGAACTCGGCCAGCAGGTCGTCGTTGAAAATGTGGCTGGCGCAGGCGGAAATCTTGGCGCAGACCGGGTCGCGCGGGCCGAGCCGGATGGTTACACGGTCTTGATGGGTACCGTCGCCACCCACGCACTCAACCCGCTGATCCTCAAGACCAAGCCCTACGATCCTGAAAAGGATTTTGCGCCAATTTCCCTTTTGGTCGTCGTGCCCAATGTGCTGGTGGTCAACCCGCAGCTAAAGGTCAATAACGTTGCGGAACTCGTTGCCCTTCTGAAGGCAAACCCGGACAAATATGCCTATGCGTCCTCCGGCAACGGAACGCCGCTCCATCTTTCGGGTGAACTCTTCAAGGCGATGACGGGCGTCAGCATGCAGCATGTGCCCTATAAGGGCTCCGGGCCTGCGCTGAACGATCTTCTGGGCAACCAGGTGTCGATCATGTTCGATAATTTGCCATCGTCTTCAGGACACATGAAATCCGGCACTCTGCGCGCGCTGGGTGTCACGACGGCGGAGCGGGCTTCGTCTTTCCCGGATGTTCCGACGATTGCAGAAACGGTGCCGGGTTATGAAACCTACACCTGGAACGCTTTGTTTGCGCCAGCCGGAACCCCTCCGGAAGCGGTCGATAAGCTCAATGCGGCTGCGAAAAAGGCGCTTGCCGACCCCGGTGTTGCTGCGCGCATGGCTGACTTCAGCGCCAAGATCGTTGGCTCGTCACCGGACGAGCTGAAAACCCATGTGGCGCAGGAAATTGCCAAATGGGGACCGGTCGTCAAGGACGCGAATGTCCAGATGGACTGAGGCGATTAAAGCCAGTGGCTGAGTTTTCTCATGGCGGACGGTGTAGCAACCGTTCGCCATGATGCGTTTTGAGGTTCAGATACGCCCAAAATTTCCCTGAAATGACCGAAAAACAGCTGCCGATTTAATGAGCAGTATTTTTATCAAACGGTAAAAAATTTATCATTTGATAAACGCCGCTTTTCAGCTACCTTATAAATCATTGTTTTTACTAGGCATCAGAGACTGGCACGGAACCTGCATTTTATCTTTCAAAAGTTCAACACGGGAACAGGAACTGGAGGATGCAAATGGAAATCGGTGTTTTCATTCCGATTGGAAACAATGGCTGGCTGCTTTCGGAAAACGCACCGCAATACAAGCCAAGCTTCGAACTGAACAAGCAGATCACGCTGGCGGCGGAGAAATATGGCTTCGATTTCGCGCTGTCGATGATCAAGCTGCGCGGCTTTGGCGGCAAGACGGAATTCTGGGACTACAATCTGGAATCCTTCACGCTGATGGCAGGGCTTGCTGCAGTGACCTCCAAGATCAAGCTTTTTGGCACGACGGCGACGCTGGTCATGCCACCGGCCATCGTTGCGCGCATGGCAACGACCATCGATTCCATTTCCGGAGGTCGTTTTGGAATCAACCTCATCACCGGGTGGCAGCGGCCGGAATATAGCCAGATGGGTCTTTGGCCCGGCGACGACTATTTTGGCGATCGCTACGAATATCTCAGCGAATATACCACCGTGCTTCAGGACCTGCTGACGACTGGCCAGTCCGACCTCAAGGGTAAATATTTCACCATGGATGATTGCCGGATGAAGCCGGTGCCGGAGGGAGATGTGAAACTCATCTGCGCCGGTTCGTCCGACAAGGGCATGGCCTTTTCCGCCAAGTTTGCGGATTACAGCTTCTGCTTTGGCGTTGGCGTCAACACGCCCACCGCCTTTGCTCCAACGAACACGCGCCTCATGGCTGCGACCGAAAAGACGGGCCGCGATGTGCGCTCCGTGGTGCTGACCATGGTGCTGGCGGAAGAAAAATCCGAGGATGCCTGGGCCAAATGGGAGCATTACAAGGCGGGTGCGGATCAGGAGGCTATCAAGTGGCTCGGCCTGCAAAGCTCAGTGGATACCAAGTCGGGCTCGGACACCAATGTTCGGCACATGTCCAATCCGGTTTCTGCCGTCAACATCAACATGGGTACGCTCATCGGCTCCTATGAAGAGGTCGCGGCCATGCTGGATGAGATGAGCGAGGTGCCGGGCACCGGCGGCGTAATGCTGACCTTTGACGATTTCGTGGAAGGCGTCGAGAAGTTCGGGAAATATGTGCAGCCATTGATGAAAAGCCGCAAGCATGTGACGGCTGCTCTGGAGGCCGCAGAATGACGGACGCCGTTGTTGCTGGCTATCATCCACCCAAAAGCCGTTCCGAGAGCGTTACCCTTCCCGCGCGCCCTGAACCGATTTCGCTGAAACCAAGCGAAACCGCCGTCGTGGTTGTGGATATGCAGAACGCCTATTCCACCGAAGGCGGTTATGTCGATCTCGCAGGCTTCGACATATCGGGCGCGAAATCGACCATCGCCAATATCGGCAAGACGCTGGATGCCGCTCGCGCGGCAGGTGTGCAGGTCATCTATTTCCAGAATGGCTGGGACAGCGATTATGTGGAGGCGGGCGGTCCCGGCTCTCCCAACTGGCACAAGTCCAATGCGCTGAAAACCATGCGGGCGCGACCGGATTTGCAAGGCAAATTGCTGGCCAAGGGCACATGGGACTATGCCATCGTCGACGAACTCCAGCCGCAGCCGGGCGATATTCTGGTGCCGAAGACCCGTTATAGCGGTTTCTTCAACACCAATATGGACAGCGTGTTGCGGGCGAGGGGCATTCGAAACCTCGTCTTCGTCGGTATCGCCACCAATGTCTGCGTCGAAAGCTCGCTTCGCGATGCCTTCCACCTCGAATATTTCGGCGTGATGCTGGAAGATGCGACCCACCATCTGGGCCCGGATTTCATCCAGCAGGCGACCGTCTACAATGTCGAGAAATTTTTCGGCTGGGTGGCGACGGTCAATGATTTCTGCGCCGTCATCTCGCAGGCCGCACCCATAGAAGACTGACCAACGCTATAAGAGGAGAACAGACCATGCCGAAGACCATTATCGTCCCTGAGGGTACATCCAAGCCAATCGCACCCTTTTCGCCGGGAACACTGGCGGATGGTGTCGTTTATGTGTCGGGCACGCTGCCCTTCGACAAGAACAATGATGTCGTCCATGTGGGCGATGCCGCAGCTCAGACGCGGCACGTGCTGGAAACCATCAAGTCTGTGATCGAGACCGCTGGCGGGACCATGGAAGACGTAACCATGAACCACATCTTCATCACCGACTGGGCCAATTATCAGGCCGTGAACAAGGTCTATGCGGAATATTTTCCGGGCGACAAACCGGCGCGTTATTGCATTCAGTGCGGATTGGTGAAGCCGGATGCGCTGATCGAGATCGCAACTGTCGCCCATATCGGCAAATAAGGGACTGCGGGATCGGTGACGATGTATTTCGAGGTTCAGGGCCGAAAAGAGCCGGACGCACCCACCATTCTTCTGTCGTCGGGTCTTGGCGGATCGGGCAGCTATTGGGCGCCGCAGATGGAAATGCTGCAACAGCATTTCCGGGTCGTCACCTATGACCATCGCGGCACGGGCCGGACCGGTGGAGAAGTGCCGCAGGATGGCGGCATTTCCGCCATGGCGGATGATGTGCTGGAGATTGCCAGCGAGCTGAACCTCGAGAAATTTCACTTCATGGGCCATGCGCTCGGTGGTCTGGTCGGGCTCGATATCGCGCTTCGTAAACCCGGTCTGATCGACCGTCTGGTGCTGATCAACGCCTGGAGCAGGGGGGATGCCCATTCCGGGCGCTGTTTCGACACGCGCATTTCGCTGCTGGAAAATTCTGGCGTCGAAGCTTTCGTGAAAGCACAGCCGCTGTTTCTCTATCCGGCGGTATGGATGTCGGAAAACGCGGAACGGCTGGCCAAAGACGATGCGCATGGCGTCGCGCATTTTCAGGGCAGGGATAATGTGCTGCGCCGCATCGCGGCATTGAGGGCGTTTGATGTGGATGAAAGGTTGGCCGAAGTCGCGAACAGGACACTCGTCATCGCCGCAAAAGACGATCTGCTGGTGCCTTACACGCGCTCTTTACGGCTGGCCGAGGGCTTGCCAAATGCGGAGCTTGTCGTGTTCGATGAGGGCGCGCACGCGGTGAATATTACCGACGTTGCTGGTTTTAACGCGGGGCTGGAGAAATTTCTGCTCGCCCCGGCATCGATATAGAGCGAGGGTTTTTTCATGACATTGGATCATCAGGCGCTGGCCACCTTGTTTACGGAAGCACGCACTCACAATGGTTGGCTGGACAAGCCGGTCAGCGATGCGCTGCTGCGCGAAGTTTACGATCTGACCAAGATGGGCCCGACATCGGCCAATTGCTGCCCGGCGCGCTTCGTGTTCGTGCGCTCGCCCGAGGGTAAGGAAAAGCTGAAACCGTCGCTGTCGTCAGGCAATCTCGAAAAGACCATGGCCGCACCCGTGACCGTCATTGCCGCCATCGACAGCGAGTTCTACGAAAAGCTTCCGGCCCTGTTTCCGCATGCGGATGCCAGATCGTGGTTCACCTCCAGCCCGGCGGTGGCGGAAGAAACGGCGTTTCGCAACGCTACGCTTCAGGCTGGTTATCTCATTCTGGCGGCGCGGTCGCTGGGGCTGGATACGGGCGCGATGTCGGGTTTCGAAAAGCCCAAAGTGGACGAAGCGTTTTTTGCCGGCACGACATGGAAATCCAATTTCCTGATCAATCTCGGCTATGGCGATCCATCCAAGCTGTTTGGTCGCCTGCCGCGTTTGCCGTTTGATGACGCCTGCGTACTGGTTTGATGAAGTTTTAGGAAAGGTTGGTTAGATGCAGACATTGTCTCTCAAAGAGGAAGCCGTCATGGAGACGAAGACTGCGGAACAACGCGGCCTGGATTACCGCAACGCCATGTCGCAACTGGCCGGTGCCGTCAACATCGTCACCACCGATGGGCCGGAAGGTAAGGCCGGTTTTGCGGCAACCGCGGTCTGCAGCGTTTCGGATAATCCTCCGACCTTGCTCGTCTGCCTCAACCGCAACTCCTCGGCCTATAAATATGTGGTGTCCAACGGCGTTGTCTGCATCAACACGCTGGCTGCCGATCAGGAAAATTTGAGCAGTCTGTTCGGCGGGAAAACCCCCATCGATGCGCGGTTTGCGGCTGGCGAATGGACGACGCGCGAGACCGGTGCGCCGCTGCTCGTCGGCGCACTTGCCTCTTTCGATTGCCGCATTCGCACCATTCATGATGGCGGCACCCATGACATTCTGATTTGCGATGTAATGGACACCGTCATCAATGGCGGTGAAGAGGCCCTTATCTATTTTAAACGCGCTTATCGTCATCTGTGAGCGCTCGGTCCGTCGGGGCAACTGAATCCGGCGTACCACATTAATTATGGCACACATATCGCCTGAAAGACCGTGCACCGAATGGCACACGGCGTGGTACCTGCACGCCCGCAAATATTAACAATCGATAAATCAGCAATTGACTTTGATGAAATCTCGTCTTTACTGGGTTGCAATTGGTAAGACCATTTTACCAGATGGGATCGTGGGAGGATTTCATGTTCGTGGCTTTGGAGCCGCGCCGCCTGCACAGGCAGGTCGCGGACCAGATTCGTGCACTCATTGAAGCGGGAGAGCTGGCGCCGGGTGCAAAACTCCCGGCTGAGCGTGATCTCGCCGAACGGTTTGCCGTGTCTCGCCCTACCATCCGTGAAGCGCTGATCGTTCTGGAGGTGGAAGGCCATATTCAGATCCGAGTTGGATCGGGTGTCTATGTCAGCCAGCGCCCCAGCCAGACATCCACTGTTTTGCCTGTCGATGAAAACGACAGCCCGTTCGAAATCCTGCAAGCCCGCAGCATCATCGAAAGCGCGATTGCCGAGGAAGCTGCCCGCGTGGCAACGCCTGAAAGCATTGAGCGTCTGGATGACTGCCTTCGACAGATGGAGAAGGCGATTGGCGATCCGGTCGATATGCTGGTTCAGGACCGTGCCTTCCACACCGCGATTACCGACATCATCGGCAATGCCACGCTGCACCGCCTGACCGGCCAAATCTTCGACCGGCGCATGACGCCCTATTTCGAGCGACTGGCCAGCCATTTCGAAGGCCCGCACACATGGCGGCTGGCGCTGGAAGAACACCGCATCATCCGTGATGCCATTGCGGCCCATGATGGCGCTGGTGCGCGTGATGCGATGCGCCGTCATCTGACGCTGTCGCAGAAGAGATTTTCTGAAAGCTTCGGAGAGGAGCCGTAAGAAAAAGATGGTGCCGTCGGGAGAGAGGGCGGTGCCGGAAAACAGACATATGACATCAATCCGGGAGGGAAAACGATGACATCGAGATTATACGCATTGCTGGGTGCAACGGCCATAGCACTGGCATCCGCCTGCGCCGCGCAGGCACAGACGGCGCTGAAATGGGCGCATGTCTATGAAACCACCGAACCGTTCCACACCGAATCCGTCTGGGCCGCAAAGGAAATCGAAAAGCGCACGGATGGACGCTACAAGATCGATGTTTTCCCGGCTTCGCAGCTTGGCAAGGAAGTCGATATCAATCAGGGTCTGAAGCTCGGCACGGTCGATATGATCATTTCCGGCTCCAGCTTCGCCGCCCGTGATTACAAGCCTATCGGCGTGACCTATTTTCCTTACATCTTCCGCAATCCTGAGCACCTGATCGCCTATACCAAAAGCGATATCTTCAAGCGGCTCGCTAAGGGATATCAGGACAAGACCGGCAACGTGATTGCCGCTGTCAGCTATTACGGCACGCGCCACACCACCGCCAACAAGCCGATTGCCACCTGCGGTGATCTGGAAGGCGTGAAGATGCGCGTTCCCGATGTTCCGGCCTATCTCGCCATGCCACGCGCCTGCGGTGCCAACACCACGCCGATTGCTTTTGCCGAGGTCTATCTGGCGCTCCAGAACGGCACGGTCGATGCGCAGGAAAACCCGCTGACCACCATCGAGGCGAAAAAGTTCTTCGAAGTGCAGAAGAACATCGTTCTCACCGGCCATATTGTCGATCACCTCAACACGGTGATTTCCAAGAGCCGCTGGGCGAGCCTCTCGGATGAAGACAAGAAAATCTTCGTTGACGTCATGCAGGAAGCAGCGACCAAGACGACCAAGATCATCGAAGAGCGTGAGAAAAAGCTGGTCGATGATTTCAAGGCCCGAGGCCTGTCGGTGACGGAGGTCGACGAGGCCGATTTTGAGAAGAACGTGCTCGAGAAGGTGAAGTTCGAGGACTTCGGTTACGAAAAGGCCGATTGGGAAGCCATTCGCGCCATCAAGTAAAGCCGCGTCCGGCGCGGTTTACGGGCCGCGCCGCCCTTCCTTCTCAGCAGGGACAATTCAATGTCGCAGGAAACTCATACTCAGGTGTCACCTGAGGAACTCGCCCATACATTCGATGAAGCACCGCCCGATGCCGATCTTTCCGTCTATGCCTTTGAAGACTGGGTCACGCTTGGCCTGTTCTGGGGCATGACGGGCTGCGTGTTTTTGCAATTCTTCACCCGCTATGTGCTGAACGACAGCTACGCCTGGACGGAAGAAATAGCCGTCAACTGCCTGATCGGCGTCGTTTTCCTGGGCTCGGTCATGTGCGTACGCATGTCGCGCCATATTCAGGTGGATGTGCTTTACCATTATCTGCCTACACATCTGACACGGGTCATGTCGCTGGCCGTCGATGTGCTGCGCATCGGCTTCTTTGCCTACGGATCATGGCTGATGTGGCGCTATCTGGAAATCGTTGCCGATGAGGAAATGGTGACGGTGGCGCTGCCGCGCGGCATCGTTTTTTACACGGTGTTTGCCGCTTTCGTTTTGATGTTCCTGCGGTCCATTCAGGTCTTCGTCGCCAATCTGCGGCGCGGTTATTCCGTCTTGGAACGGCCTGAGGAATTCCAGAATCTGGAGGAGCTGTGAAATGCTGGTTCTGATCGGTTCATTCCTGCTTCTGATGCTCATCGGCCTGCCCGTTGCCATCTCCATGGCGGTGTCTTCGCTGCTTTACATCGTCTCCTACAATGTCGCCCCTGATATCATCGCTGCACAGCGCCTGATCGCCGGTGTGGAAAGCTTCCCGTTGCTGGCGGTGCCCTTCTTCATTCTGGCCGGCAATCTCATGAATGTGGCGGGCGTCACGGGCCGTATCTATTCCTTCGCGGTTGCTCTCGTTGGCTGGATGAAGGGCGGTCTGGCGCAGGTCAACATCATCGGCTCGGTGATCTTTTCCGGCATGTCAGGCACCGCACTGGCCGATGCCGCCGGCATCGGCACCATCGAAATCAAGGCCATGAAGGACCATGGCTATCCGGTGGAGGCTGCCGTTGGCGTCACCGCCGCCTCGGCCACGCTGGGCCCGATCTTTCCACCATCCCTGCCATTCGTAATCTATGGCATGATGGCGAATGTCTCCATCGGCGCGCTGTTCATGGCGGGCATCGTTCCTGGCGTCGTCATGACGCTGTTGATGATGATTACCGTTGCCGCCTTCGCCTATATCAAGAACTGGGGCTCGGATACGCCTTTCAGCCTGCGCACCATCTTCGGCGCATCGCTGGAAGTCATCGTCGTCATGCTGGTGCCGATCAGCATTTATCTGCTGACGATGTTCGGCATGTCGCTCAACCTTGCCATCGTCATCGTGCTTGCGGTGCTGATTGCCTGTGACTGGTATTTCGACTTCTCCGCCGTCATGGCGTTGATGACACCGGTCATTCTGATCGGCGGTATGACCATGGGCTGGTTCACACCAACGGAAGCCGCTGTCGCAGCCGTTCTGTGGTCCCTGTTCCTCGGCCTTGTGCGTTATCGCACCATGACGTTCAAGACGCTGGCGAAAGCCACCTTCGACACCATTGAGACGACCGCTTCGGTTCTCTTCATCGTGGCGGCGGCTTCGGTCTTTGCCTGGCTTCTGACGGTCAGTCAGGCGGCGCAGGTGCTGTCCAGCGCCATTCTGACACTGACGGACAGCAAGTGGATATTCCTCGTGCTGGTCAATCTGCTGATGCTGTTTGTCGGCTGCTTCCTGGATACGATTGCGGCGATCACCATTCTGGTGCCGATCCTTCTGCCGCTAGTGCTGCAGTTCGATATCGATCCCGTGCATTTCGGCCTCATCATGACGCTGAACCTAATGATCGGCCTTCTGCATCCGCCGTTGGGCATGGTGCTGTTCGTCCTGTCGCGGGTGGCACGATTGTCGGTGGAACGCACGACGATGGCCATTCTGCCATGGTTGGTGCCACTTTTCGTGGCGCTCATCCTCATCACCTTCATTCCCGCCATCACATTGTGGTTGCCAACGGAAATGGGGCTGATCCGCTAAAAAGCGACGCCCGCGCGATCCGTCGCGCGGGTTTCTTCGTCCACACACAGGAAAGCAAAGTGCATGTTGACCCGCGTCGCGCGTCTTTACGGCAAACAGGATATCAAGGTCGAAACACAGGATGTGAGGCAAGCGGGTGCCGGAGAGGTGCTGCTGCGCATGGCATCAGGCGGCATTTGCGGATCGGATCTGCACTATTATCAGGATGGCGGTTTCGGCCCCATTCAGGTGCGTGAGCCGATCATTTCAGGACATGAAGCGTCAGGCTATATCGAATCGCTGGGTGAGGGCGTCAGCGGCCTTGCCATCGGTGCCCTGGTCGCCGTCAACCCGTCGCAACCCTGCGGCACCTGCCATTATTGCAAGGTCGGGCAGCCGATCCATTGCCTCGACATGCGCTTCATGGGCAGCGCCATGCGCCTGCCGCATGAACAAGGCATGTTCCGCGACTGGCTGGTGGTGCCCGCCAAACAATGCTTCGCTTTTGACGGCAACTCCACGCCCGCAGAAGCAGCCTGTGCCGAGCCGCTGGCCGTCTGCCTGCATGCCGTGGCCCAAGCGGGTGATCTGACCGGACGTCGTGTGCTGGTTACCGGTGCCGGTCCCATCGGACTGTTGACGGTGGCTGCTGCCCGATATGCCGGTGCCGAGGAGATTGTCGTGACCGATCTTGCCGATGCGGCGCTTTCCCGCGCGCCTGCCATGGGGGCCAGCCGCACAGTCAATGTTCTGACCGACCCGCAAGGGCTTGCGCCCTATCAGGAAGGAAAAGGCGTCTTCGACGTCGTGTTCGACTGTTCAGCCGCAGGACCTGCGCTGCGCTCCGCATTTGCCGCCGTCAAGCCACGCGGCACCATCGTTCAGGTGGGGGTGACGGGAGATATGACGATCCCGCTCAATGCGCTGGTTGGCAAGGAAATCGTCTGGCGCGGCTCGCAGCGTTTCGATCAGGAATTTGCGCAGGCCGTCAAACTCATCGCGTCGCGCACCATCGATGTGCGCCCGATCATTTCCCACGAATTTCCGCTTGAAAAGGCCGTCGAGGCTTTCGAACAGGCCGGTGACCGTTCCGTTGCCTGCAAGGTGCAGATCACCTTTGGCGGCTCCAACTGATATCTGAAGGACAAGACAATGAAGCATACATGGCGCTGGTTTGGGCCGGTCGATAAGGTCACGGTGCGGGATGCGGCGCAAGCTGGCGCTGAGGGCATCGTCAGTGCGCTACACCACATCGCAACCGGTGCCGTTTGGCCCGTAGAGGAGATTGCCAAGCGACATGATGAGATCAGGGCCGGTGGTCTTTATTGGGACGTGGTGGAAAGCGTGCCGGTCTCGGAAGATATCAAGACCCAGACGGGCGACTGGAAGGCCCATATCGCCAATTGGCAAGAAAGCCTGCGGCGGCTGTCAGCAAGCGGCATTCGCACGGTCTGCTACAATTTCATGCCGGTTCTGGACTGGACACGCACCGACCTGCGCTCGGAAGCACGCCACGGTGCCAAGGCCATGCGCTTCGATCTCACCGATTTCGCCGCCTTTGACATTCATATTCTGAAACGGCCTGACGCGAAGGCCGATTATTCGGACTGGCTGGTGGAGGAGGCTGCGAAGCGTTTCTCTGATATGCCGGACACCAAGATCATCGCTCTGGGCCTCAATATCGGTGCAGGCCTTCCCGGTTCGGCAGATGGTTATACGCTGGATCAGCTGCTGGAAAAGCTCAGAACCTATCAAGGTGTCGATCGCGATAGGCTTAAATCCAATCTGGTGGATTTTCTCTCAGAGGTCGTGCCTGTCGCCGAGGAGGTGGGGATCAATATCTGCGCGCATGGTGATGATCCGCCCTGGCCGCTCCTGGGCCTGCCGCGCATTCTCTCCACGGAGGCGGATTATGCGCATATGTTGGGTCAGGTCGATAGCCGGGTAAATGGCGTGACGCTGTGCACCGGTTCGCTTGGCGCGCATAAGGACAATGACCTGCCTGCCATCGCCAAGCGCTTTGCCGATCGCATTCATTTCGTACATCTGCGCAATGTCACGCGCGATACGGACACCGTTCCATGCTCCTTTTTCGAGGACGAACATCTCGAGGGAGCAACCGATATGGTGGCCGTCATTGCGGTGCTGCTGGAGGAGGAAAAGAGAAGGCGTGCCGAGGGTCGCGAGGACCACCGCATTGCCATGCGCCCGGACCATGGGCAGGAAATTCTCGATGATCTCTCACGCGGCGCACAGCCCGGTTATCCAGCCATCGGACGGCTAAAGGGCCTGGCGGAACTGCGTGGTATCGAGCGCGCGCTTCTTCATCCCCAATTTGGTCGAGTGTAACGCCATGAACAGACTTTCCAACTCCGCCGCCCTGCCTGCGGCTGTCTCGGTTCCAGCCTTTGATCGCAAGGCGCTGAAACCGGGCATCGTCCATATCGGGCTTGGCGCGTTTCATCGGTGCCATCAGGCCGTCTACACACAAAAAGCGCTGGAAACGAGTTTTGGCCCCTGGGGCATCGTTGCCGTCAATCTGCGCTCGGCTGAGCCGGTCAAGGCGTTGGCTGAGCAGGACGGGCTCTATTCCATCATGGTGCGCAGTGCTGAAGGTGACAGCGCCGAGGTCATCGGCGCGACGGTTGACTGGCTGTGCGCAGCGGACCAGCGGGAGGATGTGCTCGACTATCTCTCCAGCCCGGATATTCGCATCGTGACGTTGACGGTGAGCGAAAAGGCCTATGGGCTCGATCCTGTGACGGGCGGCCTTGATCTCAAGCATCCTGCCATCGCCGCGGATCTTGCAAACCCGCAGGCACCTGTCGGTGCCATCGGTTTTCTGGTGGAGGGGCTGGTCAGACGCCGGGAGCGGGGCATTTCCCCTTTTACGGTTCTGTGCTGCGATAATCTTCCATCTAATGGCCATGTGGTGCGCCGTCTGGTGCTGGACATGGCGCGGCGGCGAGACGCCGGGCTGGCGCGCTGGATAGAAGAAGAGGGCAGGTTCCCATGCAGCATGGTGGATCGCATCGTGCCCGCCGCGACGGATGAAACGCGCGCGCGCGCAGCGCAGGTGTTGGGCGTGGAAGACAGTTTAGCGCTCGACACCGAACCCTTCATGCAATGGGTGATCGAGGATGATTTCGTGTCCGGCAGACCTCGATGGGAAGCGGCGGGCGCGGTGTTTGCACAGGCGGTTGCCCCTTACGAAGACATGAAGCTGCGATTGCTCAATGGTTCTCACACATTGATCGCACATCTGGGCATTCTGCATGATCTGGAGTTCGTTCGAGACGTCATGGCCGTGCCGGAGTTCGTTCAAATCGTCGAGCGGCACATGCAGGCCGCTGCGGCAACGCTGGAGCCGGTTCCCGGCATCGATCTGCCATTCTACAGAAACCAGCTTCTCGAACGTTTCGCCAACCCAACCATTGCCCATCGCAACGAACAGATTGCCATGGATACAAGCCAGAAACTGCCGCAACGCATTCTGGCAGCAGCAGTGGAAACCTTGGAGGCTGGCGGTAACGCTGCCGAATTCGCTTATGTCGTCGCGCTCTGGATTGCGTCCATCCACAAGCGCGGTGATTTGAACGACCCACGCCGCGATGAGATTCTGGCGGCGGCGAAGCGGGTGGATGGCAATGACCCTTCAGCCGCGTTTTTCGCTGTCGAGGGATTGTTCTTGCCGGAGCTGGTTCAGAACCGTGACTGGCGGGATTTTGTCAATGGCGAGTTGCAAAAGCTTTCAGCCTGATTCAGAAACAAAAACCCGGCGAGATCATCACCGGGTTTTTCATTATTAGGCTTTCCCTGTCGTCATCCTCGGGACAAGCGCGAGGATGACGTCGAGGGCGAAGGCGTGCCTTCATTTCAGCAGACTATTCCATCTTGTGGATGTCACGGTCCTTGGTTTCTGGCAGGAACAGCAGGCCGAAGACCAGTGTGATGCCTGCGAAGACGATCGGGTACCAGAGGCCGTAGTAGATATCGCCCTTGGCGGCACTCATGGCGAATGCGGTTGCGGGCAGAAGGCCACCGAACCAGCCGTTACCGATGTGGTAAGGCAGGGACATGCCGGAGTAGCGGATGCGGGTCGGGAAGAGTTCGACCAGCAATGCTGCAATCGGGCCGTAGACCATCGTCACATAGATGACGAGTACGGTGAGAACAGCGATGATGACGATCCAGTTGACCGCCGCAGGATCGGCAACCATGGCAAAGGCGCCACCGCCAGCCACGGTGTAGACGGCCATGTCTGCCGCGCCATTCAGTTCCGCAGGTGTCATCAGCTTGTCTGCCACGAGCTTGTCGGCTGGCACCGTCTTTGCCGGTGTTGCGCGAACCGCATCGGCATTGAGGCCGAGTTCAGGGTTTGCAGCAATAAAGGCGTCGAGCTTGGCAGCCGGCACCTGTGCGGCACCACGCACCAGCGGATAACCGCTGTCATGAAGTGCGATGTTGATCTGCTTCTGGAACGCCCGGTCATTGGCGGCGGCATTGGCACCCGCTGCGACGGCGTCGTAGCCAGTGATCGTCTTGTCACCGATTTTGACCGTTGCGGGCTGGCCGGCAGGACCATTCACCACATCGTATGGCACCGAGTTTCTGGTGAGGAACGAGGTGGCAATATCGCAGGACGTGGTGAATTTCGCCGTGCCAGTCGGGTTGAATTGGAAGCGGCAATCGCCAGGCGCAGCGGTTACGGTCGCACGAACAGAGGCCTGAGCCTGTGCGAGTGCAGGGTTACCTGCCCATGTCAGTGCCTTGAACAGCGGGAAGTAGGTCAGCATGGCCAGAACGAGACCTGCCATGATGATCGGCTTGCGGCCGATCTTATCGGAGAGCCAGCCGAACAGAACGAAGAAGCCGGTGCCGAGAAGCAGGGCGCAGGCAACCATGATGTTGGCGGACTGCCCGTCGACCTTCAGAATGCTTTGCAGGAAGAACAGCGCATAGAACTGACCCGTGTACCAGACGACAGCCTGACCGATGACGGCGCCGACGAGGGCGATGATGGCGATCTTGGCGTTCTTCCACTGGCCGAAGGCTTCGCTGAGCGGTGCTTTCGATGTCTTGCCCTCTTCCTTCATCTTCTTGAAGGCAGGGGATTCGTTCATCTTCAGACGAATCCAGACCGACACGCCGAGCAGGATGACGGACAGCAGGAACGGAATGCGCCAGCCCCAATCGGCAAAGGCCTCACGACCGACGGCAAACTGGACGCCCAGAATGACGACGAGAGACAGGAAGAGACCGAGCGTTGCGGTGGTCTGAATCCACGAGGTGTAATAACCGCGGCGGCCATTGGGCGCGTGTTCAGCCACATAGGTTGCCGCACCGCCATATTCACCGCCCAGCGCCAGGCCCTGAAGCATGCGCAGGATGATGAGGATGATGGGGGCTGCGATGCCGATCTGCGCTGCACCTGGCAGAATGCCGACCACGAAGGTCGAAAAACCCATGATCAGAATGGTGATGAGGAAGGTGTATTTACGTCCGACGATATCGCCAAGACGCCCGAACACCAGCGCGCCGAAAGGACGGACGAGAAAGCCTGCGGCAAAGGCCAGAAGTGCGAAGATGTTGCGCGTCGTTTCCGGATACTGGCTGAAGAAGTTCGCACCGATATAGATGGCCAGCGAGCCGTAAAGATAAAAGTCGTACCACTCGAACACTGTTCCCAGAGAAGAGGCGAAAATCACCTTCTTCTCTTCCCCCGTCATGGGACGGGCCTTCTCCGCTGTCGCCGTTGCTACATTCGCCATTGTCTGTCCTCCACAGATGTCAAAACGACACATCGCAGCAGCCCGACTCTCCTCCAGGCTGCCCTTTCGGCGCGATGCACCTGACCACAGATTGACAGAAAATTAACAAAAGGAAGAGCGATGCTTTCGGCTTATGACTTTAGTCTAATGTTGAGCATCATAAATCTTGCGATCCCGCGCGGCTTTGCCTGCGTCCGAACGGAATTGCCATCTGTTTGCGCTTGACAGAAAAGACAAACACCATAATAGCTTTGCCACGAAAAGGAGCACGATCTTGATCAGACATGTCCACGACATGGTTGTCATGCACAATCCGGCAGAGCCTGCCGGTGATCTGTCGCGCTTTTCTGGTTTCATCCGAATTACGGCCAAAACGACGATTAAAACCGTCTAACGTCTCTGGCCCGCCGCTCTCTCCCCGGTTTGGTCGGGGAAGAAGGAAGCCGCAGTCATGCGGGTTCCCCTCACCAAAAAGAGGAGAGGCAGAAAGAGAGCTTTATCATGGGTTTCAAAGTTGCAATCGCAGGCGCTACCGGCAATGTCGGTCGTGAAATGCTCAATATTCTCGCCGAGCGCGGGTTTCCAGCAGACGAAGTCGTTCCTCTGGCCTCTGCCCGCAGCCAGGGCACGGAAGTTTCTTACGGCGACCGCACGCTGAAGGTTTCCAATCTGGAGAATTACGATTTCTCCGATACGGATATTTGCCTGATGTCGGCTGGTGGCGATGTTTCCAAGAAGTGGTCGCCAAAGATCGGCGCGCAGGGCTGCGTCGTTATCGATAACTCGTCCGCATGGCGCTACGATCAGGACGTTCCTTTGATCGTGCCGGAAGTCAACGCCGATGCCATCGAAGGCTTCACCAAGCGAAACATCATTGCCAACCCCAATTGCTCCACGGCGCAACTCGTCGTTGCCCTGAAGCCGCTGCATGATTTCGCCAAGATCAAGCGCGTCGTCGTCTCCACCTACCAGTCCGTTTCCGGTGCCGGCAAGGAAGGCATGGACGAACTGTTCCAGCAGACCCGTGCGGTTTTCGTGGCAGACCCGATCGAAGCCAAGAAGTTCACCAAGCGCATCGCCTTCAACGTTATTCCGCACATCGATGTGTTCATGGAAGATGGTTACACGAAGGAAGAGTGGAAGGTTTTGGCCGAAACCAAGAAGATGCTCGACCCGAAGATCAAGGTGACATGCACCGCCGTGCGCGTTCCTGTGTTCATCGGTCACTCGGAATCGGTCAACATCGAATTCGAAAACGAAATCACCGCCGATCAGGCACGTGACATCCTGCGCGAAGCACCGGGTTGCCTCGTCATCGACAAGCATGAAAACGGCGGCTACATCACCCCCGTCGAGTGCGCTGGCGAAGATGCGACCTATATTTCGCGTATCCGCGAGGACGCAACCGTTGAAAACGGTCTCAACATCTGGGTCGTCTCCGACAACCTTCGCAAGGGCGCTGCCCTCAACGCCATCCAGATTGCCGAGCTTCTCGTCAATCGTGGCCTGATCAAGCCGCGCAAGGCCGCAGCCTGATACGGTTTTTTAATAAACATTAACTATAACCCGTCCATTACACTGCTAGAATGGGCGGGTTTTCTGATGTTTTGTTATCACGGGCAGTTTATTTGCCGGTTATGACATAGCTAGGCAATTTGAAACTCGGCGAATTCTCTGTGGTGTTGCGACAGGGCTGGGTATAATCCCAAAATATTGAAGGCAGATTCTGATGCGGGCAATGAAAGCTTTTTCCGTTGGCGTGGTAATGGTTGCGGCACTGGCGGCGACGCCGGTTCTGGCGGCGCAATGCGGCAATACATCGGCAGGC
Source organism: Agrobacterium vacciniicorymbosi (assembly GCF_040427045.1). Classification (NCBI taxonomy): domain Bacteria; kingdom Pseudomonadati; phylum Pseudomonadota; class Alphaproteobacteria; order Hyphomicrobiales; family Rhizobiaceae; genus Agrobacterium; species Agrobacterium vacciniicorymbosi. The sequence goes on from NZ_JBETMF010000005.1 coordinate 276,001, forward strand.
TTCAATGCCTGGGTCGGCGCGTTCAAGCAGGAAGCGGCTGGCCGTGGTGTCAGCGCCTCCGTTCTGGACCGTGCCTTCTCGAATGTATCCTATAATCAGGCAACGATCCGTGCGGACCGTGGCCAGCACAGCTTCAAACTCTCCTTCGACCAGTTCATGCAGAAGCGTGGCGGCCAGGCTATCATTTCTCGTGGCAAGGCCATGAAGAAAAACAATGCAGCGCTGTTTGCCAATATCGAGCGCGCTTACGGCGTGCCAGCTGGCCCGCTTCTGGCCATCTGGGGCATGGAAACCGGCTTCGGCGGCTTCATGGGCAACCAGCACACGCTGTCTGCCGTCGCTACGCTGTCCTATGACTGCCGTCGCTCGGACTACTTCACCGAACAGCTCTACGCAGCCCTGAAACTGGTGGGAAGCGGAAATCTGAGCATCACTGCAAAGGGCGCTGCCCATGGCGAAATCGGCCAGACGCAGTTCCTGCCGCTCAACGTCGTGCGCTACGGCGTCGATTTCGACCGTGACGGTCGCATCGATCTGGTCGGCTCGCGTGCCGATGCTCTGGCATCCACCGCCAACTTCCTCGTCGGTCACGGCTGGCAGCGCGGTGCGGGATATCAGCAGGGCCAGACGAACTTCTCTGCCATTCAGGGCTGGAACGCGGCAAGCGTTTACCAGCAGTCGATTGCTTACATCGGCAAGGCTATCGACGGTCAATAGGCCTAGAGGTCTCTTCCGTCACCCCGCATCAGGTGCGTGGTGACGGCGTCGTGAGCATAACGATAGCTTCACTGTTCTTGATCAGGCATTCGGGCGGCGAAAGTCGCCCGTTTTGCCGTCCATCACCCACAATTCGCCGGTGGAAATATCGAACCAGGCGCCGTGCAGCTTGACCTTGCCTGCCACTTCCTGCGCCTTGACGAAGGGGAAGGCGCGCAGGTTGCTGATGGAATTGCGGATGGACACACGTTCCAGCGCAGTCTGGCGCTCGGAGGCGGTCATCACGTCGTTGCTCTGGATTTGCTCGGCGGCTGACTTGACCATGTTCATCCATTTGCCGATGAAATCGCCAGGCGACAGGGATTCGAAGTTGGGGTCGAGCGCGGCCTGAATACCACCGCAACGACCGTGGCCCATGACCACGATGTCTTTGACCTTCAAAACCTGCACGGCATATTCGATGGCCGCGGATGTCGCGTGGAACTGGCCGTCGGGCTCGAAGGGCGGCACCATATTGGCGACGTTTCTCATGACGAAGAGTTCTCCCGGGCCGCAATCGAAAATGGTTTCCGGTGCGGAACGGGAGTCACAACAGGCGATAATGAGGGTCTGCGGCTTTTGGCCGGTATCTGCCAGTGCGCGATATCTCTCGCGCTCATCGGTGTAACGCCCGGTCATGAAGTTGGTGTAGCCGGTGAGAAGGTATTCTGGAAAATCGCTCATGATATCGCAGTACCGTTGTCTTGTGGCCGGGCTCGTCAATGAACCGGCCTATGTTGAAACCCGTTTTTCGCTCCGCTATTTGCGCTTGCTTCGCGAAGGATGCAAGAGATGACGCATCTGAACCATGGCCATGGGTGTGGAAAGACTGGACGCATCCGTCTCCAAAGTCAGCTCATTGACGCCACGTTTCATGGTGCGCGCCAGCACTTCGAAGACGCTGGCGGTTGCCAGTTGTAGCGCTTTTTCATCGTCCATGCCTTGCAGCAACCGCGCCAGAAACAGCGCGGCGAGAAGATCGCCAAGACCATTCGGCACATTCTCAATGGCGCGATGCTCGGCCAGCAGCGCGTGACGGCCGCTGAGGAAAAGATTGCCAATACCGCCCGCCATCATCGGCACGGCTGATGTTACCAGCATCTTCGCCGGTCCAAGCGCCAAAGCCGCATCCATGATCTCGTTGTTGGTCTCAAGCTCCGCACCGCTCATCCATGCCAGCTCATAGCGGTTGGGCGTGCAGACGGTTGCCAGCGGCACCAACTCGTCACGAATGGCCTGTGCCGTTTCAATCGGCACATAAAGCCCGCCCTTGTCTCCCATCACGGGGTCGCAGACATAGATGAGGTCGGGGTTGCGCTCTTTCATGCTTCGAATGAGCCGGGCGACGGAGTGCACCTGATCGGCGCTGCCGAAATAGCCGGTCAGGATGGCGCGGACTTCGCCCGCCCATTTGGAGCCGGCCAAATCCTGCATGGCCTTGTCGAATTCGCCGTTGTCGAAGCGCAACCTCGTCGAAGGTCCGTGGCCGGGGTGCCAGGGCATGACGATGGTCGGAACGGCCCAGACCGGGAAACCGAGGGTCTCCAACCCGAAAACGACGGCCCTGTTGCCGACGGAGCCACGCATGACGTGGCTGGAAATAACAATGACGGAGCCGTTGGTGTTTTCCTGCATGGCGTACTCATTCAGTTTGGCAACCGGTGCTGCGTCTGACGTCACGTCTTTGGCAGCATTCCCGGCCCGTCATGGCATATTGGCCCGCCGCTTTCCACTGCTATGTCGCAGTGCAGGATAGGGCAGTTATTTCCCGGCGCGTTCCAGCGCTTTCAGCACGGTGCGCTCGGAAAGGTTCAGATAAAGCTCCATCTGCGATGCCGCTTCCGCCACTTTGCTGCTTTCAACGAGGCCGAGTATCTGGTCATTCATATCCACGAAGGGAGAATGCAACTGTTCCGGATCGTTCAGAAGCCCGAAGCTGAGGCGCAGTTCGGCTGCGACACGCGCGTAAAAATCGCTCAATCGGCTGCTGTCGGAAAGATCGACCACGGCGGCGTGGAAGCGCATATTGGCGCTGCCGACTTCACGCCAGTCACCCAACTCGCGCTGTTTCTTGGCATGTTCCACCGCCTGCCGCATGGTGGCCACCGACGGATGTTTCTGCCAGGCCTGACGCAGGGCGCCACATTCCAGCATGCGTCGCACGCGGTAGATATCGATGATCTGTTCCGTGCTAGGCACTGAGACGAACACGCCGCGATTGGCCTCGTGCCGCAGCAGCCCATCCTTGGTCAGAAGCCGAAAGGCCTCCCGCAGGGAGTTTCGCGAGACATCCAGACGTTCGCTGAAGGCGGCTTCCGACAGTCTTTGGCCAGGCGTCAGCGCACCAATGATCAGAAGATCGCGAATGTCTTTGGCCACGCGGTCCGCTAGCGGCAAAGGTTCAGTCATGGCGGTCCTTCATCTGATCGTCTGTGGCGGGCAATCGCGGTTGTTGGCGTCCTGTATATCGGTTGCAATACCACAAATTATGAGCAGTACACGTAAAAATCCTGCTTATTTTCAACGCATTCGTCCCAAATATTGCGCAGAATGAAAGAACGATAGAATTTAATTGTTCAACAATATTGACAATTTTGTAGATGCGGCCAAAATCCCCTCAATGCATCCGCGAGGGGCGGATTGCCAATGGAGCGGAGAACATCCATGGAGCAAACAAAAATTGCCCAAACTGTCGAATTTGCCAAATCCAGGCGCGCGTCGCTAACGGCCGCGATCTTCCTGATGGCGACCTCGGCCATCGGGCCCGGTTTCATCACGCAGACGGCGACCTTTACCGCAAAGCTCGGCTCGGCCTTCGCTTTCGCCATCCTTGCGTCGATCCTGATTGATTTCGTCGTACAGCTGAACATCTGGAGAATCGTAACGCTGACCCGCATGCGGGCCTCCGATATCGCCAATGCAGCGATACCCGGCTCGGGTTACGTTCTGGCCATTCTGGTCATCGTCGGTGGTCTCTTCTTCAACATCGGCAATATCGGCGGCTCCGGCCTCGGCCTCAACGCTATGCTGGGTCTCGATCCGAAGTGGGGCGGAGCGCTAAGTGCACTTCTGGCTATCGGCATCTTCCTGTCCAAACGCGCAGGCATGGCGGTTGACCGGTTCATCATCTTCGCGGGTATTCTGATGATCGTTCTGACGATCTATGTTGCCTTCGCGTCCGGCCCTCCAGTCGGTGAAGCGCTGTTCCAGACCTTCCTGCCATCCACCATCGATTTCGCAACCATCACCACCATCGTCGGAGGCACCGTTGGCGGCTATATCACCTATTCCGGCGCGCATCGCTTGCTGGACAAGGGCATGGTTGGTGCCGAGAACCTCGGTGCCGTCAATCGTGCTGCCCTGACGGGGATCGCCGTCACAGGCGTCATGCGCTATGTGCTGTTCCTTGCCATTCTGGGCGTTGTCGCCAACGGCGTTGTGATCGACGTTTCTGGAAAAGGTGCCAATCCTGCGGCGCAGGCCTTCCAGGTCGCGGCAGGCGATATCGGTCTGAGAATATTCGGCGTGGTTCTGTGGGCCGCTGCCATCACCTCCGTCATCGGCGCTGCCTATACATCGGTTTCCTTCATCACCGTCTTCAACAAGGACATCACCGAGCGCGGTCGCAATATCGCAACCGTGATCTTCATCGCTGTCTCGCTGTTCTTCTATCTGGTCATCACCACGCCGCCCGCACAGATGCTGGTTTTCGTCGGTGGCCTCAACGGTCTCATCCTTCCAATCGGTCTGTCCATCTTCATCTACGCGGCTTGGGCAAGATCCGATCTGATGGCTGGCTATCGTTATCCGCGCTGGCTTCTGGTACTCGGCATCATCGTTTGTGCACTGACCTGGTACATGGGCTACAACTCCATCGGTCCCATTTTTGCACTTTTGACGGCATGAGGAGAGAGACATGGCTTCCATCGATCTGAACAGCGATCTTGGCGAAAGCTACGGTGCATGGAGCATGGGAGACGATGGCGCGATGCTATCAGTCGTTTCCAGCGCCAACATCGCCTGCGGTTTCCATGCGGGTGATCCCTCGGGCATTTACCGCACGGTCAAAGCCGCCGCCGAAAACGGTGTCGTCGTTGGAGCCCATGTCTCCTATCCAGACCGCGTCGGCTTCGGTCGGCGCGATATGGATGTGACGTCGGAAGAATTGATTGCCGATGTCATCTACCAGATCGGCGCGCTGCAAGGCATTGCAGCCGCTGCCGGAACAACGGTGCGTTACGTCAAGCCGCATGGCGCGCTTTACAATCGCATCGCCAATGACTCAAAGCAGGGGCAGGCGGTTATCGATGGCATCAAGGCCATCGACCCATCGCTGGTGCTGATGGGGCTGGCCAATGCGCCCATTCTCGACCTTGCCCGCAAATCCGGCCTGTCGGTGGTGGCGGAAGCCTTTGCCGACCGCGCCTATACGCCGCAAGGCCAGCTCGTGTCCCGTCGTGAGGCTGGTGCGGTGCTGCATGATGCGGAGAAAATTGCTGGCCGCATGGTGCAGCTTGCCCGCGAAGGCACGCTCGAAGCCATCGATGGCAGCAGCATCAAGATCGAGGCGCAATCCATCTGCGTTCATGGCGATAGTCCCGGCGCGGTTGCCATTGCCCAGCAAATCAGGCAGCGGTTCGAAGCCGAAGGCATCGATATCCGTTCTTTCGCGTCCAGCACATAAGGAGCGTCCATGACGATCCCGACATCTTATCTCAACCACACGGATGCGACAGCCGCCCGCAAGGCGCGGGCCGATTACCGCAACGGTCTGGTCGCGCCCACATCCGGCATTGCCCCCGGTTTCACGCAGGCCAATATGATTGTGCTGCCGCGCGACTGGGCCTTCGATTTTCTGCTCTATGCGCAGCGCAACCCCAAGCCTTGTCCGGTTTTGGATGTGTCCGACCCGGGCGTGCCGACCACCTTGCTTGCGCCCGGTGCCGATCTTCGCACCGATCTGCCGCTCTACCGTATCTGGCGCGACGGCAAGCTGGTCGAGGAAACGGCGGATGCCACCAGCGCATGGGCCGAGCGGGACGATCTCGTCGCCTTCCTCATCGGCTGCAGCTTCACCTTCGAGACGCCGATGGTGGAAGCTGGCATCGAAATCCGCCACATGACGGACAAGTGCAATGTGCCGATGTATCTCACCAATCAGCCCTGTCGTCCGGCAGGTCGGTTGAAGGGCAACATGGTCGTGTCCATGCGTCCCATCCCCGCCTCGCGCGTGGCGGATGCGGCGACGATTTCCGGGCGCTTTCCCGCCGTCCACGGTTCACCCGTGCATGTCGGGTCGCCAGCAGAAATCGGCATTGCCGATCTTGGCAAGCCTGACTTTGGTGATGCGGTGCGGATCGAACCCGGCGAAGTGCCGGTCTTCTGGGCGTGCGGAGTAACACCACAGGCGGCGGTCATGGCGTCGGGCGTACCCTTTGCCATCACCCATTCTCCCGGCCATATGTTCATCACCGACATTCCCGATTCCGCCTATCATGCGTGAGGACAAGATGCGCTTTTTACCCGTCAGCCTCACGACCATTCTGGTGGAGCTAGCCGATCTCGATCAGACGCTTGCGCTCTTCGCATCGCTTGAGGCCGACCCTATCGACGGTATCGAGGAGACGGTTCCGGCAGCCCGCACGTTGATGATCCGTTTCCGGCCGGAGAGGATCACGGCGGAAGCCTTGGCTGGCGAAATCGCCACGCGCGATCTCTCTGCCAAGATTGCGCCATCCGACAAGCTGGTCGAAATTCCGGTGCGTTATGATGGCGAGGATCTGGCCGATGTCGCTGAACTGACGGGGCTCAGCGTCGAAGAGGTCATTCGACGTCATACGGACAGCGAATTCACCGTTGCCTTTTGCGGCTTTGCCCCCGGCTTCGGTTATCTCGTGGGTGGCGATCCCGCGCTGCATGTGCCGCGCCGCCAAAGCCCACGCACCCGTATTCCAGCCGGATCGGTTGCGCTCGCCGGTGCCTTCAGCGGCGTCTATCCGCAAAACAGCCCCGGCGGCTGGCAAATCCTTGGCACCACGCCACTGAAAATGTGGGATATCGAACGCGAACCGGGTGCACTCTTCCAGCCCGGTTACCGTGTCCGGTTTTTCGACATGGATAAGGCGGGACGCAGCATCGAGGCTCCCGCTGCCAAACCTGCTACTGCCAAAGCTGTCGCAAACAGTGATGCCGCACATTTCGAAGTGCTGGCAGCACCCATGCCCGCAGTCTTCCAAGACCTCGGACGTTTCGGGCAGACAGGGCAGGGCGTCTCCGCCTCCGGTGCTCTTGACCGTTCGGCCTTCAACGCTGCAAACCGCATCGTCGGTAACCCGGCGAATACTCCCTGCCTTGAACTCACGCTTGGCGGCTTTTCCTTCAGGAGTTCAAGCCGCGCCGTGATCGGCGTTGCGGGCGCGTCCTGTACGATCACCGTGAAATCTGAAGCCTACAGCTTCGAAGCCACCCCCTATGCGCCGATCTCGCTGGAACCCGGCGATGTCGTAACGTTCAGCAATCCCTCGGCTGGCATGCGCTGTTATCTCGCTGTCCGTGGCAGTTTCGATGTCGCGCCGGTTCTGGGCAGTTCTGCTACCGATACACTGGCCGTCGTTGGACCGGAGAGTGTGGTGGCCGGTTCCGTGGTCAATCTGCGCGATGAAAAAAGCGGACTTTCCAGTGTCTCCATCGATGAGGTTCCAGCTTTCGATCTGCCCAAGGCAGGCGACGTCGTCACGCTTGATGTCGTCTACGGGCCGCGCACCGACTGGTTCACGCAAACGGGCATCGAAACGCTGACAAGCCAGCACTGGCAGGTCACGCCGCAGTCCAGCCGCGTCGGCATTCGCCTTGCAGGCGAGGTGCCGGTGGAACGCAAGGACAGTGCAGAACTGCCGAGCGAAGGTACGGCCACCGGCGCAATCCAGATTCCGCATAGCGGTCAGCCAGTTCTGTTTCTGGCCGACCACCCGCTGACGGGTGGATATCCTGTCATCGGCGCCGTTGCGGAATATCACCTCGATCTGGCCGGTCAGATACCCATCAACGCCAAAATCCAGTTTCGCCCGCTCGGGCCATTCACGGACATTCCGGTAAAAAAGAACACAGAAATTTCGGGAGACAAGCCATGAAAAAAGTGCTGATCGCCAATCGCGGCGAGATCGCGGTGCGCATCATCCGCGCCTGCCGGGATTACGATATCGCCTCCGTGGCCGTCTATGCCGATCCCGATCAGGATGCGCTTTTCGTGCGTCTGGCGGATGAGGCCTATGGGCTGGAGGGTGTGCGCCCTGCCGAAACCTACCTCGATATCGAAAAACTGATTGCCATTGCCAAGCGCTCCGGTGCCGATGCGGTTCACCCCGGCTACGGCTTCCTGTCCGAGCGCGCGGAGTTTGCACAGGCTGTTATCGATGCGGGGCTGATCTGGATCGGCCCTGATCCTGATGTCATCAAGGTGCTGGGCGACAAGGTCGAAGCGCGGCGCATCGCCACCAGCGTTGGTGCCCCGCTCGTTGCTGGCAGCGACGGTCCGGTTTCGACCTCGGCTGAGGTCGTCGCATTCGCAGAACAACACGGCCTGCCGGTTGCCATCAAGGCTGCGCATGGCGGTGGTGGACGCGGCATCAAGGTTGCGTGGAAAATGGAAGAGATCGCCGATCTCTACGAATCCGCCGTGCGTGAAGCCACAGCTGCCTTCGGACGCGGCGAATGTTTTCTGGAACGGTTCCTTGACCGCCCGCGCCACATCGAAGTGCAGGTCATTGCCGACAAGCACGGCAATGTGGTCGTGCTGGGCACGCGCGATTGCTCGCTCCAGCGCCGTAATCAGAAGCTCATCGAAGAAGCGCCAGCGCCCTTCCTGACACCTGAGCAACGCCAGAAAATCCATGAGGCGGCCAAGGCGATCTGCGCCGCAGCGGGTTACTCCGGCGCCGGCACGGTGGAATTCCTGTTAGGCGTCGATGGCACGATTTCCTTCCTCGAAGTCAACACCCGCCTTCAGGTGGAGCATCCGGTGACCGAGGAGACGACGGGCATCGATCTCGTCATCGAGCAGTTCCGCGTTGCGGAAGGTCATCCGCTGCGCATTGTGGAAACGCCGGAGCCGCGCGGCCATTCCATGGAATTCCGCATCAATGCCGAAGACCCCGGTCGCGGCTTTCTGCCGACACCCGGCGCGATCACGGTTTTCGATCCGCCATCCGGCCCGGGCATCCGTCTGGATAGCGGTGTTGTATCAGGCTCCACCATATCAGGCGTTTTTGACTCGCTGATGGCAAAGCTCATCGTTACGGGCGTGGACCGCGATCAGGTCCTGCGCCGCGCCCGCCGCGCCCTGAAGGAATTCCGCATCGACGGCATCGCCACCGTTCTGCCGTTCCACCGCGCCGCAATCGACACGGATGATTTCATCGGCACGGACGGTTTCAAGGTTCACACCCGCTGGATCGAAACCGATTTTGCCGACATGCCCGATGCGATGGAGCGTCCCGCTCCTGCAGAGGATGCGTCCATCACCCGCACTTGGCTCGAGATCGACGGCAAACGCGTCAGCGTCGGCCTGCCGCATCTGCTGCTTTCGGGCCTTGGTGGAGTGGGCAGCAATGGTCCTGCCGCTACCTCATCCGCAAAGCCGCAGGAAGATGGGATCACGGCGCCAGTTTCCGGCACCTTGCAGTCTTTCAAGGTGGCGGATGGTGATGCCGTGTCAGAGGGCGATCTCGTGGCTGTCATGGAAGCCATGAAAATGGAAACACAACTGACCGCGCCGAAAGCTGGCAAGGTCCGCTTGCGCGTCAAGGAAGGTGATTACCTTCAGGCAGGCGATGTGGTGATCTCGTTCGAATGATGGGGGTAACTGCTCGTGACTAAGGGCCAGCCCTTGGCCCTTATTTAGCCGGCGGCACCTTTTGGAATCCGACGGATGGAGACGCTCCAAGAACAGAGTGGCAGCGATATATTGCCAAAGGTGGATAGAGGTTTCGGTTTGGCCCGTTAGACGGGCAAGGCCGAAGCCAACCCGCTCCGTCTACTGCCGCAACTTCCTGCCCCCCAACCTTCACGCTCAGACGCCGTTCGCTCCACTCTGCGGTCCAACAGACTGGAGCAGGGATATAAGATCAGCCGTGCGGTAAGGTTTGGACAGGCGCGGCGTCGCGGCGAAGGCTTCCGGCACTGAGAGGTCCTCAAGGCCAGAAATGAAGACGAAGGGCGTCTTGTGCTTGATCAGCAATTCGGCGGCAGGAAAAACCATCTGCCCTCCCAGATCGATATCGAGAATGGCGGCGTCCAGTTTGAAGCCGGGATCGGCCAGCACCTCAACCGCCCGTTCTACATCCGAGATCGGCCCGAAAACTCTGGCGCCTGCCTCCTCAAGGGTCATCAATATGTCCGAGGCTATGAGATATTCGTCCTCCACCACGAGAAACTGACGTCCCGCAAGAAGCTGTGTCGACATGGTTTTTCCTCCCGTCATGAAAACCGGGCAAACACCGAAAAGTTCGCTGGGCAGAGTGGCTATAATCGTTAAAAATGATGCTGCGCGTGCAGATAACCCGCAAAGACGACGGTTTTATAAAGCGGTGAAAGACCAAAATCATCAGGAGATGACGCAAGTTGACAGAATTCGAAACGCTGCCAATCGAGCGCCTGAGCGGTGAGGGATGTGCCGAGACTGGGGCGGATGCCCGGGCCTTTTGCCTTGGCGTCATCCAGCAGGTCTATGGCATCGCCTTATCATCCAGACTGGCATGCCGATCTCGATTCGCTTGCTCTTGCGGCTGCAGATAGCTGGTTTTCAAACGAAAACCGCGGCGCTTTCTTTCTCATCCGCAATCTTCAGGGTCAGATCATAGCGACCGGCGGCCTCTATGATCTGGCGCGAAAGCCGAACACGGCAAACCGTCTGGCGCAGCGTTATGATGCGATGGAAAATGTCTGCCAGATCGTGCGCGTCTATCTCGATGCATCCGTGCGGCGGATGGGCCTTGGAAGCCGTATTGTCCGCATCTTGGAAAACGAGGCGAAGACCCTGAATTACAATGCCGCCTATCTGCATGCGGATGCACAGACGGCGGGCACATTGCGGTTCTGGAGCGACAGCGGCTACCGGGAATTCGACCGCTTTTCCTATCCGTCCCCGACAGGAACCGACACCAGCGTCGATTTCGACAAGCTTTTGGCGTAATAAAAAAGCCGCCCGATTTTTACGGGCGGCTTTCTGTTTTGAAACGTCTATTCCCAAGACGGGAAGCGAAGGGGACACGCCCTTAGATAGACGTGTCCGAGACCTGACCGAGCCATAGCGTCGGGTTGTCGATAAGGATGCGGCCGCGAATATCGCCAGCGTTTGCGGCAATCACCAGTTCATATTGACCTTCATCCGAACGGAAGGCTTTCGCGTCCACATCGAAGAAGCTGAGATCGCGTTGTGTCACCTTCAACGTTGCGGTCGCTGTTTCGCCCGCTGCCAGTTCGAGCTTGGCAAAAGCCCGCAGCTCTTTCTCCGGTCTGGAGACGGAAGAACCCAGCGCACGCACGTAAAGCTGCACGACATCAGAGCCCTTGCGCTCACCCGTATTGGTCACATCCACCGTGACGGTGATGCCGTCCTCGCTCATGACGCTGGACGATGCCTTGGCCTCGCCCCAGGCAAATTGCGTGTAGCCCAGACCGAAACCGAAGGGGAAAAGCGGCTCTACGCCATGGGTATCGTGGTGACGGTAACCGACGAAGACGCCCTCGTCATAACGCACATGCCCATCCTGACCGGGGTAGACGAGAGGATTGCCGGTGATCGCGGAATTGTCCGAAAGCGATTTCGGGAAGGTCTGCGGCAGGCGTCCGCCGGGTTCCGCATCACCGAAGAGAACGTCGGCCACCGCGTTGCCGAGTTCCTGGCCCGGATACCACAATTGCAGAACGGCTTTGACCTTGCCCAGCCACGGCATTTCCACCGGTCCACCGGTTTGTAGCACGACGACGGTGTTGGCGTTGACGGCGGCAACCTTTTCTATCAGCTCTTCCTGACGACCGGGAAGGCGCATGTCGGGCAGATCGAGGCCTTCGGTGTCCCACTGGCCTTCACGTCCGACAAAGAGAAGTGCGACATCGCAAGCCGCCGCTTTGGCTACGGCCTCTTCGATCGCGGCATCGCCCAGCGGCTTTTCGATGCCGAAGCGAATGGCGGTCAGGTGAATGCCGTCGGCAGTCGCGGCAGGGGAGCAATATTCGATTGTCACCGTATAGCTGCGCCCGGCTTCCAGCTTCAGCGACTGCCGCTGTTCGCTGTTGGCGGTGCCGAAATAATTGTCGCCGGGTTCCCAGCCATCAAAACCATTTACCACCATCTCGCCATCCACATAGAGCTTGGCAAGGCCTGCATTCGTCATGCCGAAGACATGCTCGCCGCTGTCGGACGGCACGTAGCGCGCGGTGATCCGGGCCGAGAAATCTGCCGGGTTGAGCTCTGCCGAGGGCAGGTCGAACCAGAAGAACTCGCCCTTAACAGCCGTTTCACTGTGAACCGGCGCGCCTTCCAACTGTCTGCCCTTGAAGTAATCGACCTGCATTTCGCTTGCGAAAACTTCGATCAGGCGGTTGTTGCTGCAGCCTGCGGCGTGGTGGACGCTGTTGGCATTGGAAAGGGCAGCTTTGATACCCTGAAGCGGGCTGACCGTATAATGCGCGGCGATCTGTGCGCTGCCACCACCCATCACGCGGGCTTCGGCGGCATTGGGGCCGAGAACGGCGATGCTGTCGAGCGTGGTCTTGGCCAAAGGCAGAATGCCATCGTTCTTCAGCAGCACGGCACCTTCGGCACCGATCTGGCGAATAAGCGCGCGGTCTTCGGGAAGGTCAAGAGAGCTTTCGGTAAGATCAGGCGCGGTTTCGAATGCACCGACGCGCTCCAGAAGTGTCAGAATACGGCGCGCAGCCTCGCGCACGGTTTCCGCCTTGACCTCGCCCTTGTGCACGGCTTCAACCAGCTTCTCGCCACGGTCGCGGCTTGGGCCAGGCATTTCCAGGTCCAGACCGGCATTGACCGTTGGTGCGGTGGAATGCGAGCCGAACCAGTCGGACATGACGATGCCGTCAAAGCCCCATTCCTTGCGCAGCACCTGTGTCAGCAGCCACTCATGTTCGCTTGTATAGGTGCCGTTGAGGCGGTTATAGGATGACATGACGGCCATCACGCCAGCCTTCTTTACCGCCTGTTCGAAGGGCAGCAGATAGAGTTCGCGCAGGCTGCGCTCATCGATATCCGAAGACATTGTCTGACGTTCGATTTCGGATTCATTGCCGACGAAATGCTTGATCGTCGCGGCCACACCCTTGCTCTGTACGCCCTGAATATAGGCAACGGCGAGAGCCGCCGTTAGCAACGGGTCTTCGGAATAGCATTCGAAGTTGCGGCCATTCAGGCCCGAGCGGTGAATATTGACGGTGGGCGCCAGCAGAACGGACGCGCCCTTGCTTTTCGCCTGACCTGCCAATGCAACGCCCATGCGCTTCACGAGCGCCGGGTTCCAGGTAGCACCCAGTGCGATGGCCACGGGAAAGCAGGCTGCCTTGACACCGGCTACCAGCGATCCGGCACCGCGCGCGCCATTGGGGCCATCCGTGACCTTGATCTTGGGAACGCCAAGACGCTCAACCGGCACTGTCGTCCAGAAATCGGCACCGGCAAGCAGCGAAACCTGCTCTTCAAGCGTCATTTGGTTCAGGATATTCTCGATCATACGAGCCTCCGATGTTTTTCATGCGAGTGAAAAAGAGACGCGCCGTCATGAACGGCGCGTCCTGACATGGTGTCAGCGAACCCCGCGCACGGGGGCGATGGCCAGCGCGCCCAGAAAGGCGCTGATGGCCGCAGCAGCATAGAGGACACCATAATTCTGGCCTCCCGCATTGCCGATGGCGAGAAGAAAGGGTGCCACAGCCGGGGCGATGGATTGCGGGACGGCATTGGCGATGTTGAGAACGCCGAGATTTCTGGCCGCATGGGTTTCCCGGTCTGGCAGGATATCCACGACGAGGGCCTGATCGACCGCCATATAGACGCCAAAGCCAATAGAGGTGACCGCGATGCCGCTGTAGAACATCGTCAGGTCTTTTGCGAAAACGATGACCACGATCCCCAGCGCATAGGTCAGCGCCGCCACCAGCACGAAAGCCTTGCGGCGACCGATGCGGTCCGACATGGAGCCGGAAACGAAGGACGAACCGACAACGCAGATGGCGGTGATCAGTGTCGAAACGAACATGATGTCGCCAATGTCAGCTTCGGCAATCTTCAAATGATCCATAAGATAATAGACCTGATAGGACGTCAGCACGGCAAAGCCGAAAAACACCAGAAAGCGGCTGAGCCAGGCATAGCCGAAGTCCGGGTGCTTGACGGGATTAACCCAGAAGCTGCCCAACAGTTCGGACAGGCCGGGCGCTGTTTTCTGCGGCGCATCAGTCAAAGGACGGTCTTCAATCACCAGAACGAAGACGAGAACCGAGATCAACCCGATGGCTGTTGGAATGAGAAACATCGCATTGCTGGCTGTTCCCGTCAGCGCCAGAATGCCACTGCCGATCAACAGCGCGATATAGATCGACATGCCTGCCAGGGCAGAAACCAGACCGCGCTGATGTTCCGGCACCTGATCCGGCACGGTTGCCACAAGCGCTGCCAGCATGGCGTTGTATGCGGTCTGGATGACGCACCAGGCAATGCCGATGACAATAAGACTGGATGTATAGGCCATCACGATCTGAGCAAGGCTGCCGACGACGACGCCGGCCACCAGCCAGGGTTTACGCCGACCGAAGCGGGAGCGCGTGCGGTCTGAAAGCTGACCGAAAATAGGGTTCGCCAGAAGAGCGAAAAGCGCACCGAGCCCTAAAATGGTGCCAAGGCTTGCGCCCTTGCTCACCGGATCGAGCGTGTTGACCCGAATGGCCAGCGTCATCGCAACCGGCGTCATGACCGCCGTAAAAAAGCCGACACTCGCAAGGCCGTAAGTGAGAATGAATGGCAGGCCGACCGAGCGCTCATCGCCCGTTTTAGAAGGCTGCGCACCGAGATTTGGGGTTGCAATACTCATTTTTGAAAACCTCCACCGCAATACATTCGATAACAACGTCGTCCTCCACCGAACTTCGTGTTAAACCTACCGACTACTCGGTTATGGCGGGGAGTCAACTTTTTTCTGTGCCGCAACGGACCATCGCATGATTCTTAAAACGTTTACGCGCAGGGCCTTTCAAGGCTAAAGGTGCAATTGGAATGGGGGAAACAGCAGATATGACGGATGAAATGAAAGAGGCGATGTCGCCGGATTTAGCGCCCGGCAAAAAGCGGAAATCCCCCAAAGGCATGATTCGCCGGGAGGCCATTCTCGCTGCCGCCATGCAGCATTTCGCCAAGGATGGCTATCAAAACGCGTCCTTTGCAGCCATAGCCGCAGAGGTGGGGCTGTCGCTGCCGGGCCTGCTCCATTACTTTCCGACGAAAGTGGATCTGCTCCTTGCCATTCTGGAAAAGCGCGACATCGAAAGCGCCTCCGCCGTCGGTGAAGAATATGCGGACTGGCGAAAAGTGCTGCTCGGCCTTGTCGAAATTGCCAGAGCCAACCAGAAAATCCCCAGCGTCGTACAGGTATTTGCCGTTCTCAACGCCGAAAGCCTGACGACAGACCACCCCGCCAGCGCATGGTTTGCCGCCCGCGTCAGCCACCTGCAGAAAAACCTCGTCTCTTCCTTTCAAAAAGGCATGGCGGCTGGCGAGTTGAGGCAAGACATCGATCCCCATTCCATTGCCGCCGAACTGATCAGCATGATGGACGGGCTTCAGATGCTATGGCTCAGATCGCCGGAAGAGTTCGACATGGTGACGGTGTTTTCAGCCTATGTCAGCCGTTTGATCGAAGCTATCGAGGTTCGTTGAAAGTCGGGTGTCTGTAGCAGGCCAGTTTATCTCCCGAGGTTAAGCGACAAGATTTTCGCCGGTGAGAGAAAATACTTCTAGTTCATTTTACAATATCAAATATTCGCGCTATAGTAGAATCGCATTTTATTTTAGCTCTTGCATCAGGCAGGAGCAACGTCTTGGTTTCCTGCGATGAGCGATTGGAGGCCAAGCGGAGGATATGAAATGACGATAATTTCCAGTCAAAATTCGAGCGCTCTCCTTATTTTACAAAAAACAAATTCCCCGAACGGCGTAGAGCAGGAAAAACCCCAGCCGAAAGACGATCTGGTTGGTATTGCAAGCAATAGCAAGACGAAGATTGGTCGCCCCGATACATCGGCAGAAGCGGAAACCAAGATTTCCAGCGCCATTTACAGTGTCCATCATGTCAACGTGAACAAACTCAAGCTCGACTTAATTGATCGAACGGGTAAAGCCTTGGGCGTCGATCAGAAGGACTATGACACGAGAACAGACTTCGTAAATGCGATGCAGAGAGCACTGGGGAAGCTGAGAATCGAACAGGGAGAGGCTGCGGTCATCGCTCTCGAAAAAGAGCTGGGGCTCGATAAGCTCGGAGTTTCGATTGACGACGTTATCAACAGTGCGAGTGATCCTGAAGGCAATGACAAAGTCACCAAGGCTTTGAAAAAAGAGGCCGGAATTTCAGATGAAGAAGGCTTGGAAGACATAACTGCATCGCTTTTCCAGCCAGACGAACTCGGTCTGTATGGTGCTGTAAAAGTCTAAAATGAAGCGATGGGGATGGACATGGTTTATCCCCATTGTCACGTCCGATCCTGGTTCGTGATTTGCGCCCAACTCTCGGCTCGCAATCACTCTGCTTACCGCCGCGCCACGATATCCAGCAGGTTTTTACATCCTATTTCATTCGCATCACCGAAAAGCGATCCGTTACCGGGTTCTAAATATCGCAATTCTGCGTCAAGATAGGATAAGAGCTGTTTCAGCATAACAATCAGGATCATGCGGAATGCGCATAAAGTACCTCGTCTTTGGCCTCATCCTTTCCATCGCGTTGCCAGTCTACGCTCAGGAACCCGCCGCGCCGCCAACGCTGGAGCCGGTGCCGAGCCAGGCTCAGGCCGCAAATCTCAGCGCGCAGTTTCTGGAACGATATGCCTATAAGCCGGTCGCGCTTGATGATGCTCTGTCCGTCAAGGTCATGAACAAGTTCATCAAATCGTTGGACCCGGATCGCATGCTGTTCATGCAGGCCGATATCGACCAGTTCATGAAGGACAGCAAAAATATCGATGATGCGATCGCCAGTGAGGATCTGGAGATTCCGTTTTCGATCTTCAACAAATACACACAGCGCGTCGTGGAGCGCATGACCTATGCGCGTAGCCTGCTCAGCCAGGGCTTCGATTTTACGGTCAATGAAGATTTCCCGATTTCCCGCGAAGACGCGCCCTGGGCGCAATCCGAACAGCAGAGCCACGAGCTTTGGCGCAAGCGTGTCAAGAATGACTGGCTGCGTTTGAAACTGGCGGGTCAGGCGGATGCGGCCATCCGCGATACGCTCGACAAGCGTTACAAGAACATTCTGGACCGCGTTTATCCTTATAAGAGCGACGATGTGTTCCAGTCTTTCATGGCCGCCTATACGACTGCGGTCGATCCGCATACGGATTATTTCGGCGTTTCCGCATCGGCGGAATTCGATATTTCGATGAAGCTTTCCTTGGTTGGCATTGGTGCCGTTCTGCAGGAGCGGGATGGTTACACCACCATTCGTGAGCTGGTGGCGGGTGGCCCGGCGCAACTGTCCGGTAAATTGGCCATCGGTGATCGCATCATCGGCGTCGGCCAGGGTGAAGACGGCGCCATCAAGGAAGTGGTCGGCACCCGTCTCGATGAGGTGGTGCAGCTGATCCGTGGTGCGACGGGCTCCGTTGTGCGGCTGGATATTCTGCCCGCCGAAACCGGCGATAGTGCAGGTCATCGTGTCATCAGCCTCGTGCGTGATAAGGTCAGCCTTGAAAAACAGGCCGCGAAGAAGACCATTCTGCCGATCAAGGACGGGGATGTCACACACCAGATCGGCGTCATCACGCTGCCGACTTTCTACGAGGATTTCGAGGCGCGTCGCAACGGCGACAAGAACTATAGAAGCGCAAGCCGCGATGTCGCCAAACTGCTGGGCGAGTTGAAGCAGGACAACGTCGATGGCGTTCTGATCGATCTGCGCGACAATGGCGGTGGATCGCTGGCTGAGGCGATTGAACTGACCGGCCTGTTTATCGGCAAGGGCCCTGTCGTGCAGCAGCGCGATGCACAGGGCACGATCAAGGTCGAAAGCGACGATCTTTCCGCAGCGGTCTGGAAAGGCCCGCTTGGCGTGCTGATCAATCGCGGTTCGGCCTCGGCCTCTGAGATTTTCGCCGCAGCGATCCAGGATTACGGTCGCGGCGTGATCGTGGGCGAACCGAGCTTTGGCAAGGGTACGGTGCAGACTGTTGTTGACCTCGACCGTGCCGCAGGAAACAACAAGCCGCAGCTGGGCCAGCTGAAGCTGACGATTGCGCAGTTCTTCCGCGTGGATGGCGGCACGACGCAGCTGCGTGGCGTAACGCCTGATCTGCCGCTGCCGGGCTTTTCCGATCCCAAGGTTCTGGGCGAGGCAAGCTATGACAACGCCTTGCCATGGACCCAGATCAAGCCTGCGAAATACGCCACCGAAGGCAATATCGCGGCACTGGTTCCGCAGCTGAAAAGCCGTCACGATGCCCGCATCAAGGATGATCGCGATTACAAGCGCTTTGTCGAAGATGTGGCCGACCTGAAGGCTCAGCGTGAAAAGCGCACCATTTCTCTCAACGAAGAGGAACGCCGCAAGGAAATGGCCGCCACGGCAGCCCGCCTCAAGGCGCGTCAGCAGGCTGGCGATGGAACGGTACCGGAACAGGACGATGGTCTGCAAGCCAATGAACGCAGCTTGAGCGCCAATATCGCGATTGAAAACGCGCGCAAGAATGCAAAGGACGTTCTGCAAAACGAAGCCGCAGCCATCGTTGGCGATGTGGTGGATTTGACGTCCAATAGTGCCAAGCGCCAGACGCAAAAGGTCGTGCAGTAACAGGCTTCTGCACGCATCTTTTATCGGTCTTCAAAACACCCGCGACACATGTTTGCGGGTGTTTTATTTTTCACTGATCAAGGCTCGTATCCGTTAGGTTTCTGCAGGCTGCGAAAGTACTCAGGCCCGCTCGACCCGCACCGGCACGGATTTGGCGGCAGGCGTTTTACTTTCTTCCGCATATTGCCACAGCGGAATAAGCGCATTGCATTCCGGGTAATAGGCAGCGCAGCTTCCGGATGGGATGTCGTAGTCGATGACCTGAAAATCGGTCATGGTGCGCAAAATCCCGTCATCGACGGCGGTCGTCATTCGCGCAAGCCCATCCTTTTCGATGCCCAGTCGAATGCGGTCATCGGCATTCATCATCACGATCATCCGGGATTTGTGGATGCCGCGCAGGCGGTCGTCATAGCCATAGACCGTGGTGTTGAACTGGTCGTTCGACCGCAGGGTGATGAGGCGCAGAATGTCGTGGTCGTCACTGGCCGCGAAGCTGGAACAGAGCGATTTCGGCAGTTTGAAATTTGCCTTGCCCGTCTCCGTTTCCCATTCCCGGTGTCTGGCAGCAACGGGGCGCGGGAAGCCCCCGGGCGTATCCAGTCTGGCGTTGAAATCCCTAAATGGCTCTGGATAGGTCGCCTCGATGGCATCTCGCACCAGCGCATAATTATTGACCCACTCTTCCCATGGCACTTTGGGGTTGGGCGTGAGGGTGCTTTTTGCAATTTCGGCCACGATCCGCGGTTCGGAAAGCAAGGCCTCGTGCGCGGGCTTGTATTTGCCGCGTGAGGCGTGAACGCAGGTGGTCGAATCCTCCATGGTGACGATCTGCGGGCCGGACAGTTGCTCGTCGATTTCGGAGCGCACCAGCGTCGGCAGAATATAGGTCGTCTTCGCCACCACCAGATGGCTGCGGTTGAGCTTCGTCGCGATCTGGACGGAGAGGTCCATCTCCCGCCACGTCCGCTCCATCAATTCGCGCTCGGGAATGGCGCGCACGAAATTGCCTCCAAGGCTGATAAAGGCTTTGACCGATCCGTTGACGATGCCTTCGCAAGCCTCGACCGTGTTCAGCCCGTCTTCTCTGGGAGGCTCGAAACCGTACTGCTCGGCCAGATGGTCGAGCGGCACCAGCTTGGTCTTTTCGGAAATGCCGACCGTTCTCTGGCCCTGCACATTCGAGTGGCCGCGCACGGGACAGATGCCCGCGCCCGGCTTGCCGATATTGCCGCGCATCAGCAAAAGGTTGATCAGCATCTGCACATTGCTGACGCCGTAGCGGTGTTGGGTCAGACCCATGCCATAGATGGCAATGACGGCATTGGCTTTCGCATAGGTCTTCGCCGCAGCCTCGATGGATGCGTAGCTGAGGCCAGAAACCTGCAGGATTTCGGTCCACTCCGCCGCGCGAACCCGTTCCTCGAACTCTTCGAAACCGTGGGTGTGGCGTTCGATGAATTCGACATCCAGAACGCGGCTGTTACCCTGAGCCTTGGCCTCATCGTCCCAGGTAAACAGCAGTTTCGCCATGCCCATCATGACAGCAATGTCACCTCCGGCGCTGACCTGATAGTATTGGGTGGCGATTTGCGTCGGCTTGTTGGTGGCCATCTGCACGGGGCTCTGCGGATTGACGAATTCCTGCCAGCCTCGTTCTTTCAGCGGATTGAAGACGATGACCGGGGCGCCGCGCTCGCGCACTTCCTGAAGGCTGTGCAGCAATCGCGGCGCGTTGGTGCCGACATTCTGCCCGAAGGACAAGATGCAGTCGGTGTGGTCGTAATCTTCCAGAAGAATGGTCCCGACCGGCGTGCCAATGCTTTGCGGCAGCGCCACGGATGTCGTCTCGTGGCACATGTTGGAACTGTCGGGCAGATTGTTGTTACCATAGAGCCGCGCCAGCAATTGATACATGTAGGATGTTTCGAGCGACGCGCGGCCGGAGGCATAAAACACCACTGAGGCCGGGTCGTAACCTTTCAGCTTCTGGCCTATATCGGCAAAGGCTTCCGGCCAACTGACCTCGACGTATTTGTCGCTTGCCGCATCGTAGCGCATGGGGTGGGTCAGGCGGCCCTGATTTTCAAGATCGTAATCCGGCCAGTTGAGAAGCTCGCGAACCGTGTGGCGCGAAAAGAATTCTGGCGTCGTGCGCTTGGCGGTCAAATCCCAGAAGGTCGCTTTGGCGCCGTTTTCGCAGAACTCGCCCAGATGCGGCTTTCCCGGCTTGGCCCATGCGCAGCTGGTGCACATATAGCCGCCCAGCTTGTTGTGGTCTTTGAGAAGCCCCGGAGCGGTGCGGATCGCGCGCTGCTGAACGGCATCCGCGAAGACAGATTTAAGGGAACCCCACCCGCCTGTCGGCATCGTATATTGCTTGTATTTGACTTTACGGTCCATGGCGTCCACCTCATGCATGTCATGCACAGCGAACCGCCCAACCGCATGTTGGTTCCACCTTCGAACACTTGGCCCATCAACCAATTGATCACAGTGCCGTTAGGCCTGCGAACAAAGCTCAAAATGTATCCCAATAGCCGAATAAATTGCCGGGAGCGGAGGTTGGTCAGCGAGCGCTCACTCGGAGCCTCAGCGGTTTCGAAACACCGTGCAGGGAACATTGGCAGCGCGAATTTGCTCGCACAGACGGTTGGCTTCTGCGCGTGTTTCACGCCCCAGCCTTGCCGCATAACGCGGGCGGTTGCCGAAATTGCCGCCGCGCTGCCGCACGATCAGGGCGCGCTCGTCATTGAGAGGCGCGGGCAGGCGCAGGACGGCGCGGGTAAACAATTGCTCGACCACCGAGGGGCGATAGTGGGCGGCAAGCTGCACGCCCCATGGTGCCCAATCCGCAGACCCGGCGAAGACAGGTTCCTGCATGCGCCGCGTTTCGGCAAGAACCACGCAGGCTTTCTGGAAGGGCAGGGCCGTGTCGAGTTCCGGCGCGACGATCTTTGGTGGTGCATCGCGCCAGGTTTCGGCGGTCTGGCCGGTAATGGCAAAGACATAGTCACGGGTTTCAATCGGCAACCGTCCCTCGGAGAGAAAGCGCGCCAGCCCGTTTTCCCCTGCATTGTAGGCAGCGGCGGCAAATCCGAAATTGCCGAAACGGGTTTCAAGCTCTTTCAGATAGGAAGCGGATGCCTCCAGCGCGTCGATGACATCAAAGCTGTTGCGCAGCCCCCGGCTCCGCGCCGTACCGGGCATGAACTGCGCAATGCCTTCCGCCCCTTTGTCGCTCACGGCTTCGGCGCGAAACAGGCTCTCTCGCCAGATCAACCGCGCAAAGAAGGCAGGCGGCACCTCATGTGCTCTCGCGAAATGCTCGATGGTACGGCACAGATCGGCATTGAAGGTTTTGCGGCTGATGCAGATCGCATCCCTACCGTCCGACCGCTCATAAAGGCAGGGAGGATTCTTCTCTTGCTCAAGTGCAAAAACAGCCTGCGGCGGCGAAACTGCCAGCAGACACATCACCATGCGTGATGCGATCAACCCCATCGATCTCAGACTTCTGATGCCCATGTGGGAGACTATACACCCGTTCCAGCGTCGCGCGGCAAGCTACCAGACAATGGTGCTGCCATCATAGGCGATGAACGATCCGCTTCGATCCGACGTCAGCCCATTCAAAGCCTGCAATATCGAACGCGCGGCTTCGTCCGGTGCCACGGTCTTGTGGCCCGCGGCAAAGGGCTCCGACAGTTTGGTTCTGACTGTGCCGGGGTGAATGGCCGCCAGCACGGCTTCGGGATGCGTTCTCGCATATTCTATCGATGCGGTGCGGACGATCTGGTTGAGGGCTGCCTTGGCTGCCCGGTAGGAAATCCATCCGCCCAGACGGTTATCGCCAATGGAGCCGACGCGAGCCGATAAAAACGCGGCGATGGAGCGTTGTTTGCGGTCCAGCAAGGGCAGAAAATGTTTCGCCACCAGTGCGGGGCCAACGGCATTGATCGCAAATTGCCGCATCATTCGGTCGGGGTCGATCTGGCGCAGAGCCTTTTCCGGTGCATGGCCATCGGTGCCGAGAATGCCCGTGGCGCAGATCAGCAGGTGGATCGGCTCACCGTCAAGCGATTGTGCCGCTGCGGCGATGCTCGCTTCATCGGCAAGATCAAGCTTGTTGCCGCTGCGAGACAAGGGGATGATCTCGCCCATGTTAGGTTCTTCACGCAGGCGCTGGCACAGGGCAGATCCTATGCCGCCACTTGCGCCGATCACCACGGCGCGGAATCCGTGGGGCAGGGAGGAGAGAAGAGTGTCGTGCGCTGTTTCCATGGGAAGAGAAACGAAGATGACCGCCCTATGTTCAAAATTTTGAAGGATTTAACGCAGGCGCAATTACATCATAATCTTCTAATGTCAGCGTGACCCTTCAAGGGAACTTCGAAGCCTGCTCTTGGTTTGTAAGGTGCGTCATCCGGCGTTGCTTACGGGGTTCATTCTACTTATGACATCGAAAATTGCCATCATTGGGTCGGGCCCAACGGGAATCTACACGTTGAAGGGTCTGGTCGGAAAATCCGAGCCACTGTCCATCACCGTTTTTGAAAGTGAAGCCGACCCCGGAAAAGGCACGCCCTATCATCCAGACCTCAACGACCGGGCCATGCTGTCCAACATCGCCAGCATCGAGCTTCCGCCGATCTGCGAAACCTTGAACGAATGGCTGCGCCGCCAACCGGATGAGGATTTGCAGCGGTTCGGCATTGTGCGGGATTTGATTGCGGATCGGGAATTCTACCCGCGCGTCGTGCTGGGCGAATTCCTGCATGCGCAATTCGTGCAGCTTCTCAACATCGGCAAGGCCAATGGCCATACCATCGAAGTGAAGGCATCCCATCGCGTTGCCGATATCGAGCTACGGACGAAGGACATCCGGTTGAGCGTCACGGCACCGGAAGATGTGACCGAAGAGTTCGCTTTCGACCATGTGGTCATGGCAACCGGCCATGATTTTCCCGAGACGACCGAGGTCAAGCCGGGCTATTTCATGTCGCCATGGCCAGCACCCGCGCTGAAGAAGATCGAACCCTGCAAGGTCGGTATTCTCGGCACGTCGCTCAGCGGCATCGACGCGCTGATTACGGTCGCCACGGCGCACGGCACCTTTCTTCTGGATGAACAAGGTGTGCTGCAATATCATTCAATGCCCGAAACAGAAGGCCTGCACGTCACCATGATGTCGCGAAAGGGCGTTTTGCCGGAAGCGGATTTCTATTGCGAAATCCCCTATCG
Source organism: Agrobacterium vacciniicorymbosi (assembly GCF_040427045.1). NCBI lineage: Bacteria > Pseudomonadati > Pseudomonadota > Alphaproteobacteria > Hyphomicrobiales > Rhizobiaceae > Agrobacterium > Agrobacterium vacciniicorymbosi. Next base: position 300,069 of record NZ_JBETMF010000005.1, read on the forward strand.
CCCGCTGCAGTTCTGCACCGAAGCCGCCATTGAAAACCTGATTTCCACCCGGCGTCATGACCTGCTGGATGCTGTCTTCGAGCTGTTCAAGGCCGAGCTTTTGTTCTGCGATCCGGAATATGCCTCACGCATCGGCCTGTCGATGCTGGATGTGGAAACCATCTCCAAGGCCTATTTCCATGACCGCGAAACGACGCCACCTTTCGTCTGGGCCGCGCGCAATCTGGCCGAAGCCGAAGCCAACAAAAAGCGCCATTACACGGTCGAGTGGCGCTACGCCATCTTGCGGATGCACGAGGTCATCGCCCTTGCGATCCCGCATCTGGATGAAAAGGATTTGAAGCGGTTCCACGCGCACTTCAAGACCGTCTTCGTGGATGATTATGCCACCGTTCCGCACGCCTCCATCCAGCGTCTGCTGGCGCTTTATCGTGCGGGCAAGCTGGATATCATGGCGCTGGGCAATGATGGCAAGATCGATAATGAAGGTGTGAGCCACGGCGCTGTCGTTCGCGCTCAGGGCCAGGCTCTGGAGTTCGATGCCTTCGTCGATGCCACCGGCCAGCACACTTTGTCTGCCCGGGACATTCCTTTCCCGACCCTGAAAGAACAGGGTGTGATGCGTAAGGCAACGACCAGTGCCGTCTCGTCACTGGTGGGCAATGAGGATCAGATGGTCCGCACCGGTGGGGTCGATCTGGATGAGAAGTTCCGGCCGATCTTTCAGGACAATCTCACCAACCGGCTCTATTGCGGCTCCATCGCGTTCCTGCTGCACAAGCTGCCCTTCGTGCAGGGCATTACCAGCGCCCGCGACATCGGCATGGTCGTGTCGCAGGCCATTCTGGAAACAAATGCAAAGCTGGAACTGTCGGCGGCCTGATCAGGCGTCGATCAGATCGGCACGATCTCCTGTGGATATCGTGCCGATCGTTTCGATGGAGGCATAGACGCCGAAATTCCTGCGGTTCTGCCGCAGGATGGATCGCAGAATTTCAGGGTTCTCGCTGACGTCAGGCTGCGCAATCAGCGTCAGCCCGCATCTTTTGGTTTCTTCGCCAATGTGGATCACGCTCGATCCCAATTGTAGACGCTTCCCAAGCCACGCTTTTTCCCGAAAATCCGCTTCGCCAGTCGTTCGAACCACTATGTTGGGACGAAAGCGCTTGCTTTGGACCTTTTCGGTGCCGATCAGGGCTGAGAGGTGATCCAGCGCACTGGTGGTGATGAGGTGAAGCGGGCTTGGCTCGTAACGATTGACGGCGACGGCGCGAGTATCGGACAACTCCGCGCCAGCCTTTGCGTAAGGCCAAGCCGCTACATCGAACCCGAAATGATCCGATAACTTTGAGCAGAGGCCCTCGTCCAGAACCGAAAGCCATGTGCCATCGGGAAAACCGATATCGGGCGTATTATCAGTCAGTCTCGATTGTAGAAAAACGGCGGCCCGCCAGCGCTCTTCTTTTTCAGGGGCCGCCGGTTGGCCGGTTGTCGCATCCACCACGCACCAGCTTCGGTCCCCGGCAATGCCGTCTGCCCCCAATTCCACCGATGTCAGCCTCTCGCCACCAAGCGAACTGACGGGATAGCGCCAGATTTCCTCAATCGTCCCCAGTGCGTCCACGCTTTTCCGATCTTACTGTCATGTGTCGTGAACAGGGAACTGCATTGGGGGCTGCTGGTTCCCTGCAAGGTCACACCGAACTGGCTAGAGCGACGGCATCGGCAACGCTCTCCCATTTGTCTTCGGTCAGCGTCGAGGTGGCAATGCGGATGTAATCTCCCGGCAGCAGCGAAAATTTTCGGCCGGGATTGATGGCAATGTTGCGGGCAGCAAGGGTGACCATGGCGAACGGCTCGGCTGCAACCGGCAGCCATAGACAGAGACCGCTGCCGGGATTGGACATGACACCGCGCTGTTGAAGCGCATGGGCCAGACCGTTGCGGCGGTTCTGATAGGTTTCGCGCGCCTGTTTCACGATCTCCCAGCTGTGCGGGTTGCGCAGCAGCCATGCGGTCGCACCCTGAAGCAGGCGGCTGGTCCATCCGGCACTGAAGGCGCGGTAGGACTGGATTTGCTCGACAATGGGCGCCGAACTCGACAGTACCGCAAGCCGCAAATCCGGCCCCAGTGTTTTCGAATAGGACAGAATGTGGATCGTTCGGTCTGGAAAGCGTCCGCCCAGCGAATGCGATGGCGCAGCCGAGATATCGCCCATGCCATCGTCTTCGATGATCAGCGTATCGCTACCATCGAGAATATCACCCAGTTCCGCCAGCCGCGCAGGGCTCACGGTCTGGCCGGTCACGGAATGCAGGCGCGGCTGGAACACGAAGGCCGCCGGGCGGTCCTTCAGTGCGGCGTGAAGGGATTGTGGCGTCGGTCCCTCTTCATCGCACAGAACAGGAATGATCTTCACCCCGAAATCCTCGAGAATATCGAGAAGCCGCATGGCGGTCGGGCTTTCGATGGCAACGGCAGAGCCCGGGGAGACGAGCGCGCGGATTGCGGTGTAAACGGCATTGTAGCCACCATTGGTCACCAGAAAGGCCTCCGGCTCATAGGGCCATCTCTGAAGCGCGGCATCATAAAGCTCGGGAATAATGCGGGTGCGCTCGTAATTGTTCAGCTTGTCCACCGTCGCGGCATGGGCGAGCGCCTCTTCCAGCGGCGGCAGCAGTGACGGGTCCGGCACGGCCATGGTCAGGTCCAGCGCATTGGGTCCGTAATTGCCGGCGCTGGCAAAGCGCTCCGGCTTGGCAATGAAGCGGTCGCCGCTGACCCATGTTCCGTTCCTGCCACGCCCGGTAATGATCTTGTGGCGGCGCAGATCGGCCCAGGCTTCGGACAGCGTTGCCGGGCTGATACCAAGCTCATAAGCCAGATCGCGGATAGAGGGCAGACGTGTCCCGACAGGTAGGACACCGGCGCGGATCAGGGCGCTTGTTTCCAGCGCAATCCCGCGAATGCTGCGATCGGCTATTTTTTCGGCAAGCCACTGTGCCGTGTAGAGATTGCCCATTAATTTGCCTTTTTAAATGTTCAATAACGTAATAACATTTGATCTTTGTAATTTGAACATTTAACTTTTTCTTATCGAGATTTTTTTGTGAGCATTCCGCATGACCGTAACGCTTCGCCTCGCTCTCCGTGACTGGGACTATATGACCCCGCTGGTCCTCGGAGACGTATCCTCGCCCCGCCTCAACATTCAGGTAGACCGCGTCGGCACGCTCATTTCCAATGTCGCGACCGATCCCGCCTATGATGCGGCGGAAATGTCGTTTAGCCGTTACGCACAGCTGCGCCATGATGGTGATGAGACCGTCGTCGGCGTGCCCAACTTCATCATGCGCGGCTTTCGCCATCGTTGCATCATCACCAGCAAGGCCAGCTCCATCCGCCACTTGTCCGATCTGGGCGGCAAGAAGATCGGCGTCACCGGCTGGCGGGATTCCGGCAATACCTGGACGCGCGCCGCCCTGCGCCGCGAAGGCGTGGGCGTGGAAGATGCCATGTGGTATGCGGGCCGCCTGACGGACGCCCATCCGATCACGGATCGTCTGGATGGCTTCGGTCGTCCCGGACGCATCGAAGCGGCTCCCGGCGAACGCCCCATGGTCGATTTGCTTCTGGATGGCGGTCTGGATGCCGTCTTCACGCCCTTCATGCCGAAAGGCTTTTTCGACAAGGATTCCCTGCTGCGTCAGGTGCTGGATGACTACCGCTCTGCCGAAGTCGATTATTTCAACGATGTCGGCTACGTGCCGGGCATGCATCTCATCGGCTTCAAGGCGGAAATCGTGCGCGAACATCCGTGGATCATGGACGAGCTGAGCGATCTTCTCGACGCATCGCAGCGCATGTGGCTGGAAAAACGCGAGAAATATGCCGATACCACACCGTGGATGATCGATGAATTGCGCCGCTGCGCTGCCGATCTTTCTCCCGCGTGGAACGTTAATGGATTTGAGGCCAATGAGAAGATGATCGCCGACTTTGCGATGGAACTTCATGAGCAGAAAATCCTGCCGCGCCTTCTTTCGCCTGCCGACCTGTTTCCAAAACACGCCGCTGGCCGCTGATGTAAGACTTCAGACAAGACACAGTTTCCGAGCCAATCAAAAAAGGGGAATGCCATGTACTCGAAATTGACCACTTCCGTCGCTCTTCTCGGCCTCTTGCTGGCTGCACCAGCACTGGCGCAGGATGCAGCCATTCCGCAACAGACCATCAACAAGGAACTGAATGCCCGCCTGCCGGAGAAAATCCGCACCGAAGGCAAGATGATCTCCGTCAACAACGGCTCCTTTCCTCCCTATGAAATCGTCACCGGCACGGAAATGACCGGCGCCAGCGCAGATCTCACTGATGCGCTCGGCCAGCTGCTCGGCGTGAAGATCGAACACGCAACCGTTGGCGGTCTTCCCGCCTTGCTGTCGGGCGTCAATTCCGGTCGCTACCAGTTCGCTTTCGGCCCCGTCGGTGATTTCAAAACCCGTCAGGAAGCCAACGACTTCGTAGACTGGGTGCAGGAATTCGTGGTCTTTGCCGTGCAGAAGGGCAATCCAAAGGGCATCGTTTCGCTGGATTCGGCCTGCGGCACCCGCATCGCCGTCATGGCTGGCGGCTCGGCTGAAAAGGTCATCAAGACTCAAGCCGAAAAATGCACTGCGGATGGCAAGTCGCCGCTCGAAGTTCAGTCCTACACGGACCAGCCAAGCTCCATTCTGGCCGTCCGCTCCAAGCGCGCCGATGCCTTCTTCTCCTCGCAGGCACCTTTGACCTATTTCGTTTCGCAGGCCAATGGTCAGCTGGAACTGACGGGCGTTGGCGAAAAGAACGGTTTTGAAGACCTGTTCCAGGGCGCTGTCGTGCCAAAGGGCTCGCCCCTTGGCGAAATCCTGCGCGATGCGGTTAAGGTCCTCATCGATAACGGCACCTACGGCATCATCATGAAGAAGTGGGGCCTTGAGAACAACACCATCAAGACACCCGGCATCAACCTCGTTGGAGTTGAAAAGAAATGAGTGCGGCCAACGCAGAACTCGCATCGCCTTCGGGCGGTGCGGACCCGCGCGATGTGGCAAATGCCCATCGTCCATTTCAAACCGGGCGCGTCACGCTCTGGCTCGTCACGGTGCTGATCGCAGCCAACTTTGCCTGGATCGTCGCCAAAAACGAAAATTTCGGCTGGCCGGTCGTCGCGCAATATTTCTTCGACAAGACCGTCATGCAGGGCCTGTCCGTCAGCCTCGGCCTCACCGTCGTTGCCATGCTGATCGGCGTTGTCATGGGGCTTTTGCTGGCCGTGGCGCGCATGTCGCAGGATGTGCTGGCAAGCTCGCTGTCGGGCCTGTTCATCTGGTTCTTCCGCGGCACGCCGCTGCTCGTCCAGCTGATCTTCTGGTACAATCTCTCCACGCTGTTTCCGGAAATCTCCCTGTCCATCCCATTCGGTCCAACCCTGATCAGCTGGGATACCAACTCGGTCATCACACCCATGACGGCGGCCATCGTCGGGCTGGCGCTCAACGAAGCGGCCTATATGGCGGAAATCATTCGTGGCGGCCTTCTGTCGGTCGACCGGGGCCAGGCCGAAACGGCGGAAGCCTTCGGTATGACCCGCGCGCGCGCCCTGTGGCGCATCATCATTCCGCAGGCCATGCGCTCCATCGTGCCGCCCACCGGCAACCAGCTCATCAGCATGATCAAGGCCACCTCGCTGGTCAGCGTCATCGCCATGGCGGACCTGCTCTACTCCGTGCAGTCCATCTATAACCGCACCTTCGAAATCGTGCCGATGTTGATGGTTGCGGTCATCTGGTATCTGCTCATCACCTCCGTTCTCAACATCGGCCAGGGCTATATCGAGCGTTATTACAGCAAGGGCGAACGCCGCACCGCTGCCGCGCCTACGCCCGCCGCTCAGCAGGAGGCAAGCCATTGACCACTGCAGACAGCCAAAAGCAGCCGCTGGTGCGCGCCCGCAATGTCCACAAGTCCTTCGATCAGCTGGAAGTGCTGAAAGGCATCGATCTCGATGTGTTTCCGGGGGAAGTCGTGGTCATTCTGGGCCCGTCCGGTTCGGGCAAGTCCACCTTCCTGCGCTGCATCAACCATCTGGAATCGATCAATCGCGGCTCCATCGAAGTGGCGGGCGAACAGATCGGATATCGCTTCCGCAACAACAAGCTGGAAAAACTCTCCGGCAATGCCATTGCCGCACAGCGCCGCAACATCGGCATGGTGTTCCAGCAGTTCAACCTCTACCCGCATATGACGGCGTTGCAGAACGTCATCGAAGCCCCCGTCGGCGTGCATGGTGAAAGCAAGGCGCAGGCCACGGCCTATGCGCGTGAGCTTTTGCAAAAGGTTGGCCTGTCGGACAAGGCGGATAATTACCCGCGCCAGCTTTCCGGCGGCCAGCAACAGCGTGTGGCCATCGCCCGCGCATTGGCCATCAAGCCAAAGCTCATGCTGTTCGATGAGCCAACCTCTGCACTCGACCCGGAACTGGTGGGCGAAGTGCTGGCCACGATGCGCGATCTGGCGCGTCAGGGCCTGACGATGATCGTCGTCACCCACGAAATCGGCTTTGCCAAGGAAGCGGCAGACCGCGTCGTCTTCATGGATGGCGGCCATATCGTGGAAATGGGCAAGCCGGAAGACGTTATCGGCAATCCCCAGCATCCGCGCACGCAGGCCTTTCTGTCGCGCTTCCTGTGATCGATTGATGCGACGCCCCGGCACTCCGAGGCGTCGCCGTTTCTCTTTGCAGTGCGTTTTTCAACGCGCCTTGCACCATTGCATCCGGACTGGAGACCGTCATGACCGCGCTCGACAATGCCTATACCCGCGTATCCGATTTCAAGGACATGGAAGCCGAACTCATCGAGACCCGGCAGCATCTCCACGCCAACCCGGAACTGTCCTTCGAGGAAACGGAAACGTCGCGTTTCGTTGCCGAAAAGCTGGAAAGCTGGGGCTATGAGGTCACGCGCAATGTCGGCGGCCATGGTGTCGTAGCCCGCATGACGGTGGGCGAAAGCAAGAAAAGCATCGGCATTCGCGCTGATATGGATGCGCTGCCCATTCTGGAAGAAACCGGCGCGCCCTATGCCAGCAAAGTGCCGGGCAAGATGCATGCCTGCGGCCACGATGGCCACACCACCGTGCTGTTGGGCGCGGCCCAGCATCTCGCAAAGACACGCCGTTTCAACGGCACCGTCACGCTCATTTTCCAGCCTGCGGAAGAAGGCGGAAAGCCGAGCGGCGCGCAGAAGATGATCGATGACGGCCTGTTCGAGCGTTTCCCCATCGATGCCATTTTCGGCCTTCACAACCATCCCGGCGCACCGGAAGGCACACTTCTGCTGCGCTCCGGCCCGATGATGGCGTCTTCGGACACGGCCAAGATCACCATCAAGGGTAAGGGCGGCCATGCCTCGCGTCCGCACCTCACCATCGATCCTGTCGTGGTTGCCTGCAATCTGGTCGTCGCCCTGCAAACCGTTGTCGCGCGCAACATCGACCCCACGCAGACGGCAGTCGTGACCGTCGGCACCATTCATGCGGGCGAAGCCGTCAACGTCATTCCTGAGTCCGCCAAGCTGGCGCTCAGCATCCGCTCTTTCGATCCGCGCATCCGCGATCTGTTGCAGGAACGGATCACCAAGCTGACCAATTCCGTGGTGGAAGGCTTCGGCGCATCTGTCGAAATCGATTATGAGCGCGGCTATCCTGTTGTCGTCAACTCGGAAGAAGAAACCGCCTTTGCCCGTACCGTGGCTGAAGAGTTGATCGGAACGGACAAGGTATCCACCTGCCATCTCATTCCCGGCAGCGAGGATTTTGCGTGTTTTCTGGAGCATAAGCCCGGCAGTTTCCTGCGGCTTGGAAACGGCATGAACTCCGCCATCCTGCACAGCGCGAAATATGATTTTGCCGATGCCAGCCTCACCGTTGGCGCTGCCATGTGGGCAAGACTTGCGGAGCGTTATCTGGCATAAGACCCCGGTTGATTCCGGGAGTGTTGGATTGATCGTCTGTTTCGATATTGGCGGAACCGCCATCAAGGGTGCTGCGGCCTATGCCGCGGATGATGTGCGGCCGCTCGCGCGGCAACAAACGCCGATCCATGATTTCAATGCCTTCGTCTCGGTGTTGAAATCCGCGATTGCCGAGATCGACGGCACACCCGAATGCGTGGCGCTGTCCATTACCGGCATCATCGATCCCGACACAGGCAAATCCTTCATCGCCAACATTCCCTGCGCCCACCAAAGGCCGCTGAAGGCGGATCTGGAAGCGGCACTCGGCCTGCCTGTCCTCATCGCCAATGATGCCGATTGCTGCGCTTTGGCGGAATACGGGGTCGGCGCTGGTCGCGGCCACCGCGTGGTCTTCAGCGCCATTCTCGGCACCGGCGTCGGTGGCGCTCTGGTTATCGATGGCAAGCTTATCAACAGTGGCGGTGGCTTTGCCGGAGAATGGGGCCACGCCCCCGTCGCCGCCACGCGCGCCGGAAATCCACCCGTGGACCTGCCGCGCTTTGCCTGCGGTTGCGGTCTGGATGGCTGCCTCGACGCCATCTGCAGCGCCCGCGGCATGGAAAAGCTTCATCGGCACCTGACAGGCAAAGCCATGGCGGCAGAAGAAATTCTGGAAAGCTGGCAGGCTGGCGAAGTGGATGCCACCCGCACCATAGACATCTATATCGACATGTTGTCCGGCCCGCTGGCGTTGGTAGTCAATGTCACAGGCACCACCATCATCCCGGTCGGCGGCGGCCTGTCCAATTCTTCCGCCTTGCTCGAAGCTCTGGACCAAGCCGTGCGTGCCCGCATCCTGCGCCGCTTCACCCGCCCTCTCGTTGTGCGCGCCGAATGCACCATAGAGCCCGGCCTCGTGGGTGCTGCCGTCTTAGGGTTCGATTTCGTGCGGCAGCGATCAGCGCGGTAAGGTCGGCTACGCCGTTGCGCGGTTAACGATTGCAAAGCCCATGTCGATCATCGCCTCCGGTTCCTCTTCACCATTTAGCCTTTTCAAAAGGGCTTGTGCCGCACGGGTGCCGATCTGGTGCCGGTCGATGCGGACGGTGGTGAGGGGAGGATAGGTGTAAGGGGCGAAATCGAAATCGCCAAAGCCGATGATGGCGACATCCTCAGGCAGTTTGCAGCCACGGGAATTGGCTTCCGTCAGGGCTCCATGCGCCACCACATCGGATGAGCAGAACACTGCCAGCGAGCCACCCTTGCGATCCAGCAACTCTGCCATCGCCTGTCGGCCATCCTTGAAGGTGGACGGAGAACTCAACTCGGTGGTCGGTACTTCCACCTCTGCCTTACCGCTCAGACGGCTGATAAATCCATTGCGTCGTTGACTGGCGCGCGGGTCGTTTGCGCCGATCTGGGCGTAACGGTCATATCCCTTGCTATAGAGATATTCCGCCACCAGCGCGCCCGCATCAAAATGCGAAAAGCCAACCGCCACATCCAGCGGGGAGGGCGTCGAATCCCATATTTCTACGATTGGAAGACCGGCACCCGTCAACATTGCCCGCGTCTCTTTCAGATGCGAGATGCCGGTGAGGATGATGCCATCCGGCCTGCGCGCCAGAATGGCCCGCGTCAGTTCAAGCTCGCGCTTGGCATCATAGCCGGAAAGCCCCAGCAGGAGTTGATACCCCGCCGGAACGAGTTCCGCATTCAGCCCCTCGATGGTCTCGGCAAAGATCGTACTCGATACCGATGGTACGATGGCGGCGATCAGGCGCGTGCGGCGCGATGCCAATCCACCTGCCAACAGGTTCGGCACATATCCGGTCCTCGCGATAACGTGTTCTATCGCCTCGAGCGTGCGAGGTTTGACGAGGTGCGGCGTATTGATCGCTCTCGATACGGTAACAGGCGATACGCCCGCCAGCTTCGCAATATCTGCAAGCGTCACAGGGCCTGAAATATGGGCCATCTGGCCGCCATTTGACTGTCTCGACATGAATATCTCCCGCGAAATGATTTACGCTTTCATTTGTGGGATCGGCAAGCTTTTTGTTCGGCACCTCCCTTTCTATCCCGCCTTACCTGCATAATCGCTCTTCATCAGGACTTGCGCTCTGCAATTCTGACGTTAAAATGAAAGCGCTTCCATTTCTTTTCGGGGAGGAAATCCAACGAGAAGTGGCGGGTTGATGCTGGTTTGTACCAGCCAAAGAGGAGGAGAATTTATGAGCTTGAAGCGTTTCATGACGTTTGCGGCCCTTGCCGCTTCTATTTCTGTACTCGGCACCCATGCGGGTCACGCCGACGATTATCCCACCAAGACGGTCACCGTCGTCGTTCCCTTCGCCGCAGGTGGCAATACCGACACCTTCGGTCGCCTCGTGGCCGAGGAGCTGGACAAGCGCCTGGGACAGCGCTTCATCGTGGAAAACAAGCCGGGTGCCGGTGGCAATGTCGGTCTGGGCGATCTTGCGCGCTCAAAGCCAGATGGCTACACGATCGGCCTTGGCACGGTCAGTTCCAACGCCATCAACCAGACGCTTTACAAGGCCTTGCCCTATGACAAGGAAAAAGGCTTCGCTCCGATTTCGCTCATCGCCACATTGCCGAATGTTCTGGTGGTCAATCCTGATAAGATCAAAGCCAACTCCGTTCCTGAGTTGATCGAGCTTCTGAAAAAAGAGCCGGGCAAGCACACCTATGCATCGTCGGGTGTCGGCACCTCCATCCATCTTGCGGGCGAACTTCTGGCCACCAAGGCAGGCGTGAAGATGACCCACATTCCCTATAAGGGCAGCAGTCAGGCCATTCTCGATGTCGTCGCCGGTCACGTCGATATGATGTTCGACAATATTCCGACAGCCGCCCAGCAGGTCAAGGCAGGCAAGGTCAAGGCTCTTGCCGTCACCAGTCTGGATAAGGCGGCTTTGCTGCCGGAAGTCCCGACCATGGCCAGCTTCATTCCGGGCTTTGAGGCAACCTCCTGGCACGGCATCTTCGCCCCTCCCGGCACACCACCAGAAATCGTGGACAAGCTTTCCAAGGAAGTTCAGGCCATTCTTCATGAGCCTGCGATGAAGGCAAAGCTGGAAGCAATGGGTGCAACACCGGTTGGCAACACGCCGGAAGAGTTCACCGCTTTCATTCAGGGTGAAACGGGAAAATGGGCTGAGGTCATCAAGGCCGCAGATATTCCTCTTCAGTAATATCGGTCCCGACCGGTCGAATGGCTGGTCGGGATGCCTTTCCATCCGCGAGTATTCAGCCATGTTGAAGATAAAAAATGGCCGCGACTTCGTCGGCGGCATGACGATGATCCTTATAAGCCTGCTGTTCATCTGGTTCGGGCAGGAGCTTCAGGTCGGCAATGCCTTTCAGATGGGCGCCGGTTATTTTCCGATGATGCTCAGCCTGTTTCTGATCGCCATCGGTGGATTGATGATCATTCAGTCCTTCGTGGTGATGGCTGATGAGGAAGACAGCGTCGCGCCGAACTGGAAGGCCTATGGGCTCATCATTTTCGGCCCGGTCTTCTTCGGCTTTGTCTTGGCGGGCCTGGGACTTGCACCAACCATGTTCTTCATGGTCGTGGCGGTCGCGACAGCCAGCGCCTTTGCGAACTGGCGCCACTCCATTCTGCTCGGACTGTTCATGGCGGTTTGCTCTGTGGTGCTGTTCACGCGACTTTTGTCACTTCCCGTCAGCGCTTTTGGGCCTTGGGTGCCGTTCATCGGCGACCTTTCCTGATTTGGGCGCTCGTCACTTGTCAAAGCATCGCACGATCCGAAACGTCGACTCTTCGTTTCGGTCCGATGCTCTCATACCGGCAAAACCGGATCGGGATTGATCATGGATTTATTTTCAGACCTCTGGCTCGGCGCAAACACCGCCTTTCTGCCTCTCAACCTCGTCTATTGCTTTATCGGGTGCCTCTTGGGCACGGCCATCGGCGTTTTGCCGGGCCTCGGCCCAACCGCCACCATTGCCATGCTGCTGCCCATCACATTCGGGCTTCCGCCTGAATCGTCCCTGATCATGCTTGCGGGCATTTTCTACGGCGCACAATATGGTGGCTCTACCACGGCCATTCTCATCAACCTGCCTGGCGAAAGCTCTTCCGTGGTAACCGCTATTGACGGTTACCAGATGGCCCGCAACGGGCGGGCAGGCCCGGCCTTGGCCACAGCGGCACTCGGTTCGTTTTTTGCGGGCTCAGTCGCCACCGTGCTTCTGGCGGTCGCCGCCCCGCCGCTTGCCGCCGTTGCGCTCAAATTCGGCCCGGCGGAATATTTTTCGCTCATGATCCTCGGTCTCGTCGCATCGGTCGCGCTTGCCAGTGGCTCGCTGCTCAAGGCGGTGGCGATGATCCTGTTCGGTTTGCTGCTGGGAACCATCGGCACGGACGTGGAAAGCGGCAGCCCGCGTTATGTCTTCGGCATTCCGGAACTCTATGACGGCCTCAATTTCGTTGCCGTTAGCATGGGCATCTTCGGCATCTGCGAAATCATGCGCAATCTGGAAAGCGAGCATGAACGCTCCGTCGGCGTGAAACGCGTCACCGGCCTCATGCTGACCAAGGATGATTTCAAGCGAATTATCGGCCCGGTCCTGCGCGGAACGACGCTTGGCTCGTTGCTGGGTGTCTTGCCCGGTGGTGGGGCAATGCTTGCCTCTTTCGCATCCTATGCCGTTGAAAAACGCGTTTCACGCAACAGTGCGGAATTCGGCAAGGGCGCTATCGAAGGGGTCGCAGCCCCGGAATCGGCCAATAATGCCGGTGCGCAGACCTCCTTCATCCCCATGCTGACACTCGGCATTCCCGGCAATCCGGTCATGGCGCTGATGGTGGGCGCGATGATCATTCAGGGCATCACGCCCGGTCCCAACGTCATCTCGGACGAACCCGCAATGTTCTGGGGCATGATCGTCTCCATGTGGGTGGGCAACCTCATGCTCGTCATCCTCAACCTGCCGCTGATCGGGCTTTGGGTGCGGATGCTGACGATCCCCTATCACGTGCTGTTTCCGGGTATCATCGCCTTCTGTTGCATCGGGGCTTACAGCATCAACAACAGCGTCTTCGATGTGTTCGTCATGGCCGGCTTCAGCGTCATCGGCTTTGCGCTCAGCAAATTGCGGTTTGAACCGGCGCCCTTGTTGCTCGGCTTTATTCTCGGCCCCATGCTGGAAGAAAACCTGCGCCGCGCCATGCTGATCAGCCAGGGCGATCCGACGATTTTTGTGCGCAGCCCGCTCAGCCTTTCGCTGCTGGTCATCGCCGTTCTCGTTCTCGCACTGGTGCTGTCACCCAGCATCAGCCGCAAACGCGAAGAAGCATTCACCGAATAATCCCGCAGGCCAGCGGCCTGCCGCATATAGCATCATTCAATAGAGGTTTTTGTCATGAATACGCATGTCGTGAAGTCCGATCTCGTGCCGCCGCAGACCGGTGGCGACAAGATCGCCTGGATCAAACTCTCCTCCATCTATCTGCCGCTCAAGACGCCCATCAGCGACGCCAAGGTTCTGACGGGTCGGCAAAAGCCCTTGACGGAAGTCGCCTTCCTCTTCGTTGAGGTGGAGACGACGTCAGGCCACAGCGGCATCGGCTTCAGCTATTCGAAGCGCGCTGGCGGCCCCGGCCAGTTCGAACATGCCAAAGAGGTCGCGAATGTTCTGATCGGTGAAGACCCAAGCGATATCGGAAAACTTTGGCTGAAGCTCTGCTGGGCAGGCGCTTCGGTCGGGCGCAGCGGTCTTGCCGTTCAGGCCATCGCCGCCTTCGATATCGCGCTCTGGGACCTCAAGGCCAAGCGCGCGGGCCTGCCCTTGGCCAAGCTGCTGGGCGCCCACCGCGATTCCGTTCAGTGCTACAACACCTCCGGCGGCTTCCTGTCTTCGCCCATCGAAGAGGTTCTGGAGAATGTCGATCATGCGATTGCAAGCGGCATAGGCGGCATCAAGATCAAGGTTGGTCAGCCGGATATGGCAACCGACCTGAAACGCGTGCAGGCCGTACATGAGCATATTGCGGGCCGCGCGGCGATGATGGTCGATGCCAACCAGCAATGGGACCGCCCGACTGCGATGCGGTTCGGCAGGCTGATGGAGCCCTATAATCTCACATGGATCGAAGAGCCGCTGGATGCCTATGACGTGGAAGGTCACGCCGCACTGGCCGCACATCTTGATACGCCCATCGCCACCGGCGAAATGCTGACCAGCGTGCTGGAGCATGTGGCGCTGATCAACAACAATTCCGTCGATTTCATCCAGCCGGATGCTCCGCGCGTCGGCGGCATCACACCCTTCCTGAAGATTTGCGCGCTGGCAGAGGCCAAGAAGCTACAGCTTGCGCCGCACTTCGCCATGGAAATCCACCTGCATCTGTCGGCAGCCTATGAGCTGGAGCCATGGGTCGAACATTTCGACTGGCTCGATCCGCTGTTCAATGAACGGCTGGAAATCCGCGATGGCCGCATGCTCGTTCCGCAGCGCCCGGGGCTCGGCATCACACTGTCGGAACAGGCCTTCAAATGGGTCAGAGGCGAAGCCGAATTCGGCAAGCGCCCCTGATCAAGGGGGCTCTACCTAAAACCGCATACCTGGAACGGCCAGCGGATTGTCCATCACCGCTTGCCGGTCTGGCTTGTCGATGCGCACCGCACCGGTGAAAGCGCCGAACAGGTCTTTCACGAAAGCTTCTGGCAGATCATGGGTAATCAGCACCATGCGCGTGCGCCTGTCGGATGGGTCGGGCCATGCGGCAAGGCGTTGCGGCGGGTGGAAGATGGATTGCACGCCATGCAGCACCAGCGGACGGTCGGGATTGTCGGACAGCTGCACGATGGCCTTCATGCGTAACAGCTTTTCGCCATGGGCAGACCGCAGCAGATCAACGAACATTTCCAGCGCCATCGGGTCGATGGGCTGTTCATGAACGATGGAGAATGAGCGGATCGAGCTATTGTGACGGTTCACATCGTGATGATGATCGTAGTGGTGATCGCCGTGGTCGTGGTCGTCATGGTGGTGATGTTCATGCCCGTGGTCATGCGCATCTTCTTCGCCAAGCCAGCGGCTGACATCGCCCAGCTTGTTCGTCGCGTCGTAAAGGCCGTTTTCCAGCAGGGCTACTGCTGGCCACTCTTCACTATCGCCGTTTTCAATCGGCGCGCGGGGATTGAGCGCGGCCAGCCGCTCGGTCAGTGCGGCAACCTGCGCTTCGGTGGCCAATGCCTGTTTGGTCAGCACCAGCCGGTCGGCCACCGCCACCTGCTTGACTGCCTCTGGGTGATGATCGAGAGTCGCTGCGCCGTTCACGGCATCCACCACCGTGACCATGCCGTTCAGCGAAAAATTCTGGGCGATGACAGGGTTCCCGATGATCGATTGCATCACCGGTGCCGGGTCGGCAAGGCCGGTGGTTTCGATCACTACGCGGTTGACCGGTTTCAGCTTGCCGGTCTGGATACCATCCATCAGCTCCGCCAGCGTATCTACCAGTTCGCCGCGCACCGTGCAGCACAGGCAACCCTCTGCCAGCTCTATAATGCCGTCGCCGGAACGCTCCACCAGCAGATGGTCGATGCTGACATCGCCGAATTCGTTGATGATGATTGCCGCATCCTGCATGGCAGGGTCTTTCAGAAGACGATTGAGCAGCGTTGATTTTCCCGCGCCGAGAAAACCCGTGATGATGGAAACCGGAATACGTTCGAGTGCCATGTGGCGACCTGTAGTGTTAGAACATTACGTGCTGAGGCACGTCTTATAGCAAGAATGGCCGCCTGCGAAAGCATCGATTTTATGAAAAAGAAAAAGGCCCGTTCCGGAGAGCGAGCCTTTGTGAGGTGCGGATCAGAATGCCGGGCGCGGAATGGGGATCGGCACATTGGCGGGGCTGCCCTTGGCAGTCGCCGTGGTCGCCGTTGCAGGGGTTGCATTGGCGGCAAGGGTTTCGCTGCCGGGAATAAGGCCCGCATAGGAATAGACCGGCGGACGGGTCATTTCCTGCACATAGGGTGATTTGATGATCATGCGGCCTGCATCATCCCGGCTTTCGCTGCGCACTTTCGCGGCCCTGGGATTGCAGATATCGGCGCTGACATCGTTGAGGTCAGTGTCGCCATAGGGCGCCAGCGACGCCAGCGATACGCCCTGGCCTGAAGGTGAGGTCAGGCCCATTTGCAGCAGGTCGGCGGACTGATCGGTACGGCCCGCAAGGCTGTCTGCACCCAATACGACGCTGACGACCTGACGCCCATTGCGCGAGGCCGACGAGACCTGATTGAAGCCCGACGCACAGATGAAGCCGGTCTTCATGCCATCGGCACCGTCGAAGCGACCGACCAGCATGTTATAATTGGCGTAATTCTTCTTGCCGGTGCTCACACCTTCCAGCGAGAAATAGCCAGCATATTCGGGAAATTCGCGCTTGAGGATCAGCGCCAGAACGGCCAGGTCGCGCGCGGTCGTGTACTGACCTTTGCCGGGCAGGCCATTGGGGTTGATGTAGTGGGTGGATGACATGCCCAGACGCGCGGCCTGCGCATTCATCTGCGCCACGAAATTCTCGGTCGTGCCGCCCACGGTCTCGGCAATGGCCACGGCCACGTCGTTTGCGGATTTGATCAGCAGCAGCTTCAGCGCGCTATCCAGCGTCAGCTTCGAGCCGGGTTTGAAATACATCTTGCTGGCGGGCTGGTCGGCAGCCTTCTTGCTCATCACCACTTCCGTCGTGGGGCTCAGCTTGCCGGATTTCATGGCGCTGAATGCCAGATAGGCCGTCATCAGCTTGGTCAGCGAGGCGGGGTACCACTTGCGAAAGGCTTCCTGATGCGAGATCACCTTGCCAGTGCGCACGTCAATCACCATCTTGGGGTTGGCGTGTCCAACGGATGTCATCGCCAGCACACTGGCAGAGATCGCGGCAATGGTTTTTACGAGCCGCCCTGCGGCGCGGCGGTGTCTGGAGTTTTCCTGCAAGGCGTATCCTCGAATTCCCGTCATCGTTTCGGGATTTGCAATATTCACCATATATGGCCTAGCAATGGCAAAGTACATTGATTGCGTCAATTATGCGGCGCAATATCCACCGCGGAGGAGCTATAGCTTATCATGTCGAGAATGGAACATCAGGGATAAATGAATGCCGATTTTGAATAGAGCTGCGGAATTGCAGGCGGAAGCCAGCGAATGGCGACGTCATCTCCATGAAAACCCTGAACTGCTCTACGATGTGCATGACACGGCAGCCTTCGTTGCCGAAAAGCTGAAATCCTTCGGCGTTGACGAAATCGTGACGGGTATTGGCCGCACCGGCGTCGTCGGCGTCATTCACGGACGCCACGGTCAAGGCCGCACCATCGGGCTGAGATCCGATATGGATGCCCTGCCCATCGTCGAGGAAACCGGTCGGGAATGGGCCTCGAAAGTCGATGGCAAGATGCATGCTTGCGGACACGACGGCCATATGGCGATGCTTCTGGGCGCCGCAAAACATCTGGCGGAAACCCGCAATTTCTCCGGCTCCGTCGCCCTCATCTTCCAGCCCGCCGAAGAAGGTGGCGCGGGCGCGCTTGCCATGGTCGAAGACGGCTTGATGGAGCGTTTCAAGATCGATGAAGTCTACGGCATGCACAATATGCCGGGCATTCCCTTGGGGTCCTTCGCCATTCGCAAGGGCGGCATCATGGCCGCACCGGACAAATTCTCCATTCTCGTCAAGGGCCGCGGCGGCCATGCGGCGCAACCGCACCGCACGATAGACCCGATTTCGATCGGCGCGCAGATCGTCACCAATCTGCAGATGATCGCATCGCGCAACACCGACCCCATCCGCTCCGTCGTCGTGTCAGTCACCCGGTTTCAGGCGGGCTCCAGCCACAATATCATCCCCAATGAAGCTCTGATTGCCGGCACGGTGCGCACGCTGGACGAATCCGTGCGGGATGCCGCCGAAGCGCGCATCAAGCAGATGGCAGAGGGCATCGCGCAGGCCAATGGCGCCGAAGCCGAGGCCGTCTACGAGCGCTACTGCCCCGTCACCGTCAACCACGCGGATGAAACCGACCACGCCATCCGCATCGCGCGTGATGTGGTGGGCGACAAGAATGTCGACCCCGATGTCGATCCCTCTATGGCCGGAGAAGACTTCTCCTACATGCTGAAGGAGCGCCCCGGCGCTTTCATTTTCATCGGCAATGGCGATAGCCCCGGTCTGCACAATCCAAGCTACGACTTCAACGACGACGCCATCGCTTACGGCGTGTCCTATTGGGTCAAGCTCGCCGAACAGCGTCTGGGTGGGTAAAACGATTTCGAGCGACCGTGCGTCATCGTGCGGTCGCAGCCTCTGCCGGCTTTTTTAAAACAATAAAAAGCAGCCGAACATGACGACGAAATGCCTGCGGATAAGTGTCGGAATGAATGGTAATTGTCGGCCCAATACCGGTCCTCGGTGGCAATTTTCTCAGTCTGAGGAAAATTGGAGCGGGCGAAGGGATTTGAACCCTCGACCCCAACCTTGGCAAGGTTGTGCTCTACCCCTGAGCTACACCCGCTCAAATCCGCTGGTTCGGGGTAGATCGCTGAACCGCGGGTCGCTGCGTTGCGGCGACGAGGGCTATATCGCTCAACCGCTTTTTAAATGCAACAGGGAAATGACAAAAAGCTGCAGAAAATTTTGAAAAACCACACAAGTGACGGAAAACGTTTGATTTTTTTGATACTGAAATCTCAAAGCCAATTGCAAAACCGGTTTTGAGGGCCTAATGACAATGGCAACGAAAACCGAATCCGATGTCGCGAGAAACCCAATATGACCGAGCAATCGCCCAAGACAGCGCAGGACCTTTTCGCTTTGCTGGATGGGCTTGGCATTGCGCATACGACCGTCGACCATGAGCCGGTCTTCACTGTCGCCGAGTCGGAATCGCTGCGGGATCGCATTCCCGGCGGCCATACCAAGAACCTTTTCGTGAAGGACAAGAAGGACAGATATTTCGTCCTGACGGTGGAAGAAAATGCGACTGTCGATTTGAAGACGGTCCACAAGGTCATCGATGCGTCCAGCCGCGTGTCGTTCGGCAGGCCGGAAAAGATGCTGGAATATCTAGGCGTCATACCCGGCTCCGTCACCGTTTTCGGTGCCATCAACGATACGGGACACAACGTGACCTTCGTGCTCGACAGCGAGTTGATGAAGCATGATCTCATCAACGGCCACCCGCTGTCCAACGATGCCACCACCACCATCGGGCGCGACGACCTCATTCGCTTTCTGGAAGCGACGGGTCACACACCGCTCGTCTTGAAAGTGACCGAGTAAAGTACGATCTTTGCGCCAGATGGCGGCATGCTGCGACATGAACGGAGACTTTATATGAGCGATAATCCCTACGGAACGTCCAACAGCGGACAGATGACTGGCTCCGTCAATTATGGCAGCGCGCCAGGTGCGACGGCTGCGGCCTCGCATATCAAGGATACGACAACGGCGAATTTCCCCAAGGATGTCATGGAGGAATCGCGCCGCCAGCCCGTGCTGGTGGATTTCTGGGCGCCGTGGTGCGGCCCGTGCAAGCAACTGACGCCTGTGCTGGAAAAAGTCGTTAACGAGGCTGGCGGTCGCGTCAAGCTCGTCAAGCTCAACATCGATGACCATCCGTCCATTCCCGGCCAGCTTGGCATTCAGTCCATTCCCGCCATCGTCGCCTTTCAGGACGGTCGCCCGGTGGATGGCTTCATGGGTGCCGTGCCGGAAAGCCAGATCCGGGAATTCATTGACAAGATCGCCGGTCCCGCCGCCAATGATCCCGCAGCCGAAATCGAAGCGGCGCTTGCCGAAGCAAAGCAGCTTCTGGCCGATGGCGATCATCAGGGCGCAGCACAGCTTTTCGGCTTCGTCATGCAGGTGGACCCGGAAAACGCAGTTGCCATTGCCGGTATTGCCGATTGCATGATTGCACTTGGCGAATATCAGCGCGCCAGCGATCTTCTTGCCTCCGTCCCCGCAGAGCTTCTCGAGGATCCCGCGCTTCAGACGGTGTCGAAAAAGCTGGCGCAATATGAAGAGGCCCGCCTGCTGGGTGATCCGGCAGCGCTGGAACGTGAATTGTCGGCCAATCCGGACAATCACGATGCCCGCATGAAGCTTGCGAAAATCTTCAACGCGCAGGGAAAGCGCGATGAAGCTGCCGATCAGTTGCTGACCATCATGCGCAAGGACCGCACCTTTGAAGATGACGGCGCGCGCAAACAGCTCGTGGAGTTTCTGGAAGGCTGGGGCTTCAAGGATCCGGCCTCCGTCACCGCACGACGCAAGCTGTCGTCCATTCTGTTTTCATAAGCCTTGCGTCTTGCGATCAGTGGCCGCAAACCACATTTATAAAGGATATGCCGCATAGATGCGCAGCAACTGCAAGGCAGATGTCTGACGCGGATATGCAATCGCGACGTTCCGTAACGTCGCGATCATGTCTCCAACCGAGGGCTCATCCATGCATGTCGGAAACGCGAGATATCTGAAAAGCTCCGATCTTCCGGACGTGGTGCCCGTGTTCCCCCTGCCCGGTGTTCTGCTTTTGCCGGAGGGGCAATTGCCTCTCAACATATTCGAGCCGCGCTACCTTGCCATGTTCGATGCCGCCATGGCCAGCGACAGGCTGATTGGCATGGTCCAGCCCTCGCTTCAGGCTCTGGATAGTGGTACCGGCACCGGTCCTCTCAGCCAAGTCGGCTGTCTCGGTCGCGTCACATCCTTTTCGGAAACGGGCGATGGGCGCTACATCGTCTCACTCAGCGGCGTTTGCCGCTTCCGCCTGTTGGAAGAAGTCTCCACCGGCAAGCCCTACCGCACCTTCCGCCACGCACCCTTCATCTCCGATCTCTCGGGCGAATATGATGAGGATGCCGTGGATCGGGAAAATCTGCTGCGGGTGTTCCGGGCCTTTCTGGATGCCAACCAGTTGGAAGCGGATTGGGACAGCGTCGAGCGCGCCGGAAACCGCGTTCTCGTCAACTCACTCTCGATGATGTCGCCCTTCGGGCCAGCGGAAAAACAGGCTTTGCTGGAAGCCCCGGACCTGAAATCCCGCGCCGATACCCTGATCGCCATCACCGAAATCGCCGTTGCCCAAGCTGGCAATGACGGCGGCACGACATTGCAGTGATGGGGCTCCGATGGACGAAAAGGTGAGCAATGTCGATCCCAAGCTGCTGGACCTTCTGGTCTGCCCGCTCACCAAGGGTCGGCTGTCCTATAATCGCGAGCGCAGCGAACTGATTTCCGAAAGCGCCAAGCTCGCCTACCCGATAAGGGATGGCGTGCCGATCATGCTGATTTCGGAAGCCAGACGGATCGAGGACTGAACGTCACTATTCCCCGTCATCCCTTAGCTGATACGGGATGACGGGAATAGCTTTCGAGATCAATCAAACCTCAAAGAAACTCTGCCCGATGCGGCGTAAACGTATCAATCAAACGGCCCTTTTCCAGCGCCTTCACACCATGCACCAGATCAGGCTTGACGATGAAACTGCCGCCCTGCTCCAGTTCCTGTGTCACGCCGTCGATTGTCACCTCGAAGCGTCCTTCGGCCACATAGCTCGCCTGAATATGCGGGTGGGAGTGAAGCGAGCCGATGGCGCCCGCTTCGAAGATGACTTCGACCATCATCATTTCCGGCAGATAAGCCATGATGCGGCGGGAAACACCGGGTTCGGTTGGCGTCCACTGGCCGTCACCGGCATTGACGAAGGCTTTGCTCTCGCTCATATCGCGTGTCCTTATTTCAGATCATCGATGGCAACGAGATCGACGTCGGTATAGTCGACATTGTCACCGGCCATGGCCCAGATGAAGGAATAATTGGCCGTTCCGGCACCGGAATGGATGGACCAGCCGGGAGAGAGAGCCGCTTCCTCATTCTTCATTACCAGATGGCGCGTTTCGTTCGGTTCACCCAGGAAGTGGAAGACGCGCGCCGTCTCCGGCAAGTCGAAATAAAGATAGGCTTCCATGCGCCGATCATGAATATGGCATGGCATGGTGTTCCAGACGGAGCCGGGCGCAAGGCTGGTCATGCCGACAACAAGCTGGCAGGTCTTGACGCCTTCCGGGTGGATGAACTGGAAAATCGAGCGTTCGTTGCTGGTTGCCTGCGAACCGAGATCGACGCGCTTGGCATCACTGATGCTGATATGCTTAGCCGGATAGACGGCATGCGCCGGTGCACTGAGCAGATAGAACTTGGCGGGTGTTTCGGAAGAGGTAGATGCGAAAGACACCTTCGTACCCAGACCCGCATAGACCATGTCGCGCGTGCCGGTTTCAAACGCTACGCCATCCACCGTCACCGTGCCCTTGCCGCCAATATTGACGACGATCAGCTCACGGCGGTCGAGAAAGGATTTCGTGCCCGTTGGCTTGATGGCTTCCAGTTCCAGCGAGCCCGACACCGGCACGGCACCACCCACGATCATGCGGTCGTAATTGGTGTAGTGCAGCTGAACAGTGTCGTTGACGAACAGTGGCGGCAGCAGAAAGTTCTCGCGAAGTTCCTCGGTGCCGAATTTGGCAGCCGTCTTCGGGTCGATGGCGAAGCGGTTCGTGTACTGTGTCTGGCCCATTGTTCTCCCAATCATATCTCAGGCAGAGTTGTCATACATATATGCGATAGAAATCCTATGTCAATCGATAGCGGCGAAAGGATTGGCAGCGGTTTCCCGCAGGAAAAGGCTGCAAACGCTGAATTTCATGGATATGCCAACATGTAAGGCAGGTTTCTCGGCCACGCTTTTGTGCAAGCCACTGCGGGTAGGAAGCGCTGGATATGACTGCGCCCAGGAACTCCAGATCGCATTGACTTTCTGCATGAAATCCGAGCAGAGTCGCGGCGGTCGTGCGTACCGGGGAGGGACCAATGTTCGTGCGTTCTGTTTTGAAGAGCCTGTTTTTCGTTGCAGCCACTCTGGCCATCCAGCCAGCGCTTGCGCAGGACGCAACACGAAAGGTCGTCACCACCCAAAATGGTGATTATTTCGGCTTCGATCTTCGCACAGAGCAGAACGTCTCCCTGCCGCAATGCGAAACCATCTGCATCAACGACAAGGCCTGCAAGGCCTTCACCTATAATCCCAAGGTGCAATGGTGCTTCCTGAAATCGGATTTCAACCAGCTCAACGCCTTCCCCGGCGCGGTCGCTGGCAAGGTGGTGGAAGTCACCAGCGAGCCGGATCTTGGCGCGCCACAGAAACTCTCCTTCGTGGATGACAGCCTGTACCAGCAGGCGCGACGTCTGAAGGCAGGCCTTGCGGCATCGGATGCGGACCAGTCGCAGGGCGTCGAGGCGCTTCTGGCGCAGGCCCGGCAATTCGCAGGCGCTGCCAATATTCCCCAAGCGGTCGAGAGCTATAAGTCCGCTTTGGCGCTGAACCCGGATGACGGTGCTGTTTGGTCAGAGCTGTCCCGTACAGCCGCACGAATAGACAATAATTACGAGATATCGGGGCAATCCGCCACCGCCGCCCTCAATGCCTATTCGCTGAGCCGCACCGTCAGCGCGCGCACCGATGCGCTCAACACGCTGGCAAAGGCCTTTGAAAAAACGCAGAGCTACCGCGCAGCGCTCAATAGCTACAAGGCCAGCCTTGCGCTGTCGGACAATGCCAAGACGCGCGCCGCCTATGTGGACTTGAAGGCGCGTCAGGGCTTCCGGGTCACCAACAACACGGTCGATACCGATAGCGTCAGCCCGCGCGCCTGCATCCAGTTCTCCGAACCGCTGGTCAAAAACGGCGTCGATTATTCCTCCTTCGTCACGCTGGATGGCGCTGCCCCCAAGGCCATCGAAGCCAAGGGCAGTGAGATTTGCGTGGAGGGCCTGACCCACGGCCAGCGCTACAAGATCGCGCTTCGCGCCGGTCTGCCGTCCTCTGTCGAAGAGCCGCTGGAAAAGCAGGTCGATCTCGACATTTACGTCCGCGACCGGTCTGGGTCGGTGCGCTTTACCGGTGAGAATTTCGTTCTGCCCGGCACCGCCCGCCGTGGCATTCCGCTCGTTTCCGTCAATATCGATCACGCCGATCTCAAGCTTTACCGGGTGGGCGATCGCAGCATCACCAGCCTGCTCACCAACTCGCAGTTCCTGACGCAGATGGATGGCTATGGCGCAGAGCGGATTGAAAACGAAATCGGCGAACTCGTCTGGCAGGGCGGCATCGATATCCAGAACGAGCTGAACAAGGATGTCGTCACCAGCTTCCCGGTGGATGAAGCGCTGCCGCAGCGCAAGCCCGGCATCTATGTGCTGACCGCCGTTCCACCCGGCACTGCGCCGGAAAGCTGGGATTCGCGCGCCACGCAATGGTTCCTCGTTTCCGATACCGGCATCACCACCTATGCCGGAACGGACGGGCTGAATGTCTTCGTTCGCGCGCTCAGCAGCGCAAAGCCGCTGGATGGCGTGGCGCTCCAGCTTCTTGCCAAGAACAATGAAGTTCTCGGCACCGCAACGACGGATGCGCAGGGCCGCGCGGTGTTTTCCGCAGGCCTCATGCGTGGCACCGCCGGTCAGGCGCCTGCCATCATCACGGCGCGCAATGGCGACAAGGATTATGTCTTTCTCGATATGACCCGCGCCGGGTTCGACCTCTCCGACCGTGGCGTCACCGGTCGTGCCGCCCCCGGTGCCATCGATGTCTTCAGCTGGACGGAGCGCGGCATCTACCGTGCCGGTGAAACCGTGCATGCTGCGGCGCTCGCCCGCGATATCGAAGGCAATGCGGTCGAGAACCTGCCGCTCACCTTCATCTTCTCGCGGCCCGATGGCGTGGAGGACCGCCGCTTCGTCGCCGATGGCAAGGCGCTGGGCGGCTATGCAGTCGATCTGGCCCTGCAGGAAAATGCCATGCGCGGCACATGGACCCTGGCCATCCATACGGACCCGAAGACGGCTGCCATCAGCCAGAAATCCTTCCTCGTCGATGACTTCGTGCCGGATCGCACCGAATTCGATCTGACCAGCAAGGCCAAGGAGATCGACCCGGCCGGTGATACCGCCATCGATGTCGATGGCCGTTATCTCTACGGCGCACCCGCCGCCGGGTTGACGCTCGAAGGTGAAATTGCGCTGAAGCCCACCCGCACCCATCCGGGCTTCGAAGGCTATATGTTCGGTCTTGCGGATGAGGAAACAGAAGAGGAAAGCCGCACCACGCTGGATGATCTTCCCGTGCTGGATGAAAACGGCAAGGCAACCTTCAACGTCGCGCTGGCCGATCTGCCCTCCACCACGCAGTATCTCTCCGCCGATATCACCCTGCGCATGCGTGAAGCCGGTGGCCGCGCCGTTGAGCGCTCACTGACTTTGCCGGTCAAATCCGATAGTGCGATGATCGGCATCAAGCCGGAATTTTCCGGCGATCTCGCTGAAAATTCCATCGGTCGTTTCCATGTCATCAGCCTTGGTCCTGACGGCAGCAAACAGGCCATGAGCGGCCTCACATGGAAGCTCATCAAGGTCGAGCGGAATTATCAATGGTATCGTCAGGGCAATTCCTGGCGTTATGAGCCGGTCGTCTACACCAAGCAGGTGCAGACAGGCACATTGGCGATCGATGCCAATGGCGGCGAGATTTCCGTGCCTGCCTCATGGGGTCGCTATCGCCTCGAAGTCGAATCGGCTGAAAACAACGGCCCCACCTCCAGCGTCGAGTTCGATGCCGGCTGGTTCGTCTCCGCAAGCTCCACCGAAACACCCGATGCGCTGGAAATCGCGCTCGACAAGCAGAGCTACAAGATCGGCGAGACCGCCAAATTGCAGGTCACATCGCGCTATGCTGGCCAGCTGATGATCACATCCGGCTCGGAAAAGCTGATTGCGGTCCAGAATGTCGAGATCGGTGACAAGGGCGGCGAGGTGGATATTCCCGTCACGCAAGACTGGGGTGCTGGTTCCTACGTCACCGCCACCCTGTTCCGCCCCGGCGATGCGCAGGAAAGCCGCATGCCCATGCGCGCCATCGGCATCAAATGGCTGGCGGTCGATCCCGGTGAACGCAAGCTCGGCATAGCGCTCACGCTTCCCAAGCAGACCCTGCCACGCCAACCGCTGGAAATCCCCGTTCAGGTCTCCGGTGCCGGTGCGGGTGACAAGGCCTATGTCACCGTTGCCGCTGTCGATGTCGGCATTCTCAACCTCACCCGTTACGAGCCGCCCAAGCCGGATGAATGGTATTTCGGCCAGCGGCGTCTGGGTCTGGAAATCCGTGATCTCTATGGTCGCCTGATCGATGGTTCGCTGGGTGCCACAGGGCGTCTCAAAACCGGCGGTGATGGCGGGCAGGTTGCGCTGCAAGGTAGCCCGCCCAAGGAAAAGCTGGTCGCCTTCTTCGCCGGTCCCGTGGAGCTGGATGCGCAGGGCAAGGCCACCATCCGTTTCGACATCCCGCAGTTCAACGGCACCGCCCGCGTCATGGCCGTTGCCTGGACCAAAACCGGTGTCGGCCATGCCGTCTCTGACGTGGTCATCCGCGATCCCGTCGTCATCACGGCCAGCGCGCCGAAGTTCCTGAGCCCCGGCGATGTCTCGCAAATGCGCATCGATATCGCCAATACCGACGGCGAGGCGGGCGATTACAAGCTCGGCATCGCCAGCAACATGTCCATCACCGTCGATGAGGGTGAGGTCTCGCAGACGCTCGCCTTGCAAAAGGGCGGCAAGACATCGCTGACCGTGCCGCTGACGGGAGAAAATCCCGGCGATGGCGCGATTACCATCACGCTCGCCAATGCCAGCGGCCTTTCGTTGCAGCAGGTGCTGAACATTCCGGTTCGCCCTGCCGTGCTGCCGGTCACCACGCGACGCAACATTCAGATCGCGCCCAACAGCAGCCTGACCGTGGATGGCAATCTTCTGGCGGAGAGCATGCTGCTTGGCTCATCTGTCGCCGTCAACGTCACCCGCTCGCCTGCCTTCGATGTGCCGGGTCTGGTGATGATGCTGGACAAATACCCCTATGGCTGCGCCGAGCAGACCACCAGCCGTGCGCTGCCCCTGCTCTATCTCTCAGAACTGATGAAGCAGCGCGGCGGTGTTGACGATCCCGATATCCACAAGCGCGTACAGGATGCGATCTATCGCGTGCTGTCCTTCCAGTCCTCCTCCGGCGGCTTCGGCCTCTGGGGTCCGGGCGAGGGTGACCTGTGGCTGGATGCCTATATCACCGACTTCCTGACACGTGCGCGCGAACAATCCTTCGATGTGCCCGAAGCGGCGATGGTACAGGCGCTCACCAACCTGCAAAACGGTCTGGCCTACGACAACAACGTCAAGGATCGTGGCAACGAGATCGCCTACTCGCTCTATGTTCTCGCCCGCAACCGCAAGGCCGCCATCAACGATCTGCGCTATTACGCCGACACGGCGCTGAAGGATTTTCCGACGCCGCTTGCCAAGGCGCAACTGGCCTCGGCCCTGTCGCTTTATGGCGATGCGGAACGGGCGAAATCCGTCTTCGGCGCGTCTCTCAGCATGGCGTCGGCCACCACCAAGGTCAGCCTTTCCAGAGCCGATTACGGTTCGGTCCTGCGTGATGGTGCCGCCTCGCTGGCGCTCGCCGCCGAAAGCCGCCCGGTGCCTGCGGTCGTTCCGCAACTGGCCAGTGCGGTGGCCAAGGCGTGGGACGCCAAGCCCTATACCAGCACGCAGGAACAGGCCTGGATGCTGCTCGCCGCCCGCGCCCTGAAGGGCGAAGACAAGGACGTCAAGCTCGATATCAACGGCACGGTGGAACATGGCGGCTACAGCAAGAGCATCAGCGGTGATGAGCTGCTGCAATCGCCCATCAAGATCACCAATGCCTCGAAAGATACGGTAACGGCTGTCGTCACCACCGTTGCGCCACCTGCACAGCCGCTGCCAGCTGGCGGCGAAGGCTTCGATATCCAGAAGACCTATTATTCGATGGATGGCGAAGAGGTGAACATCAGCGAAGCCACCCAGAACGAACGCTATGTCGTCGTCCTCACGGTCACGCCGAAAAATGACTGGCAATCGCGCATCATGGTCACGGATCTCCTGCCTTCCGGCTTCGAGATCGACAATCCAAGCCTCGTCAACAGCGCAGCGCTTTCCAATTTCGATTGGCTGCCGGAAACCGAGGCCGCTCACACCGAATTCCGCTACGACCGTTTCGTCGCGGCCTTCGACCGTGCATCAGGTGATAGTTCGGAGATAACGCTCGCTTATGTCGTGCGCGCCGTCACCCCCGGCACCTACGACAATCCGGCGGCGTCGGTGGAAGATATGTACCGTCCGCAATTTTCCGTCCGCACCGCTACCGGGCGCATGGAGGTCCGCGCAGCGCAGCAATGATCAGGTGGCGGGCGTTTGTCAGTGGTTTTGTCGTCTCGGCCGTGCTGATTGGCGCTGCCGTCTACGGCCTCGACCGTCTGGACCGCGCCTTTCCGCCACCGCTGCAAAATGCCCGCATCGTCTCGCAGGAAGTGCTGGATGCCGATGGCAAACTCTTGCGCGCCTTCGCAACGCCGGACGGACGCTGGCGTCTGCACACGTCGGCTGCGGATGTCGATCCGCAATTCATCCGCATGCTGGTTGCCTATGAGGATCAACGCTTCTTCGATCACGGCGGCGTCGATTTCACAGCCTTGGGCCGCGCCGCCTGGCAATTGCTGACCCATGGACGCATCGTCTCCGGCGCCTCCACGCTGTCCATGCAGGTGGCACGGTTGATCGAGCCGCGCCCGGATCGCTCCTTCAGCGCCAAATTTCTGCAGATGGCGCGCGCCTGGCAGATCGAGCGTCGGCTGACCAAACAGCAGATCATCGACCTCTATCTCAACATCGCGCCCTATGGCGGCAATCTGGAAGGTATCAGAGCCGCCAGTCTGGCATGGTTCGGCAAGGAGCCGAAACGGCTGGAAACGGCAGAATCGGCACTCCTCGTTTCCCTCCCGCAGCTGCCGGAAAAACGCCGCCCGGATCGCTTTGCCGATGCCGCAAAGCTCGCCCGCGAACGCGTGTTGCAACGTCTCGCTGTCTCCAAGGTGGTGGGGGAAGGCGAAGCCGCCCGCGCGACCATTGCCGCCATTCCGGTAAAACGGCTCGATCTGCCCTCCTATGCCCCGCATCTGGCGCAAGCGGCGCGCGCCCGCTTCCCGCAGTCCGTCACCATAGCCTCCACGCTACGCCTGCCTATTCAAAGAGAGCTTGAAGCCCTGGCACAGCGCTCCGCCGAAAAGCTGGGCGACAAGGTTTCCGTCGCCATCGTCATGGCCGATAGCACCACCGGCGACATCATCGCAGACGTCGGCTCATCGGATTTTCTCGACAATGACCGCCGTGGCTGGGTGGAAATGTCCCGCGCGGTGCGCTCTCCCGGCTCGACGCTCAAACCCTTCATCTATGGCCTTGCCTTCGAAAACGGCCTGATTGCGCAGGAAACCATCATCGAAGATCGCCCGGCGGATTTTTCCGGCTACCGTCCGCGCAATTTCGATATGCAGTATCAGGGCGATGTCAGCATTCGCCAGGCCCTGCAACTGTCGCTCAACGTCCCCGCCGTGCGCCTGCTGGATGCCGTCAGCCCCGCCGCTCTCATGGTCCGCTTCCGCCGCGCCTCCGTCCAGATGGTGCTGCCGAAGGCAGAAGCGCCGGGGCTTGCCATTGCGCTCGGCGGCGCGGGCCTGTCGCTCGTCGATCTCGTCCAGCTTTACGCAGCGCTGGCCAATGGCGGTCAGCCGGTGCAGCTGGGCGATGGCGTGCGCGCCAGACCGCAGGTGCTGGATGTCGATCCGCTGTTTTCCAAAGCCGCCATCTGGAACATCAGCGATGTCCTCTCCGGCGTGCTTCCACCCCTCGGCATGAAGCAGCGCGGCATCGCCTACAAGACCGGCACGAGTTATGGTTATCGCGATGCATGGTCGGTGGGTTACGATGGCCGCTATGTCATCGGCGTCTGGGCAGGCCGTGCCGATAACGGCTCGGTCCCCGGCCTTGCCGGTTACGTCTCCGCAGCCCCCATCCTGTTCGAAGCCTTCACCAAATCCGGCGTCGCCATCACCCCCTTCCCGCCTGCACCACCGGGCGTCTCCCGGCTTGCCTATAAGGACCTCCCCGCAAACCAACGCCGCTTCAGCGTCACCCCATCAGGCCTCCTGTCGGCCTCGCGCCGCGAACCCTCACCGCAGATCGTCTATCCGCCCGAGGGCGCCCGCATCGAACTCACCGGCCAGAGCGGCGAACTCTCCCCCCTCGTCCTAAAACTTCAGGGCGGCCGCGCGCCCTTCCACTGGCTTGCCAACGGTAAACCCTTGTCCGAACCGTCCCGCCGCCGAAGCAGTGAGTGGTTGCCGGAGGGACAGGGGTTTTCGACACTGACGGTGATCGATGCGGATGGACGGGCGTCGAGCGTGCGGGTTTTTGTGGAGTAGGGGTTGTCTCGGCTTCTGTGGGCGTTAGCGTTTGGAAAGCAACCCATGGTGCCGTAGATGCAGGCAATGTCAGAGATCCACCGCAACAGAGCAACCCTCATCCATCATCCTGAGCCTGTCGAAGGAGAGGTGCCCCGTAGGGGCCTCCAAGGACGAGGGTTGCGTGCTCGGGGCAGAGTATGCGGCGGATGCTTCGAGAGTCGCTTCGCTCCCACCTCAGCATGAGGGCGGCGGGTGCGGCAAGCCTCCCAATGAGAGGGTGGAGGTTGTGGTTGCCCGGCTGACGAAAAAAAGCCGATGAGGCGGGGCACAACGGAGCAACCCTCCCTTTGAGAAGGGTGGAAGCTGGGCACACCGCAGCAACCCTCATCCTGAGGTGCGGAGGCGCAGCCGGAGCCTCGAAGGACGGGGGTTGCGTGCTTGAGGCAGTGCGTGCTCGGGGCAGAATGTGCGGCGAATGCTTCGAGGGTCGCTTCGCTCCCACCTCAGCATGAGGGCGGTGGGTGTGGCGGCCCCTTATCGAAACGTCGGGGTAAACCACACCCAAAAACCTCAAACAATAAAAACATCCAAACCAAATCAACACCTTAAACAAAATCCGCCACACCCCACAAAAAAATCTCACAAAATTTCATTCACAGCCTCCAGACCTCAGCGACAATGGCCCCGTTCCGCCCTCGGATACACCGCAAGGCGTTGCGGCGAGGCGGGACCGGCGCTGGGGTTGAGAGGGTGACGCGAACCTTTCGATCCCGGGGTCGAGCAGCAATCCCCCCGGCGGCAACGGGAGGAGCGTGACACGGTTTCGGACCGGCCGGTGTCATTCTCCCGATGCCCGAAAGGCTTAACCGCCGCCGGGTGTTCCGACAGCTCATCGTCCTCTGGTCGAACGCGACCATGGGGTGAGAGGCGAAAGTCAGGCGGTACACAGGAACACGCTGCATCTGCCCCGCACCGTTGTGAAACGGCGCGGACGGATCGCAAGGATGAACCGCAGCCATCATGGACGCGGCAAGCCCTTGCGAAAAACGGATCGATCCTCCCGCCCCTTGGATTATCGGCGCGGGAGCAAATCGAAGGCAGGTGCAGCCGAACTGGCAGGGTGATGATCTGGCAACAGACCATTGCCACCCGGATGGGAAGGGTCGGGCCTTGAAATGTCCGACCGGTTCTCCGGCAAGGTTTCGCCTTTGCCATCCGGGTTCTGCCAGCCATGGCAAGTGGATTGCTGTTTGGCCAAAAAAGCCGAACGGGGCGCTGCGAGGTGCCATTTATAGACGACCCAACGAGGCAGCTTACAGCGCCCCGTCCGACATACCCATGGCCGTTGATGGTGATGGGACCTGAGAGTAAAGCATACCACGGGCAGATGCTGCCGCGTGAACGGCGAAGCTTGCGTGATGGGTTGCCGGGATTTTTGACAGGATTGGATTTTGGAGGGTGTGGCTGGATGCTGTGTGCAAGGCGAAGAACGTCAGGTGCAACAGAGCAACCCTCATCCTGAGGTGCTCCGCAGGGGCCTCGAAGGACGGGGGTTGCGGGCTTGGGGCAGAGTTTGCGGCGGATGCTTCGAGGCTTTGCCCTACGGTCAAAGCACCTCAGCATGAGGGCAGTGGGTGTGGCAGCCCTACCTTGTGAGAGGGCGGAGTAAGAGGCTGAAAGCTGGAAGCAGGGTGCGACGATAGCAACCCTCATCCTGAGGTGCGCAGGCGCAGCCGGAGCCTCGAAGGACGGGGGTTGCGGGCTTGGGGCAGTGCGGGTTTGGGGCAGAGTGCGTGGCCGATGCTTCGAGGGTCGCTTCGCTCCCACCTCAGCATGAGGGTGGAGGGTGTGGCGATCTTGCTCCAACGCCAGCCGCCCCAAAAAATCACCACACCCCCATCAACCACCTCTTTAAACAATCAAAATCCCATACCATATCAAGCCAATCAGAGTGGAATGCGCGGCACCATGCCAAGCCTTCCACTCAAGGCGATGCGGGCAAATCTCAACAGCCTGATATCGTAGCGGGGCTTGCCGCTTCAGGGAGCCTCAACCCTAACATTCCAAACTGTGCCGAGAACGGGCAGGGCGGTAAGAGGAGTTTGACGATGAACATTGAAAAATATTCCGAGCGCGTTCGCGGTTTTCTGCAATCGGCGCAGACCTATGCGCTGGCGGAAAACCATCAGCAATTTGCGGCTGAACACGTCTTGAAGGTGTTGCTGGATGATGACCAGGGCATGGCGGCGGCGCTCATAGAGCGTGCCGGTGGCAATGCCAAGGAAGCGCGTCTTGCCAATGATGCCGCGCTGGCCAAGCTGCCGAAAGTCTCCGGCGGCAATGGCGGCCTGTCGCTGACTGCTCCGCTGGCCAAGGTGTTTTCCACCGCCGAAGACCTGTCCAAAAAAGCGGGCGATAGTTTCGTCACCGTGGAGCGGCTGTTGCAGGCCATGGCCATCGAGACCTCTGCGTCGACTTCCGCTTCCCTGAAGAAGGCAGGCGTGACCGCGCAGGCGCTGAACCAGGTCATCAACGATATCCGCAAGGGCCGCACCGCAGATAGCGCCAATGCCGAGCAAGGCTTTGATGCGTTGAAGAAATACGCACGCGATCTGACGGCGGAAGCCCGCGATGGCAAGCTTGACCCGGTGATTGGTCGTGACGATGAAATCCGTCGCACAATTCAGGTTCTGTCGCGCCGCACCAAGAACAACCCCGTGCTGATCGGTGAACCCGGCGTCGGTAAAACGGCGATTGCCGAAGGTCTGGCCCTGCGCATCATCAATGGCGATGTGCCCGAAAGCCTCAAAGACAAGAAGCTGATGGCGCTCGATATGGGTGCGCTGATTGCCGGTGCGAAATATCGCGGTGAGTTCGAAGAGCGTCTGAAGGCTGTGCTGAACGAAGTGCAGGCGGAAGCCGGTGGCATCGTTCTCTTCATCGATGAGATGCACACGCTGGTCGGCGCGGGCAAGGCAGATGGCGCCATGGATGCGTCCAACCTGCTGAAACCGGCTCTGGCCCGTGGTGAACTGCATTGCGTCGGCGCAACCACGCTGGATGAATATCGCAAGCATGTGGAAAAAGATCCCGCACTTGCCCGTCGTTTCCAGCCGGTTCTGGTGGATGAGCCGACCGTTGAGGACACGATTTCGATCCTGCGTGGCCTGAAGGAAAAATACGAGCAGCATCACAAGGTCCGCATCTCGGATTCGGCTCTGGTGGCGGCTGCGACACTGTCCAACCGCTATATCACCGACCGCTTCCTGCCGGATAAGGCCATCGACCTGATGGACGAAGCTGCTTCGCGTCTTCGTATGCAGGTGGACAGCAAGCCCGAAGAGCTGGACGAACTGGATCGCCGTATCATCCAGCTCAAGATCGAGCGCGAAGCCTTGAAGCAGGAGACCGATACGTCGTCTGCCGACCGGCTGAAGAAGCTCGAAGACGAGCTTGCCGATACGGAAGAAAAAGCAGATGCGCTGACGGCCCGCTGGCAGGCGGAAAAGCAGAAGCTTGGCCATGCGGCTGATCTGAAAAAGCAGCTGGATGAGGCCCGCAACGAGCTGGCGACGGCTCAACGCAACGGCCAGTTCCAGCGTGCCGGTGAATTGACCTATGGCATCATTCCAGGCCTCGAAAAGGAACTGGCTGCGGCGGAAGAACGCGATAGCAGCGGCACGGCTTCGATGGTTCAGGAAGTGGTGACGGCTGACAATATTGCTCACGTCGTTTCCCGCTGGACCGGCATTCCGGTTGACCGGATGCTGGAAGGTCAGCGCGAAAAGCTGCTGCGCATGGAAGACGAGCTTGCCAAGTCCGTGGTGGGACAGGGCGAGGCGGTTCAGGCCGTGTCGAAGGCGGTTCGCCGTGCGCGCGCCGGCTTGCAGGACCCCAATCGTCCGATTGGCTCCTTCATCTTCCTCGGCCCGACCGGCGTCGGCAAGACAGAGCTGACCAAGGCTTTGGCTCGCTTCCTGTTTGACGACGAGACCGCGATGGTTCGCCTCGATATGTCGGAATATATGGAGAAACACTCCGTTGCCCGGCTCATCGGTGCGCCCCCTGGCTATGTCGGCTACGAAGAAGGTGGTGCACTGACGGAAGCCATTCGCAGGCGTCCCTACCAGGTCGTGCTGTTCGATGAGATCGAGAAAGCGCATCCGGACGTGTTCAACGTCCTCTTGCAGGTGCTGGATGATGGCCGTCTGACCGACGGGCAGGGCCGCACTGTCGATTTCAAGAACACCATCATCATCATGACATCGAACCTTGGTTCGGAGTTCCTGACGCAGATGGGCGATAATGACGATGTGGATTCTGTCCGCGAGATGGTGATGGAGCGTGTCCGGGGACATTTCCGGCCCGAATTCCTCAACCGTATCGATGACATCATCCTGTTCCATCGCCTGCATCGCAATGAAATGGGTGCCATCGTGGATATCCAGCTTCAGCGTCTCGTCTCGCTGCTCAGCGACCGCAAGATCGTGCTGGATCTGGATGAGGATGCCCGCATTTGGCTGGCCGACAAGGGTTACGACCCTGCCTATGGTGCCCGCCCGCTGAAGCGCATCATCCAGAAGAGCGTTCAGGACCGGCTTGCCGAAATGATCCTGAGCGGCGACATTCCGGATGGCTCACGCGTCAAGGTCACCTCGGGCACGGACAGGCTGCTGTTCAAGGTCAAGCCGCTGCGTCCCGACGTCGAAACCGCCGACGCGGCATGATGAAACAGATAAGGGCTCCAGCGATGGAGCCCTTTTTCATTCGGTCCGAAAAGATGATTTAGCGGCTCGCGACCTGTTCCGGCTTGCCATCGATGTTCAGCAGCGTATCGATCCGGCGTCTCTCATCCGAAAACCGCGCCAGCGCTTCACCCGAAAGCGACTTCCCGCCCGGCAAACGCACCTTCATCGCATCGACCTTGGTGCCATTGACGATCAACTCGTAATGCAGATGCGCGCCGGTCGATAGGCCGGTAGAGCCGACATAGCCGATCACCTGACCCTGGGTCACGCGCGCACCTTCCACGACGCCTTTGGCAATCGCATTCTGGTGATTGTAAGAGGACACGTAACCATTGGCATGGCGGATCAGCGTCTGGTTGCCGTAGCCGGACGCCCAGCCTGCCTTCTCGACAACGCCATTGCCGGTTGCGATGATCGGCGTGCCGCGTGGCGCGGCCCAGTCGGTACCGGTATGCATGCGGCTGAAGCGCAGGACCGGGTGACGGCGCATGCCGAAACCGGATGTCATGCGGCCGTTCGGCACGGGGTTGCGGATCAGGAACTGCCGGATGCTCTTGCCCTGGCCGTCAAAGTAATCGACGCTGCCATCCTCCGGGTTCTGGAAGCGATAAAAGCGGGTTTCGCTATCGCCGAATTTGGCATTCACATAAAGCAGCTCGGATTGGTCGGTTGCCTTGCCGTCCGATCCCTGGACCGAGAAGAAGGCCTCGAGCGAATCCGTCGGCTTTAGCTGCGCCTGGAAATCGACGCTGCTGGCCAGAAGCTTGATCAGCTGCGCCACCATCGTCTGGTTCATGCCATAGGTCAGCGCCGCCCGGTAAACGCCATCGTAAACGCGCGGAAGATCACGGTTTGCCGTCAGTGGTGCATTGCTGCTGTCAAACGCCGTGGCCACGGCATCCAGATGCGGCGGCTCGGTCGCCTTGATGAAACGTTTGGTGTCACTCGTTGCCACGGTTACTACGTGGCGCGACTTGCGATAAAGGCTCGCACGCACGACGTCGCTTTTTTCCTCGCTCTGCAAAATGCCGATGCGCAGCACGTCTCCGGCCTGAACCTCAGCCGATCCGTTTTCAGCACTCAAGGCCGCAGCCGTCTGTTTGGCCTGTTCCTTGGAGTAACCGGCGCCAAACAGCGCCTCCTCCATCGTTTCGGCCTGACGAACCGGGATCACGTCGTCGGCATATTCCTGCACCTTGACGGTGGAGGCCTGCGGCGTGGAAACGGACATGTTCTGCTCGACAACGCGCGCCGAAAGCCCTGCCGTAACATCCACATCTTCACTGGCCTCAAAACGGCGTGGGTCGATGTAATAAAGGGCGGAAAGCTGCTCATTGCCATCGGTCAACATGGAGCCATTGGAGCGAACAGCCTCTTCCACCTCGTCGAAGCTCATTCCGCCAGCATAGGCAAAGGGGCTGTTCTTGGTCGGAAAGGCAATCGTCTTCAGGCTGACTTCGGATTCCACCTCGGAGCCGTAGATCGTGCCGGTCTTGCTGGCTGCTGGAGAGGCATCGTCATTGGTCGCGAAAATATTCAGCGGATCGAAGGGAGGATAGTCCTCCTGATTGTTGTAATTGGCGGCGAGCGCGATCTTCACATGAGAGAAGGGGACCTTGCGCACCACTTCCTTGTCACCATCATGAATGACGGTCGAAACTTCCATGACCGAGCGGTCGGATGGTCGCGCTGCAATATTGGGTGCCAGAAGCCGCGTACCGCGTCGCACCGTCTCGGATGCGTCATGCTCCATATCAGCACGCGCAAAGGCTTCTGCCGGAATGGCAAGCTGCTGTCGGCCATCAAGCGCGGCAAACAGGGCAACACCCATAAGGATGGAGGAGGTAATGCCGGTCAGAAACGTACCGCTCAGCCAACGCAGAGAAATCTCTCGCCGATCAGGGGCGCGCCGTCCCTCCGCCAGAATGGGCGGTTCGGTTCCAAGCGAGCGGATCATGTCTCGATCCGTCATCATGCCTGTCGCGACCAGTCGTTCATTTGATCTCCAGAAACCGTGAGCCGAAGATGTGCAACTTTCAAAGTCCGGAGTCAAACGTCGGCTTTATGCCTGCCCGAATCTTCCCCGCCTTTATATGCAGACCGCTTCGTGGATACCGGATATGGATGTGTCATGTCGAAAACGTGGCGCTTAAGACAGTATCCCTTCTTATGAGCAGCTTTTCCGCTCTTCCTATATGAAGGAAGTTGGCCAATATGACGGCCCAAGATACCAAAATCTAAAATTACCCAATAAAACCAATGACCTATCAAATATGTCTATTTTTTTACAGGTGTGCTGTTGACTTGTTTCGGGTGTGTCCTCTATAAGTCCGCTCACTGACGAGGGCGGCGGCGCTGCTAGCGACGATGTCCTTCGTTCTAGAGAAAACTGAAG